>NZ_OZ035006.1:681897-1022846 GCF_964031115.1 Spiroplasma endosymbiont of Clivina fossor
TTACATTTTAAATTCAACAGCAGTAGCTATTGGTTATGGGATATTTGCAATGCTATTAAATATTGGTTCAGTTTTAGTTATTAAACGCCGTGATATTGTTTAAGTTTTCAATGGGGTTGCTTTTTAATTTTGTCGAAAACTCTTGATATTTATTGAATATACTTAATTTTAGGGACTGTACAATTAACTGTGTCTCTAAGTAATTAACTTAAATTCACTCTGTCCTCAAATTTTATCATTAAATGTGAAATTGCACTACCCCAATTTTGAATTGGCATCGTTCATTTCTTAACCATATTTTGAAATACTAAATAAAATATTTTAAAAACTGATGCGTCATTAGGAAAAATCTTTTTATTCTTAATGACTTTTCTTAATTGACTATTAACAGATTCAATCGCATTAGTTGTGTAAATAATTCTTCTAAATTCCTGAGGATATTCAAGAAAAATTATTAAGTTATTTCAGTTATTTTTTCATGATTTAGTAATTTGTGGATACTTTTTATTTCATTTTTCTGAAAAATGATCTAAAGCAATTAACGCTATTTCTTCATTAGACTTGGTACATAACTATAACTAGCTTAATTCAAAATTATATATTCCTGAAATTAAGTTAAATCGTAATCCAAATCTTCTAATCTTATTGCGATAACGATAAACTAGTATTTTAAATCTTTTTAATCTAGCAAAAACATGTTCAATGACAATTCTAACTTTACTTAAAAAGCTATTATATTCCTTTTTATCTGGATTTAAAGGATTATTTTTACTTTTTTTAATTGGCAATAATGTATTTTTATGAACATTTTGCAAACCTTGATATCCTGAATCGGCAATTAATTCTAATTTTGGATTTATAAGTGTATTTGATTTTAAAAATAACTTATAATCATGAGTACTGCCATAACAAAAATCTACTGAAATAATTTTATTGTTAAATAAATCAATAATTATTTGCGATTTTAATGAATGTTGCCTTTTTTTACCAGAAAATAATAATTTTAGTTTTTTTTAATTCTTTCAATTGGAATTTCTGTAGCATCAATTGCTAATAAATTATTAGTAGTACCCTTATTTTCTAATAATATCTTTTTGCCAGGTATATGAAAGTGACTATTTTTTATTAGAGTATTTTCAACTCAAAAGATATTACGAATACAACTAACATGACTAATATTATATTTTTTTGCAATAATACGATATGTACTATATTCTTTTCAGTATTCTAAAGTCATAAGTAATCTTTGCTCTATTGATAATTTATTTGGTCTACCACCAATTTGTTTTTGTTTAGCTTCACCTTCTTTTAAAATTTCTACCATTTTCATGAAAGTTTTATATTTTATGCCTATTAAACTATAAAATTCGTTTTCGTCTTTGTATTTATCTAACATTTGTATTTCACCTAGGAAATAATATTATCAAAATAGTAGATAAAATTAAAGGTTATGTACCAAGTCGGTCGCGTTTAGTTTTCTTAGGTATTGCTTTGAAGAAGTAAAACAATCAGCTAAATTATTATTTAATTACTAAACTAACCCTGCCTTTCTTGTTATTGCCATTTTTATTCATTAGACTTCTTGCAAAATTAATTTAAAATATAATTGAATTGTTGTTTTTAATAAAAAGGTGAAATTTAAATGAAATTTAAAAAAAATAATCAAATAAGTGATAAAAATTTTTTAAGATTAACTGGTATTAAACATACTACTTTTAATAAAATGCTAGAAATTTTAAAAATAGAAGAATTAAAAAAGAGATTTCGTCGCGGAAGAACCAATAAATTATCATTAGAAAATCGTATTTTAATGACTTTAGAATATTGAAGAGAATATAGAACTTATTTTCATATTGCAAAAAGTTATGATATTAGTGAAAGTAGTTGTTATAGAAATATCAAATGAATTGAAGACACTTTAATAAAACACCCTAATTTTCAACAACTTACTGGTCAAAAATCACTATTAAAAGATTATTTCAAAGATAAGACTGTTATAATTGATGTAACTGAAAGCCAAATCCAACGCCCAAAAAAAGACAAAAACAGCACTACTCAGGAAAAAAGAAAAAACACACAATAAAAACACAAGTTATAATTGAAAAAGATAGTAAAAAAATTATTAGTTCTGATTTTTCTTATGGTAAAAACCATGACTTTAAAATTTTAAAAGATTCAAAAATTAAATTTTTACCAGAAACAACTGTTTTAGTGGATTTAGGTTATCAAGGCATACAAAAAATTAATCATAATGTTTTAATTCCTAAAAGAAAATCAAAGAAAAACCCTTTAAATAAAGAAGAAAAGCAAAATAATGAGCGAATTTCAAAAATGAGAATTGTTATTGAAAATGTTTTTGCTATACTTAAAAAATTTAAAATTATTAGTGAAAAATATCGAAATCGTAGAAAAAGATTTGCTTTAAGATTTAATTTAATAGCTTCAATTTATAATTTACAACTATTAGTTTAAATATATTTGATAATTTAAAATTTCAGTCTTTTTTTATTGTAAATAATAATTTTTATTATGTTTTAATGACAAAATATTTGTAAAAATAATCTAAAAATTATTTTTAAATTTAAAAATTAATATGATAATTATAATTTTGCAAGAAGTCTATTAAAATCAATTTGATAAATGCTATTGGTGTTGTTAATGGCATTGTAATTCTCTTGGTGCATTTTTTTGTCAAAAGTAAAGAAATAACTTCTTAGTAATAATTCTGAATTACCAGTAACATTGATTAAATATTTTTTGGGATAAAAAGTAATTAATGAACGATAAAAGAAACCGATTTGAATAAAGTAATCTTTGTTGTAATTGTCTACTCCCTTAAAATCAATTTCAGTATGAGTTTTTTCGTCCATATCAAAAGTGGCATAAAATAAACTAGCAAAGAAATTGCCAAGAATTTCATAGATTTCATCAAAAACATTTTTGTAATCGCTTTTGTTAATACTAGGAATGTTATTTTTAAAATAAAGGTAAATGTCATTTCGTAAATCGGGGTCATAGCGTAGAAAACTAAATTTAACATTAAGATAATTTAATGTTCCAAAAAGGTACTTAATTAGATAATAATCGTTAGTATTTGCAGTGTCATATTTTCAAATTTCGCTTTCACCGTGTAATAATTGTAAATAGTTATTACCTGCGATTAAGGTTTTATTAAAAGCTTTAATTTTTAAGATATTTTTATTTATTTTTTCTTCACTACTAGAAGTTTTGTGATAAAAATAGCTTTCGTTTTTAAAACCATGATTTTTAATGGCAAATTCTTTATAGTAACCTTTTTCTAAGGTGTCAATGAAATTAAATATTGGCGTTCAATAAAGATAAGAGTAATTAAATTTGTCAAAATCACCACGATGAATCATTAAATAGTCAAGGTTATCAATAATATCACTGTATTTATGGTTGCCATCAAAATTAGTTGTTGTTGTCGGTAATTCAATATCGGTACTTTCTTTTTTAGTTTCAATTTCAAAATCATTTGTACTATTTAATGTGTAATCTCATATGTTATTAATAACTGATTCTTTGAAATTAGTTAAATTTGTGCCGTGTGCTTTGATTGTTATTTTTTTATTAATTACCCAGAATTTGGAACCATTTATCTCCGTTATTTCTTGTCCGTGTGTAGTTATTAGTTGTTTAATCTTATTTTGTTTACTCTGATTATTTTGTAATTCGTGTGTAAATTTGAAACTAAGGTTGTTTAAATATCTTAATTCTGGTAATTTTTCATTTAGATTGTTATTATCTATTTTATTTATTTGAACTTGTGTAAGGTAATTTTTCATTGGTGAAAAATGAAATATCACTTTTTGTAAGTTTTTTATTTCAAAATTATAAATTTTATCATGTTCTCTTTTATTTCTAATTAGTTGTGTTGTTATTTTGTCGTTGTTAATATTTTGGGGAATGGTAAAAATATTATTGAAACCAATAACTAACACGGTAAATATTTTCATAAACATTTTTATCACTCCTTTTTAAAATATTTTATTTTTCATTGTTCTTTTAGTTTTAATCTTTTTTAATACAAAGCGAATTAAAGAGTTTACCATTTCTGTTATGGTTACTCATACTAATGAATAACCTATAATCATTAACTTACCAATTGTTCCAAAATTTTTAATAAATTGTTGCAAATTTTCAATATCTGTATGTAATAATAAAATTATACCTAAAGATATGAATATAATGTAATTAAGTATTATTCATCAATATTTTTTTAAAGAATTAATGAGTTTGTTTGATTTCATTTTTCAAGGCTCTTTTTGCTTTAATTTTTTGAATAATCAAGCGGATTAATTTTTCAAATTTAAGTGCAAAATATATTGCTCCGCCTCATCAAAAAACAAATATTCCTGCTAGCATAATACCACTATTGAACTTGCCAAAGAAATCAACCATCTGTTTATTCATAAAATCATTAAATTCTTTACTTGTTCCGGTTATTCATTTAGTATCGATTACTGTTAATGCACAAATTAATAAGCTTATAAAGATGAAAATGATACTTAATGATACTTTTAACCACTGCTTTTTAAAAGAATTTTTAATTTTTAATCTTAATGGTGTTTTTTCTTTTGAATTATCTTTTTTAAATAATTTTCCTAAAAGTTTTTTCATTTTAATTCTCCTTTCGTGTTTAAAAATTTTTAATTTTTCATTTTCAATTATTAAGTCTGATATTTGATTAATATGAATAATATTTCACTTTTCTAGTTTTAAAATTTCTTTTTTAATTTTGTCGAAAACTCTTGATATTTATTGAATATACTTAATTTTAGGTATATTTTTAATATGATAGAGGTGGATAATAATTATGGAAAAAATAATTCAAGAACTAGTAAATACTTTAACAGATGATCAATTTTTAGAATTTTATGAAAAAGTCAAACAACAAGCAGAATTAATAGACTTCTTGCAAAATTAATATGATAATTATAATTTTTAAATTTAAAATAAATATAAAAGTGTTATTAAAATAATTTTTAGATTATTTTTACAAATATTTTGTCATTAAAACATAATAAAAATTATTATTTACAATAAAAAAAGACTGAAATTTTAAATTATCAAATATATTTAAACTAATAGTTGTAAATTATAAATTGAAGCTATTAAATTAAATCTTAAAGCAAATCTTTTTCTACGATTTCGATATTTTTCACTAATAATTTTAAATTTTTTAAGTATAGCAAAAACATTTTCAATAACAATTCTCATTTTTGAAATTCGCTCATTATTTTGCTTTTCTTCTTTATTTAAAGGGTTTTTCTTTGATTTTCTTTTAGGAATTAAAACATTATGATTATCATATTAATTTTGCAAGAAGTCTAATAAAAAAACAAAAACGTTTAAATGAAATTGATCAAAAATTTAGAGCGCAAGGTATTAAATGCCCTAAATGTGAATCTTACCATTGCGTTAAAAATGGACATAATTCAGAAGGAAAACAAAAATATTTATGTAAAAATTGCCGTGCAAGTTTTGACGCTTTTCGTAATCATTTTATTTATTGAAGTCATTTAAATTATGAACAATGAAATTTATTGATTCAAATTTCATTGCTGGGGCAATCTAGTAAAACAATTTCTCGTTTTATTAAAACTACATTAAAAACTGCTTGATATAATCGTCAAAAATTAATGAAATCAAAACAATTAGAAAATACCCAATTAAAATTTAAAAAATTATCTGGTAAAATCCAAATCGATGAAACATTTATTAAAGAAATCCATAAAGGAAATTTCAAATATAAAACTGATCCACGAAGAATTCACCTTGACCCATTCGCAACTAATACTAAATGCTGTATTCAAATGGCAATTGATAATAATAACAATATTTATGTTAAATCCACAAACACCAAACGTTTACAAAAACAATGAGTTATTGAAAATATG
Organism: Spiroplasma endosymbiont of Clivina fossor; assembly: GCF_964031115.1. GTDB lineage: Bacteria > Bacillota_I > Bacilli_A > Mycoplasmatales > Nriv7 > Nriv7. The sequence goes on from NZ_OZ035006.1 coordinate 687,819, forward strand.
AACAAAGAATTAATTAACGAAAATTCAATTATTACTTCCGATATGCAAAAATTATATTTTTTAGTAGCAAAACAAACAAATTCTACTTTATGTGTAACTAAAACAACAATTAATCCTGAAGCTAGTTATCGTAACTTAAATAAAATCAGTAAATTACAATCTAGTCTTAAAGAAGCCTTAATTCATTATCATGGTTTAGGTTTTACTAATATTCAAAATTATTTAAATCTCTGAAAATGAAAATACCAACATAAGGGTTTAACTCCAAACCAACAAACAGCGGTATTATATTTTAATGTATAAAAAAAGTTAAAGTAAAAATAGTAATTTTACATAAAAGCCTTTTAAAATTATCAAGTTGATGATTTTTTTTATTTTATCAAGAGTTTTCGACAAAATTAAAAAATTTCTTTATTTTTTTCCATTATTATGTATTTAAGAGTATTAACACTATTTTCTAATATGACATTAACAATTTTTAATTTGTCATTTTCTATTTCTAATTCTTGGTTTTTAGTTCATTTTTCCATTTTTTTACCTACCTTTAATCACAATAAATAAAGCAATAAGTACACAAGTTACACCAAGAATGGTAAAAATTGGGTGTTGCGAAAATGTTCGCGCCATTGGTTTAAACAGTTCTAAAATTGTTAAATTGCTAGTAATAAACTTTTGGAAATTGGCAAGACCCTCGCTAATATAAGTTTCAAAATGACTACCAGCTAAAAGCCCAAGAACAGTTATTAAGATAAAAATAATAATTAGTTTAAACATTGTTAGTTACCTTGTTTTGTTTTTATTGGTTTTATTTGTTTTTTAGTTTTTCCTCACGCACTTAACCGCCCTTTATTTTTAACAGCATATTGACGTTGTCTTTCTAAATTAACTTGTTGACTACCAAATCCAAGAATAATTGCCATAAGAAATTCTACAGCAAGTGTTAAGAATAAAGGAAATATTAATTGAATTTTCGTTCCTGGCACTTCTAAACTTCAAATTAAATCAAAAACTTTATAAAGCATTTGGACGAAAAAGTCGGCCATTTTTGCAAGATTTTCCATTTTTTATTGTTCCTTTTCTTTCATTTTTCTTAAAAATTTGCTAAATTTATCCATTTTTAAGTATTCTAAGTCTTCTAAATCAATTGCTGTGTCAGCATAGTATTTATCTTCATAGTCGGGATTTACTTTTGAATTTAAGTAATCTCTTAAAAATGCTAGGTAAAAAGAATTGTAAGTGTTAAGTATTGGTAAAGGAATTTTTAGTTTAAAAAAATAAATATCAAGTTCAGGAATATCACGATATTTAATACGGCGACCCTTTTTGCTATTTTTAGCATCAATTAAGATGTTTCGTCAGCGTTCATATTCTTCGATGCTTGTAAAGGTGCCATAGATGACTTTTAAGTAAGGGCGAAAAATATTAACTGGTTTTTTACGAATTCCTACAATCACATTATTGGCAATATCACGAACTTTAACTCAAATATGTTTATCTCTTTGACCGCTAGCGAGAACAATATGACCGAAATGGCGTGCCAGAGTGAAATATTCTTGAATACCGGTTTCTTCGTTTTTGGTATTATTTTTTTCTCAATCAGTTCCTTCTAAAAATAAGTTGGTTTCATCTCATAAAAGTAAGGTTTTGTCTGGCAATACCGGATAATCAAAATCTAATAATCCCATATGACCTAAACTTAATTTTTGGGTTTCTAGTAATGGAAAGGTTGAGGCGATATGATATTTCTTCTTTTTTAGTAATTTTGATGCGTATACTAGAAAGGCGGTTTTTCCAGTTCCTAATGAACCAATAACGATGTTTAATGGTGAGTTTTTTAAGAAGTTAATAACTTTGTTAATTTGTGTTAAATTACCGATTTTAAAAAGAAAAATCAAAATACAACCCACTAAAAATAAATAGCTTACAATGTTTTTAAAATAACCGTTGTAAATATATCAAATTGCTCCGCAATGTCATAAAATTAAAAATGAGGTGCGATTTAATTCAATAAAATGGTTATTTTTTTCTATTATTCATTTGCAAAATTTCATCTTGCACCTCACTTTATTTTTTTGTTAGCGTACTGCTTCAAGTAATTTTTCAAACATTTTAAAGCAAATAAAAAATATTGCCAAAATAAATGGAAAAATGAATATTCAGTAGTCAGCAAAGAAGTTACCGACTTGTGGCATATTAACAGCAATAATTTCTCACATTTTAGTAAACGCCGTTATAATTGCATTTCACAATTTAGTCATCGCATCACTAGCTGTTATTTTTTCCACTGTTGCTGGTGCATCGGCCAAGAAAGTTCCAATCATATAATCACCCCCTTTCTTTTTAAAACATTCATCATTTATATTCAAAGTTTTTCTTAAATTTGTTAAAACCACTATTAACCTTAACACGATTGTATTTTTTCCTAATTAATTTTGAATTTCTTTGTGAATGCATCACAATGTAACTTCGCGACATTACTTTTTCTTCTATCTAAATACCGATATTGTTTTTCAAAGTAGCATTAGAATAAATCACACCATAATCGCTGTTAAGAATCAAAAAGCAATGTTTGCTATTAAAAGTCAAAGCGGTACTTCGGTTAATTTAATTTCTTTACCACCAGTAATATGAGCCGGAATAGTTGTAATTTGAATAAATAAATCTCAGAAAGTTTGTTTAATTTGTTCTCAATCAAATTCTTTTAAGTTTATTATCATTTTTTATCTCCCAAAAATCATTTTTATTGGTAAATATATAATTGAAATTAATGCGAAAAGAAAAGTAATGATAATAATTAATTCGGCAATAAACGCAACTTGTACAGGCATTTTTTCTATCGGAATAAATAATTTTAAGAATTCCATAATAATTTCTCAAAACATTATTTTTTATTCTCATTATTTTCTTTTGAATTAGGGGTTTTAACTCATTCTTCAAAGCGAGCAATAAACACTTTTTCATCTTTTGTAAAATTACCAGTATTATTTTTAATGGCATTTTTATATTTAATTCTAATTTTTATTTTGGCATAAATTTTATAAGCAAAATATGCCAATAGCATGATGCTGATAATAATAAATATTAATCCAATCGCGATATTCATTTTTAAACTCCTTTAAAATAGTTATAATTTATATCTTTTTTGTTGTTTTCTTTTTCGGCAATGAAGAAGCTTAATAATTCTTGTCCCTTAATTAATTTGGTTTCATTTTCTTTCTGATTAATTGAAATTATTTGATATTTACTATCTTTTATTATTCCGATGCAAATAGAATTTTCATATTTTCCTTTATAAACAAATCGTTTTGGAAACCAAATACCGATTTGTTCATTAAATCATGGAATTTTTGGTGCTTTAATAAGCATTGCGTTTTGTGTTTCTTTTAAAAGATATTTTTTAGTATTTAAAAAAATGTTTTCAATGTTTTTCATAATAAATTACCTTTCTTTTCTTATAGATAAACTAAGTTATATTAACTAAGTTAGTTAACTTAGTTTTTTAAACACTTATATATCGCAGATTTAAGTGTTTAACAAGCTTTGTTAGTAAATTTTGTTTTTTAATTAGATAAAGATTTTAATAATTTTAAACTTAGTATATCCCTATATAGAAATTTCTACACTTTAATGTCCGCATCCTACCCTTGGAACTAATTTAATAGCGTGTATATTTTTAGGAAATCCACCCATTCATTTTTTTATTGCAAAACGAAACAAATTGCTATAGCTAATAGGATGTTATCTATTAACTGGTAAACTTCTTTTGGTTATGGCGACCACCCACAATTTATCGTGCTTTAATACATACCAACATTATTAATTCACTTGTATTTAATTTTCAAAGAACAAATTTTTAACATCTTATAAAATAAAAAGACAATCATTGCTGACTGTCTTAATACTTATTCAAATCTTTTCCTACCTAACAAAACTTTATGCGTCCTACCAAGTCTATTAATTGCTGTATAAATTGATTTTAAATCATTAGCTACAAGTTTGCGATCTTTGTAAGGAACAAATTTTAAACTATTGCGAATTTGATGAACAATGCATAATTGATGCTGTGTTTTTGGGAAAACAGCTTCTATTGCATCAGACATCCCAGTTAAATTATCACTACAAGCAACAAGAATATCTTGTAACCCACGATTTTTCATTTCCGTAAGATTATTAAGTCAAAATTTGGCTCCCTCATTCTCACTAATTCACATTCCTAAAATATCTTTTAAACCATCTAAATTAATTCCTAAGGCAAGATAAACTGCTTTATTTATTATTCGTTTATCTTGCTTTACTTTAACAACAATACAATCAAAATAAACAATCGGATAAATCTTCTCTAAAGGTTTAGTTTGTCACATTTTAACTTCTTTAATAACATCATCAGTTATTTGACTAATTAAACTTTCTGAAATTTCTGCTCCGTGATAGAATTCTTGCAATTGTGCTTTGATATCAGAAATTGTCATTCCTCTTGCATATAAAGAAATTACTTTTTGATCAAAGTTATCAAATCTTCTTTGTCTTTTCGGAATAATTACTGGTTCAAAAGTACTATTTCGATCTCTTGGTACATCAATTGCGATTGAACCATTTTTAGTAATAATGGTTTTTTGTGTGTTGCCATTTCTTTTATTATGATTCTCATCAGTTTCAAGATAATCTTTAATTTCCGTATTTAACATTCGTTCAGTTAATTTTTTGGTAAATTCCTGAAAAATAGTATTGCCTTTAAATAAATCTTGTGGATTATCAATATTTTCTAAAAAATAATCATCAACTTTATCAATTGCGTCAGGTTCTTTTTTTATTTTTTTATTTTTTTTTTTTTGTCATTTTCTGTTCTCCTTCTTTTAAGTATAATTCAGAATGAATTATCGAGACACAGAATTTTGGACAGGCTCTAATTTTAGGTATATTTTTAATATGATAGAGGTGGATAATAATTATGGAAAAAATAATTCAAGAGACTAGTAAATACTTTAACAGATGATCAATTTTTAGAATTTTATGAAAAAGTCAAACAACAAGCAGAATTAATAAAAAAACAAAAACGGTTAAATGAAATTGATCAAAAATTTAGAGCGCACGGTATTAAATGCCCTAAATGTGAATCTTACCATTGCGTTAAAAATGGACATAATTCAGAAGGAAAACAAAAATATTTATGTAAAAATTGCCGTGCAAGTTTTGACGCTTTTCGTAATCATTTTATTTATTGAAGTCATTTAAATTATGAACAATGAAATTTATTGATTCAAATTTCATTGCTGGGGCAATCTAGTAAAACAATTTCTCGTTTTATTAAAACTACATTAAAAACTGCTTGATATAATCGTCAAAAATTAATGAAATCAAAACAATTAGAAAATACCCAATTAAAATTTAAAAAATTATCTGGTAAAATCCAAATCGATGAAACATTCATTAAAGAAATCCATAAAGGAAATTTCAAATATAAAACTGATCCACGAAGAATTCACCTTGACCCATTCGCAACTAATACTAAATGCTGTATTCAAATGGCAATTGATAATAATAACAATATTTATGTTAAATCCACAAACACCAAACGTTTACAAAAACAATGAGTTATTGAAAATATGAACAAAGAATTAATTAACGAAAATTCAATTATTACTTCTGATATGCAAAAATTATATTTTTTAGTAGCAAAACAAACAAATTCTACTTTATGCGTAACTAAAACAACAATTAATCCTGAAGCTAGTTATCGTAACTTAAATAAAATCAGTAAATTACAATCTAGTCTTAAAGAAGCCTTAATTCATTATCATGGTTTAGGTTTTACTAATATTCAAAATTATTTAAATCTCTGAAAATGAAAATACCAACATAAGGAAGGGTTTAACTCCAAACCAACAAACAGCGGTATTATATTTTAATGTATAAAAAAGTTAAAGTAAAAATAGTAATTTTACATAAAAGCCTTTTAAAATTATCAAGTTGATGATTTTTTTTATTTTATCAAGAGTTTTCGACAAAATTAAAAGGGTTGCTTTTTAATTTTGTCGAAAACTCTTGATATTTATTGAATATACTTAATTTTAGGTATATTTTTAATATGATAGAGGTGGATAATAATTATGGAAAAAATAATTCAAGAGACTAGTAAATACTTTAACAGATGATCAATTTTTAGAATTTTATGAAAAAGTCAAACAACAAGCAGAATTAATAAAAAAACAAAAACGGTTAAATGAAATTGATCAAAAATTTAGAGCGCACGGTATTAAATGCCCTAAATGTGAATCTTACCATTGCGTTAAAAATGGACATAATTCAGAAGGAAAACAAAAATATTTATGTAAAAATTGCCGTGCAAGTTTTGACGCTTTTCGTAATCATTTTATTTATTGAAGTCATTTAAATTATGAACAATGAAATTTATTGATTCAAATTTCATTGCTGGGGCAATCTAGTAAAACAATTTCTCGTTTTATTAAAACTACATTAAAAACTGCTTGATATAATCGTCAAAAATTAATGAAATCAAAACAATTAGAAAATACCCAATTAAAATTTAAAAAATTATCTGGTAAAATCCAAATCGATGAAACATTCATTAAAGAAATCCATAAAGGAAATTTCAAATATAAAACTGATCCACGAAGAATTCACCTTGACCCATTCGCAACTAATACTAAATGCTGTATTCAAATGGCAATTGATAATAATAACAATATTTATGTTAAATCCACAAACACCAAACGTTTACAAAAACAATGAGTTATTGAAAATATGAACAAAGAATTAATTAACGAAAATTCAATTATTACTTCTGATATGCAAAAATTATATTTTTTAGTAGCAAAACAAACAAATTCTACTTTATGCGTAACTAAAACAACAATTAATCCTGAAGCTAGTTATCGTAACTTAAATAAAATCAGTAAATTACAATCTAGTCTTAAAGAAGCCTTAATTCATTATCATGGTTTAGGTTTTACTAATATTCAAAATTATTTAAATCTCTGAAAATGAAAATACCAACATAAGGAAGGGTTTAACTCCAAACCAACAAACAGCGGTATTATATTTTAATGTATAAAAAAGTTAAAGTAAAAATAGTAATTTTACATAAAAGCCTTTTAAAATTATCAAGTTGATGATTTTTTTTATTTTATCAAGAGTTTTCGACAAAATTAAAAGGGTTGCTTTTTAATTTTGTCGAAAACTCTTGATATTTATTGGATATACTTAATTTTAGGTATATTTTAATATGATAGAGGTGGATAATAATAAAAATGATGATAGTTGAATTAATTATAAAGGTAATGCTGTAACAAATAAATATAATAGATTTAAGTAAGTAAAAATATTAGTTAAAATTTAATAATAATTAATAATTTTTTATTTTAATTTTGTCGAAAACTCTTGATATTTATTGAATATACTTAATTTTAGGTATATTTTAATATGATAGAGGTGGATAATAATTATGGAAAAAATAATTCAAGAACTAGTAAATACTTTAACAGATGATCAATTTTTAGAATTTTATGAAAAAGTCAAACAACAAGCAGAATTAATAAAAAAACAAAAACGTTTAAATGAAATTGATCAAAAATTTAGAGCGCACGGTATTAAATGCCCTAAATGTGAATCTTACCATTGCGTTAAAAATGGACATAATTCAGAAGGAAAACAAAAATATTTATGTAAAAATTGTCGTGCAAGTTTTGACGCTTTTCGTAATCATTTTATTTATTGAAGTCATTTAAATTATGAACAATGAAATTTATTGATTCAAATTTCATTGCTGGGGCAATCTAGTAAAACAATTTCTCGTTTTATTAAAACTACATTAAAAACTGCTTGATATAATCGTCAAAAATTAATGAAATCAAAACAATTAGAAAATACCCAATTAAAATTTAAAAAATTATCTGGTAAAATCCAAATCGATGAAACATTCATTAAAGAAATCCATAAAGGAAATTTCAAATATAAAACTGATCCACGAAGAATTCACCTTGACCCATTCGCAACTAATACTAAATGCTGTATTCAAATGGCAATTGATAATAATAACAATATTTATGTTAAATCCACAAACACCAAACGTTTACAAAAACAATAGACTTCTTGCAAAATTAATTTAAAATATAATTGAATTGTTGTTTTTAATAAAAAGGTGGAATTTAAATGAAATTTAAAAAAAATAATCAAATAAGTGATAAAAATTTTTTAAGATTAACTGGTATTAAACATACTACTTTTAATAAAATGCTAGAAATTTTAAAAATAGAAGAATTAAAAAAGAGATTTCGTCGCGGAAGAACCAATAAATTATCATTAGAAAATCGTATTTTAATGACTTTAGAATATTGAAGAGAATATAGAACTTATTTTCATATTGCAAAAAGTTATGATATTAGTGAAAGTAGTTGTTATAGAAATATCAAATGAATTGAAGACACTTTAATAAAACACCCTAATTTTCAACAACTTACTGGTCAAAAATCACTATTAAAAGATTATTTCAAAGATAAGACTGTTATAATTGATGTAACTGAAAGCCAAATCCAACGCCCAAAAAAAGACAAAAACAGCACTACTCAGGAAAAAAGAAAAAACACACAATAAAAACACAAGTTATAATTGAAAAAGATAGTAAAAAAATTATTAGTTCTGATTTTTCTTATGGTAAAAACCATGACTTTAAAATTTTAAAAGATTCAAAAATTAAATTTTTACCAGAAACAACTGTTTTAGTGGATTTAGGTTATCAAGGCATACAAAAAATTAATCATAATGTTTTAATTCCTAAAAGAAAATCAAAGAAAAACCCTTTAAATAAAGAAGAAAAGCAAAATAATGAGCGAATTTCAAAAATGAGAATTGTTATTGAAAATGTTTTTGCTATACTTAAAAAATTTAAAATTATTAGTGAAAAATATCGAAATCGTAGAAAAAGATTTGCTTTAAGATTTAATTTAATAGCTTCAATTTATAATTTACAACTATTAGTTTAAATATATTTGATAATTTAAAATTTCAGTCTTTTTTTATTGTAAATAATAATTTTTATTATGTTTTAATGACAAAATATTTGTAAAAATAATCTAAAAATTATTTTAATAACACTTTTATATTTATTTTAAATTTAAAAATTATAATTATCATATTAATTTTGCAAGAAGTCTAATGAGTTATTGAAAATATGAACAAAGAATTAATTAACGAAAATTCAATTATTACTTCTGATATGCAAAAATTATATTTTTTAGTAGCAAAACAAACAAATTCTACTTTATGTGTAACTAAAACAACAATTAATCCTGAAGCTAGTTATCGTAACTTAAATAAAATCAGTAAATTACAATCTAGTCTTAAAGAAGCCTTAATTCATTATCATGGTTTAGGTTTTACTAATATTCAAAATTATTTAAATCTCTGAAAATGAAAATACCAACATAAGGGTTTAACTCCAAACCAACAAACAGCGGTATTATATTTTAATGTATAAAAAAGTTAAAGTAAAAATAGTAATTTTACATAAAAGCCTTTTAAAATTATCAAGTTGATGATTTTTTTTATTTTATCAAGAGTTTTCGACAAAATTAAAAGGGTTGCTTCATTTTATGTAATAAAATTTATGTTATAATTATAACTGAAATGCAGATGCGAGGATTGTAAATAATGAGATTATTTATTAGTTTAAAAGAATGAAATTGATATCATTGATTAATAACCGGTTTAATTTTTCTGTTAATATTTACTCTTATCATATGACAAATATTATTATTTATGTTGCATCAAAGAAATTTTTTAGAAGGTAAAATTATTAATTGCTTAGAAATAATTAAATTATTGCCACTGCGTCAAAGATTATATCGGTTATCAGAAATTGCTAGTTATCATCATGAATTTGAAACAATTTTACCATATTGAATTTTTCTTTATGAAAAACATAGTCAAGAACTATTAGGATTAATAAATGAATCATTAATAATTTTAAAACAAGATCAGCAAGATATTAAGAAATTTAGTTTATATAAGTTAAAAGAATTATTAGCAAAAATTAATAAGTTAAATAAAAAATCACGCGACCTATTATTAGATTATGAAAATGCTCTTAAAATTGAATTAACCCAACGTGAGCAAGCATCATTATATAAAAGTTTTTTTAATCAGTTAGTTAATAATGCTACTAAATTACAAATTCATGTGGCAATAAATCCTGAAAAATTAGATTATTTAGTTAATGTTTTACAAAATATGTTATATAACTTTGAAATTGAATTAACTAAAGGAGTATTTTTGAAGTCATATCAAATTCTTGATAAGATTGCTGTTGGTTTAATTTCCTTTACAGAAATTTTAGATAAGATTCCGCAGTTATTAACAATTGTATATAAAGTTATTCCCAAGCAATTAAAACAAATGACTACTTTATATATGAATAAAGGCAATGATATTATTCTGCAAGAGCAGTTTGTGAATTTATTTGATGATGTTAATCTTCAAGTTCAACAAGTTAAAAAATTGTTAGATAATTTACAATATAAAAAGGGACAAGTCAGAGTTGAAAAAATTCTGGTTTTGCTAGCTAATTTTAATTATCAAGCACAAAAAGAAAAAGATTTAAAAACAATTTTTTCAACTTACTATGAGTCAACCATTAAAGTAGTTGAATTAATTGAAAATAGTTTTGAAAATTTAAAAAAAGAATTACTACAAATTGAAACTATTTATTTATTTTTGCCAATGGAAAAAGAAATAATTAATAATAGTCAAAAATTAGTTAAGAATTTAAGTTCGCAAATGAATGAATTAATTGTGATTATGAATCAAACAAAAACTAATGATTATCATCAATTGGTTAAATTACAGGTAAAAATTTTAGAAAATGCTTTAAAAACTCAAGTTCATTTAGAACAAGTATATAAATTAATAACGCAAAAAACTGAAGAAGAAAAACAATTAAAACAGTTGCTTTCGCATTTAGGAATTCTATTAATGCAATTAAATGCTAAGTTAAATAAAATTACTTATCAAAAGATTGCTTATATTTTTAAAGACCGGATTAGTGATGTTTATAACTCATTTTCGGAACTTAAAGAATTAATTAGTATTAGTGATGATTTACAAGAACAAAAGCGATTATTACGCAAGTTATATTTATTAAAAGATAATATTTATAAATTACATAGTAAAATTAAAAATATTGCCATCATTGATCAACTAATTCAACGAGCAATTGTCTATGGTTATAAATTTTGTGCTATTGATGATAGTGTTAACAATAAAATTAAAAGTGCACAGTTAATTTATAACAGTGCTAATTATGAAGATGCATTACAGTTAGTATTACAAGCATTAGAGTATTCGTATGAACAACGGTTACATAAAAGATTGCAAAAAAGGTAATAGAGAGTAGGAATAATTAAAAATGAATGATACTATTTTAATTCGTTATGGTGAATTATCAACTAAAGGTAAGAATCGGTATTTATTTATTAATCAGTTAGAAAAAAATTTAAAAGCTAAGTTAATCGCATTTAAATATTTAAATATTGTTGCAACACATAGTCGGATGTTGATTTATTTAAATGAACATCAAACTAATCCTGTTGAAATTGAACAAATTGCTAATATTATTAGAAATACTTTTGGAATTACTTCGTTTTCTTTTGCTAAACAAGTTATTAAAGATTTAAATGTTATTCAGAAGGAAATTTTGACATTGATTAGCAATTTAGAATTTAAATCATTTAAATTAGATGTTAATCGGATTGATAAAAAATTTCATTGTACTTCGTTAGAAATAATTAATGTTATTGCTGAATTAATCTTAGATTATAAAAAAGATTGTCAAGTTAATTTAACAAATCCGCAATTAACGATATATTTAGAAATTCAAATTGATAATGTTTTTATTATGTTTGATAAAATTACTGGATTAAAAGGTTATCCTGTTGGTATTGCTGGAAAAGTATTATTACTTATGAGTGGTGGGATTGATTCACCAGTTAGTGCTTATTTATTAATGAAACGCGGATTGGAAGTTCATTATTTACATTTTATAACCCCACCATATACTAAAGATGAATCATTACAAAAGGTTATTAATTTAGTTAAAACCTTAGGAGTTTATGGCGGTAATGTTGTTTCAAAATTATATATATGCAATTTTAGTAGTTTACAACAAGAGTTAAAATATATTCCTTTATCATCGTATCAGATTACAATTATGCGCCGAATGTTTATGCGTATTGCTAATTATTTAGCAAGAAAATTGCGTATTAAAATTTTAGCAACTGGTGATTCTTTAGGACAAGTAGCATCACAAACAATTGAAAGTTTATCAGTTATTGCTGATGTTAGTGATATGGTAATTTTGCGACCATTAATTACTTATGATAAAAATGAAATTATTAATATTGCTAAAAATATTAATACTTATGAAACATCAATTATTCCTTTTATAGATTGTTGTTCATTATTTATTCCTCAAAATCCAGTAATTAAACCAATAATTGCTATTGCTAAGAAACAAGAACAAAGCATTTTATGAGAAGAAATTTTAGCATTAACAGTTGAAAATAATATTATAAAACAAGAAATTAATTTTCTTGAAAAAAAGTAGGTGGAAATAATTATTAATTTAAATGTTCATAGTGAGTATTCACTATTAAGTTCACCGTTAAAGTTAAAAAATTATTTTAAATTTGCAATTAAAAATAATCTTTCGGTTTTAGCATTGACTGATAAGAATATAATGTTTGGAGCAATACGATTTTATGAACAATGTCAAAAATATAATATTAAACCAATTATTGGCATTGATATTGATGTGCTAGATATTGCTCGTAATTTGAAATTAGAATTAATTGTTATTGCTAAAAATCAGCAAGGTTATGAACAACTTTGTCTTATTTCTTCAATAATTGCTATTTCTAATAATTCAACAATTAGTTGTGAACAATTATTAGAACATTTAAATGAGATTATTGTTATTTTTAAACCACAAAATACTTTAGCAATGTCTTTAACAATGCAAGCGGAATATTTAACAAAAATTCAAAAAAAGGCCCCCACATATATGGGAATTAATCAGGATAATGTTAGTAATATTCAATATTGAATTGATAAGCAACAATTAGTTGTTCCTTGTAATTTAGTAAAATATTTACAACCGGATGATAATCAAACATTACAGTTAATTGAAGCTATTAAGGAACAAAAATTGTTAGCAGAAACTAATGTTAATGATTTTAGTAATTATCATTATTTATTATCATTTGATATTTATTGTGAATATGAACAAATATTAATAACTAATTTGGAACAGTTAATTAATAATGTTAATTTACAATTACAATTTAATATTAAGGAAAATATGTTACAGTATGTGCCACCAATTGGTATGAATAGCAATGAATATTTGCAAAACTTATGTTTACAACAATTACAAGATAATAAGGAAATTAATAATGATTACCGTTATCAACAACGATTATCTTATGAATTATCAATTATTTGTGAAATGGGTTTTGCTAATTATTTTCTTATTGTTTATGATTATGTTAAATATGCTCGTGAGCAAAATATTATGGTTGGTCCGGGAAGAGGTTCTGTTGCAGGTAGTTTAGTAGCATTTTTATTACAAATTTCTACTGTTGACCCGATAAAATATGATTTAATTTTTGAAAGATTTTTAAATCCGCAACGAATATCAATGCCAGATATTGATATTGATTTTCAAGATGATCGGCGCGAAGAAGTAATAAAATATTTAGTTGAAAAATATGGTAAAAATAATGTTGCCCAAATTATTACTTTTCAAACCATTACTTGTAAAATTGCTCTTAAAGATACGGGAAGAGTATTAAATATTCCTTTAGATATTATTGATAAAATCAGTAAAGCAGTGCCATTAGATTTAAATTTAGATTTATCATTAGCTGTTAGTAAAATTGAAATTTTACAAGTGTATATGACACAATATCCGCAGTTATTTTTATTAGCAAAAAAAATTATTGGTTTACCTCGACAATTTGGAACGCATGCTGCTGGTGTTGTTTTATCACAATTACCAATAATGCAAATTGTTCCAATTCAAAAAGGTTATAACAATATCTATTTAACGCAATATTCAATGAATCATTTAGAATCATTAGGATTACTAAAAATGGATCTTTTAGGTTTAAGAAATTTAACAATTTTAAAGCAAATTCTTGATATGATTAATAAAGATTTATCAATGATTATTAGTTTAGATAAAATACCTTTAAATGATAGTAAAACATATCAATTATTAAGTGAAGGATATACGGCTGGGATTTTTCAGTTAGAGTCTAAAGGAATGCAACAAATTTTAATAACCATGCAACCTAAAAATTTAGAAGATATTGTTGTTACAAGTTCATTATTTCGCCCTGGTCCGCAAGAACATATTAAGACATATATTAAAGGAAGATTAAAGCAAGAAGCGGTTTGATATTTACATCCTGATTTAGAACCAATATTAAAAACAACTTATGGAATTATTGTTTATCAAGAACAAATTATTTTAATTGCTCAAAAAATTGCTAATTTTTCATTAGCAAAAGCTGATATTTTAAGAAGAGCAATTAGTAAAAAAAATCAGAACGAGATGACCTTATTAAGTAAAGAATTTATTGCTTCTGGTGTTGCTAATGGTTATGATGAAAAAACTGTTAAGCAAATTTATGATGATATTAATCAGTTTGCTAGTTATGGGTTTAATCGAAGTCATGCGGTGTCATATTCATTGTTAGGTTATTGAATGGCTTATTTGAAGGTTAATTATGCATTACAATTTATGTGTGCGTTATTAACTAGTGTGATTGCTAGTGCTAATAAAATTGAACAGTATCTTAAAGAATGTCAAAGATATCATCTAAAAATATTGCCACCATCAGTTAATTTTTCAACAGAAAATTTTATTATTGAGAATCATATGATTAGGGTACCACTAACGATAATTAAGCAAGTGGGAATGGTAATGCATGAGGCAATATATGCTGAAAGAGAAGCAAATGGACAATATACTGATTATTTCTCGTTTGTGGCGAGAATGGTGCTTAAAGGTTTAAATATAAGCATATTAGAAGCATTAATTGCTGCGGGAGCTTTAGATGAATTTAAAATCTCACGAAAAACGATGAAATTAAATATGACCCTAGCTTTTCGTTATGCCCAGTTAATTCAGGTATCAAGTAATGATAAAATCACCCTAAATTATGATTTGGTAGCAATACCTACTTTAAAACAAGAACCAGATAATTTATTAGAAAAAGCTCAAGATGAGTTAAAATATTTTGGTTTTTATTTACAAACTCATCCTTTGTTATTAATTAAAAAACAATTGCAATTAGAAAAAGAAATTGTTAAATTACAAAATCTAGATAAATTGATTAATTGAAAGGTTAAAGTATTAGTTTTTATTAATCGGATTAAACAAATTAAAACTAAAGATGGTCAGTATATGTGTTTTTTAACAGTAAGTGATGATTATGGGACAAGTAATGTGACAGTTTTTAGTAATATATATATGCAATATCAAGAACAACTTAAAGAAAATAATATTGTCTTAATTAATGCTACTGTTGAAAAGTATAATGATAAAATTCATTTAGTTTTACGGACTTTAAAAGTAATAAGTATTTAAAAAAATCTTATCTAATTTAGATAAGATTTTTTTATTCATCACTATTCTTTACTAATTCTAGAACATTAAGTTTTTTTAGATGATAAGTAGTCATAATATATGTTGATGAATAAATAACTGTAATAATAACAAAACTAACTAAAATTACTCATCAAACTAAGGAGAAGGGAATTATTAAAAGAAAGAAATTTTGTAGGATATAATAGACTTCTTGCAAAATTAATATGATAATTATAATTTTTAAATTTAAAATAAATATAAAAGTGTTATTAAAATAATTTTTAGATTATTTTTACAAATATTTTGTCATTAAAACATAATAAAAATTATTATTTACAATAAAAAAAGACTGAAATTTTAAATTATCAAATATATTTAAACTAATAGTTGTAAATTATAAATTGAAGCTATTAAATTAAATCTTAAAGCAAATCTTTTTCTACGATTTCGATATTTTTCACTAATAATTTTAAATTTTTTAAGTATAGCAAAAACATTTTCAATAACAATTCTCATTTTTGAAATTCGCTCATTATTTTGCTTTTCTTCTTTATTTAAAGGGTTTTTCTTTGATTTTCTTTTAGGAATTAAAACATTATGATTAATTTTTTGTATGCCTTGATAACCTAAATCCACTAAAACAGTTGTTTCTGGTAAAAATTTAATTTTTGAATCTTTTAAAATTTTAAAGTCATGGTTTTTACCATAAGAAAAATCAGAACTAATAATTTTTTTACTATCTTTTTCAATTATAACTTGTGTTTTTATTGTGTGTTTTTTCTTTTTTCCTGAGTAGTGCTGTTTTTGTCTTTTTTTGGGCGTTGGATTTGACTTTCAGTTACATCAATTATAACAGTCTTATCTTTGAAATAATCTTTTAATAGTGATTTTTGACCAGTAAGTTGTTGAAAATTAGGGTGTTTTATTAAAGTGTCTTCAATTCATTTGATATTTCTATAACAACTACTTTCACTAATATCATAACTTTTTGCAATATGAAAATAAGTTCTATATTCTCTTCAATATTCTAAAGTCATTAAAATACGATTTTCTAATGATAATTTATTGGTTCTTCCGCGACGAAATCTCTTTTTTAATTCTTCTATTTTTAAAATTTCTAGCATTTTATTAAAAGTAGTATGTTTAATACCAGTTAATCTTAAAAAATTTTTATCACTTATTTGATTATTTTTTTTAAATTTCATTTAAATTCCACCTTTTTATTAAAAACAACAATTCAATTATATTTTAAATTAATTTTGCAAGAAGTCTAATCACCCCCTTTCTAAACAAAATATGATTTAACCTTATAAAATAAAATAACCATAAATAAGACAATGAATACTAATACCATTCAAAAGGCAATATTTGCTATTAAAAGTCAAAGTAGTTCTTTGGTTAAATCAATTTCTTTACCAGAAACTCACGCCGGAATAACTTTAATTTGAATAAATAAATCCCAAAAATACAATTTTGTCATTTCTCAATCTAAATCTTTTCAAGCAACTAAAAACATAATAATTACCGCTTAAAAGGTCAAAAGAGTAGAAAAATAATAGCAGAGAACAGCATTACAATTATTAAAATTGAAAACAAAAATACAACTTGGGGTGGTTTAAATCAGCGGTTGGATAAATTAATTCAATTAACTCAATAATTATTTTTTTAAACATTTTCTAAACCTACTTTTTAATTTCTTTTTTCATCTTGTTCTAATAAATTTCGCTTAAACTTTGCAATAAATATTCGTTGTGAATAAGTAAAATCTTTTGGCAACTGTTTTGCTTCACTACCATATTTCTTGTTATCTTTAAAAAACCGATAAATATTAACCGCAATATAGTATGCTAGTAATAATGTTAAAATCGTAAAAAATACTAATCCAAATATACTCATCTTTCTTTTCTCCTTAATTTTCTAATCTTTTAATATGCAATATCAACACAAAGTCAATTATCACCGACTAAATCAGTTCTAACAGGTTCAACGGCAGATGTAGACGCTCAAAACTTTTTGTTCTAATCCAGTTTTTTTATTAATAGAATAGACTTCTTGCAAAATTAATTTAAAATATAATTGAATTGTTGTTTTTAATAAAAAGGTGGAATTTAAATGAAATTTAAAAAAAATAATCAAATAAGTGATAAAAATTTTTTAAGATTAACTGGTATTAAACATACTACTTTTAATAAAATGCTAGAAATTTTAAAAATAGAAGAATTAAAAAAGAGATTTCGTCGCGGAAGAACCAATAAATTATCATTAGAAAATCGTATTTTAATGACTTTAGAATATTGAAGAGAATATAGAACTTATTTTCATATTGCAAAAAGTTATGATATTAGTGAAAGTAGTTGTTATAGAAATATCAAATGAATTGAAGACACTTTAATAAAACACCCTAATTTTCAACAACTTACTGGTCAAAAATCACTATTAAAAGATTATTTCAAAGATAAGACTGTTATAATTGATGTAACTGAAAGCCAAATCCAACGCCCAAAAAAAGACAAAAACAGCACTACTCAGGAAAAAAGAAAAAACACACAATAAAAACACAAGTTATAATTGAAAAAGATAGTAAAAAAATTATTAGTTCTGATTTTTCTTATGGTAAAAACCATGACTTTAAAATTTTAAAAGATTCAAAAATTAAATTTTTACCAGAAACAACTGTTTTAGTGGATTTAGGTTATCAAGGCATACAAAAAATTAATCATAATGTTTTAATTCCTAAAAGAAAATCAAAGAAAAACCCTTTAAATAAAGAAGAAAAGCAAAATAATGAGCGAATTTCAAAAATGAGAATTGTTATTGAAAATGTTTTTGCTATACTTAAAAAATTTAAAATTATTAGTGAAAAATATCGAAATCGTAGAAAAAGATTTGCTTTAAGATTTAATTTAATAGCTTCAATTTATAATTTACAACTATTAGTTTAAATATATTTGATAATTTAAAATTTCAGTCTTTTTTTATTGTAAATAATAATTTTTATTATGTTTTAATGACAAAATATTTGTAAAAATAATCTAAAAATTATTTTAATAACACTTTTATATTTATTTTAAATTTAAAAATTATAATTATCATATTAATTTTGCAAGAAGTCTAATATATAAACTTTCGACAATAATTTTTAGATGGTTCATCCACACTAACTCACATTTTCATTTCTAAAACTCCAAAACTATTTTTTTACTACATCAAATCAAAAAATTTGCAATAACTTAGTTAAATAACTCGACTCATCCATCCATAACTAGCGGGCGGAGGGAGCATACGCTTTCCGCACCGCTTCGCCACTATAAACATCAACCAAGATGTTTTTTTTATTTTTTTTTACCTCTATTCTTAAGGCGCCTTAAAACACCTTTAAAATTAATTTTTAAAATAATTAAAACTTACATCCTTTTTATCATTCTCTTTTTCAGCGATAAAAAAATTTAACAATTCTTGTCCTATAATCAAATTAGACTCCTGTTCTTTCTTATTAACTGAAACCAACTGATACTCACCATTTCTAATTATTCCGATGCAAATAGAATTTTCATATTTTCCTTTATAAACAAATCGCTTTGAAAATCAAATACCAATAGAATTTACTAAATCACGGAATTTCTGGTGCTTTAATAAAAATTGCGTTTTGTGTTTCTTTTAAAAGATATTTTTTAGTATTTAAAAAAATATTTTCAATATTTCTCACATACATACCTTCCTTACAAATATATTTAGTTATATTAAACTAAGTTATATTTAACTTAGTTAGATAACTAAGTTAAATATTTATTTTTTTAAACATTTATGTTTAACAAAATTTGTTAGTAAACTTTGTTTACTAATTAACTTAGTTTATTACTATCAAGGCACAAAAAAATACAAGGCATAACTAAAAATAATAAATATTAATTTAACCTTATATTTCTTGTAATAAATAAATGAGCTCGTATTTATTTATTAGACTTCTTGCAAAATTAATTTAAAATATAATTGAATTGTTGTTTTTAATAAAAAGGTGGAATTTAAATGAAATTTAAAAAAATAATCAAATAAGTGATAAAAATTTTTTAAGATTAACTGGTATTAAACATACTACTTTTAATAAAATGCTAGAAATTTTAAAAATAGAAGAATTAAAAAAGAGATTTCGTCGCGGAAGAACCAATAAATTATCATTAGAAAATCGTATTTTAATGACTTTAGAATATTGAAGAGAATATAGAACTTATTTTCATATTGCAAAAAGTTATGATATTAGTGAAAGTAGTTGTTATAGAAATATCAAATGAATTGAAGACACTTTAATAAAACACCCTAATTTTCAACAACTTACTGGTCAAAAATCACTATTAAAAGATTATTTCAAAGATAAGACTGTTATAATTGATGTAACTGAAAGCCAAATCCAACGCCCAAAAAAAGACAAAAACAGCACTACTCAGGAAAAAAGAAAAAACACACAATAAAAACACAAGTTATAATTGAAAAAGATAGTAAAAAAATTATTAGTTCTGATTTTTCTTATGGTAAAAACCATGACTTTAAAATTTTAAAAGATTCAAAAATTAAATTTTTACCAGAAACAACTGTTTTAGTGGATTTAGGTTATCAAGGCATACAAAAAATTAATCATAATGTTTTAATTCCTAAAAGAAAATCAAAGAAAAACCCTTTAAATAAAGAAGAAAAGCAAAATAATGAGCGAATTTCAAAAATGAGAATTGTTATTGAAAATGTTTTTGCTATACTTAAAAAATTTAAAATTATTAGTGAAAAATATCGAAATCGTAGAAAAAGATTTGCTTTAAGATTTAATTTAATAGCTTCAATTTATAATTTACAACTATTAGTTTAAATATATTTGATAATTTAAAATTTCAGTCTTTTTTTATTGTAAATAATAATTTTTATTATGTTTTAATGACAAAATATTTGTAAAAATAATCTAAAAATTATTTTAATAACACTTTTATATTTATTTTAAATTTAAAAATTATAATTATCATATTAATTTTGCAAGAAGTCTATTAATTAACAGCAAGCTTGTAAAAACCAAAATCTTGTCATATGTATATGGTTTCTACATATTTTATCATTTTGAAAATAATCAATAACCGGAACATTAATATTTTTAACTAAAGGTAAAACTAGTTGTTCAGTTTTACGGTCTAAGAAAATATCACAAAATGTTTGTGATTTACGAATAATATAATCTAAATAAGAATAATTAATATTTGTTAAACCATATTTTGTTAATTTTGCTTTAGTTCAATTTATTTTCATATCATACCTCCCAAGTAATTAATTTTATTATATAATGACAATGAATAAATATATTATACTATCTGGAGGTTAAGTGATGAATCAAGAACAAGGATATCTTCATATTTACTGTGGTGAAGGTAAATGTAAAACTAGTATTTTAAATGGAATGACAATTAGAGCATTAGGAAATGATTGAAATGTAGTATATTTTCGTTTTTTAAAAAATCGCCCCACAGGTGAATTAATATTTTTTGAAAAGCATACTAATTTAACAATTCTTGATTTTTATCATTCATCAAAAAAATTTTTTTGAGAAATGAATGATGAAGAAAAACAAGAGTTAAAAGTTGAAACGAGAAAAGGTCTTGAAATTTTAGTAGCAAATTTAAAAAATTCTAATATTGATTTAATTGTCGTTGATGAGATTTTAGGTTGTTTACAAAATCAATTAATTTATGAAGATGAATTAGTGTTAGCATTAGAAAATAAAGCTAAGAATATTGAAGTTGCTCTTTCAGGAAGATATTGTCCAGAAAAATTACAATCAATTGCTGATTTAATTAGTGAGGTAACACCAACAAGAGGACATTATTCAGAAAAGAGTATTTGGGCGCGGAAGGGTATTGAGTATTAATGATAAAACAATTATTTTTAGCAACTACTAATGCTAATAAGTTAGAAGAATTTCAAAACATATTAGGGCAAAAATACGATATAAAGACAATTTTAGACATTAAGCAGTTTCTGGGTACTGAAAAAATTGAAGACATTGAAGAAACAGGGGCGACATTTATTGAAAATGCTTTAATTAAGGCAAGAACTTTAAGCAAATTATTACAAAAACCAGTCTTAGGTGATGATTCTGGATTAGAAATATTAGCATTAGATAATTTCCCAGGAATTTATTCGGCGCGTTGAATGGATACTACTGATGGTTTTATGCAAGCATCTAATGTTATTTTAGAAAAGATGATGAATATTAAATTCCGAGATTGTCGCTATGTTTGTGCTCTTGCTTTTGTTGATGTTACTAAAAATATTGAAAAAGTCTTTGTCGGTTCGTTAAATGGTTTAATTCATAGTGAACGCCAAGGTAATTATGGTTTTGGTTATGATGCCATATTTTATTTACCAGAATATAAAAAAACGCTAGGTGAAATAACAGCACAAGAAAAAAATCAAATAACACATCGTGCCATAACAATCCAAAAGATGATTAATTGAATAAATAAGGAAGATAATAATGAATACTAAAATTAACATTGTTTTATATGAACCAGAAATTGCTGGTAATGTCGGTTCGATTATGCGAACTTGTGTTGCTATTAATGCTAAACTGCATTTAATTGAACCATTAGGGTTCTTTTTAGATGATCGTTTTATTATTCGGTCATCTGTCTGCTAACTATTTTGAATTTTTACAATATGAAAGTTATGAAGATTGAAATAGTTTTCTTAGTAAAAATCCTAATGCCAATTTATTTTTTTCTACAAGATATGGTCAAAAACCACCTAGTGCCATTGATTTTACAAAAAGTGAAATGCCAATATATTTAGTGTTTGGTAAAGAATCGTCGGGTATTCCAAAAACGATATTACAGGAGCATTTGAATCAATGTTTTCGTTTACCAATGGGGACTGTACAATTAACTGTGTCTCTAAGTAATTAACTTAAATTCACTCTGTCTTCAAATTTTATCATTAAATGTGAAATTGCACTACCCCAATTTTGAATTGGCATCGTTCATTTCTTAACCATATTTTGAAATGCTAAATAAAATATTTTAAAAACTGATGCGTCATTAGGAAAAATCTTTTTATTCTTAATGACTTTTCTTAATTGACTATTAACAGATTCAATCGCATTAGTTGTGTAAATAATTCTTCTAAATTCCTGAGGATATTCAAGAAAAATTATTAAATTATTTCAGTTATTTTTTCATGATTTAGTAATTTGTGGATACTTTTTATTTCATTTTTCTGAAAAATGATCTAAAGCAATTAACGCTATTTCTTCATTAATTGCTGTATAAATTGATTTTAAATCATTAGCTACAAGTTTGCGATCTTTGTAAGGAACAAATTTTAAACTATTGCGAATTTGATGAACAATGCATAATTGATGCTGTGTTTTTGGGAAAACAGCTTCTATTGCATCAGACATCCCAGTTAAATTATCACTACAAGCAACAAGAATATCTTGTAACCCACGATTTTTCATTTCCGTAAGATTATTAAGTCAAAATTTGGCTCCCTCATTCTCACTAATTCACATTCCTAAAATATCTTTTAAACCATCTAAATTAATTCCTAAGGCAAGATAAACTGCTTTATTTATTATTCGTTTATCTTGCTTTACTTTAACAACAATACAATCAAAATAAACAATCGGATAAATCTTCTCTAAAGGTTTAGTTTGTCACATTTTAACTTCTTCAATAACATCATCAGTTATTTGACTAATTAAACTTTCTGAAATTTCTGCTCCGTGATAGAATTCTTGCAATTGTGCTTTGATATCAGAAATTGTCATTCCTCTCCTCTTGCATATAAAGAAATTACTTTTTGATCAAAGTTATCAAATCTTCTTTGTCTTTTCGGAATAATTACTGGTTCAAAAGTACTATTTCGATCTCTTGGTACATCAATTGCGATTGAACCATTTTTAGTAATAATGGTTTTTTGTGTGTTGCCATTTCTTTTATTATGATTCTCATCAGTTTCAAGATAATCTTTAATTTCCGTATTTAACATTCGTTCAGTTAATTTTTTGGTAAATTCCTGAAAAATAGTATTGCCTTTAAATAAATCTTGTGGATTATCAATATTTTCTAAAAAATAATCAACAACTTTATCAATTGCGTCAGGTTCTTTTTTTATTTTTTTTTGTCATTTTCTGTTCTCCTTCTTTTAAGTATAATTCAGAATGAATTATCGAGACACAGAATTTTGGACAGGCCCTACCAATGAGAGAGAGGAGTATTAATACTCGCAGTCTTAATGTCGCTAATGTTGTTTGTACTGTAAGTTATGAGGTTTTACGGCAATTAGATTATTTAGATTTATCTTTAAATGAAATTCAGAAAGGTAAAGATTATTTACAAAATTAAAAAGCTGGTAATTCAATTACCAGCTTTTTGTTTAATTTAATATATAAAAATCTTTAAAATCATTAAGTATAAAGTCACGAGCTAGTCGTTTTAAAGTACTACGATTATATGCTGGTTTTTGCTTAAAATCGCTGTTGCTCGTTAACATATCATCAGTACCATCAATAGCATCACCTCATTTATTAATAAATCAGCGATATTCACCGTTTTTAACAAAAAATATTGTGGGAATACCATTTCCAGGGAGATAATCTGGTTCAAAGCCTTTATTGATGTCTTTGTTGGTTGCTCATAAGTTTTTTTGTGATTTTTTTAATCATTCAAAAGTATTTTTAACTCACTTAGTTTCAAAAAAAGTTTTATTTCAAGTATTATCATTAGCACCTTTAAAGTCATAGTCACTAACAAAAGCATAGCGATTAATTTTTAAATTTTCATCTTTTAAATCCAAAATATCTTTGTCTCAATCTTTTTCTTGCATTCAAAGATTTCATTGTTTTGATAATGTTTGACATCCTGGACAATTTTCTGATCCAATATAACCAATAAATGTTTCTTTATTTCTAATTTTTAATATTATTTCATCATAATTGCTATTACAGGCAGTAACAGATATTATAGGTAATATTGTTAAAATAAAACTGCTTTTAATACTCAATATTTTTTTAAATTGCATTTAATTCACCTCTATAAAAATAAAATCAAAACTATTATAACATAAAGTTATTTTAATTTTGTCGAAAACTCTTTTAATTTTGTCGAAAACTCTTGATAAAATAAAAAAAATCATCAACTTGATAATTTTAAAAGGCTTTTATGTAAAATTACTATTTTTACTTTAACTTTTTTATACATTAAAATATAATACCGCTGTTTGTTGGTTTGGAGTTAAACCCTTATGTTGGTATTTTCATTTTCAGAGATTTAAATAATTTTGAATATTAGTAAAACCTAAACCATGATAATGAATTAAGGCTTCTTTAAGACTAGATTGTAATTTACTGATTTTATTTAAGTTACGATAACTAGCTTCAGGATTAATTGTTGTTTTAGTTACACATAAAGTAGAATTTGTTTGTTTTGCTACTAAAAAATATAATTTTTGCATATCAGAAGTAATAATTGAATTTTCGTTAATTAATTCTTTGTTCATATTTTCAATAACTCATTGTTTTTGTAAACGTTTGGTGTTTGTGGATTTAACATAAATATTGTTATTATTATCAATTGCCATTTGAATACAGCATTTAGTATTAGTTGCGAATGGGTCAAGGTGAATTCTTCGTGGATCAGTTTTATATTTGAAATTTCCTTTATGGATTTCTTTAATAAATGTTTCATCGATTTGGATTTTACCAGATAATTTTTTAAATTTTAATTGGGTATTTTCTAATTGTTTTGATTTCATTAATTTTTGACGATTATATCAAGCAGTTTTTAATGTAGTTTTAATAAAACGAGAAATTGTTTTACTAGATTGCCCCAGCAATGAAATTTGAATCAATAAATTTCATTGTTCATAATTTAAATGACTTCAATAAATAAAATGATTACGAAAAGCGTCAAAACTTGCACGGCAATTTTTACATAAATATTTTTGTTTTCCTTCTGAATTATGTCCATTTTTAACGCAATGGTAAGATTCACATTTAGTGTAAATCACACACAGTTATTAGACCATGCTTCTCTTAATTGATTTCATAATACCATATTTTGTATTATTAAAATTAAAAAAAATTTTTAATTTTGTCGAAAACTCTTGATATTTATTGAATATACTTAATTTTAGGTATATTTTTAATATGATAGAGGTGGATAATAATTATGGAAAAAATAATTCAAGAACTAGTAAATACTTTAACAGATGATCAATTTTTAGAATTTTATGAAAAAGTCAAACAACAAGCAGAATTAATAAAAAAACAAAAACGTTTAAATGAAATTGATCAAAAATTTAGAGCGCAAGGTATTAAATGCCCTAAATGTGAATCTTACCATTGCGTTAAAAATGGACATAATTCAGAAGGAAAACAAAAATATTTATGTAAAAATTGCCGTGCAAGTTTTGACGCTTTTCGTAATCATTTTATTTATTGAAGTCATTTAAATTATGAACAATGAAATTTATTGATTCAAATTTCATTGCTGGGGCAATCTAGTAAAACAATTTCTCGTTTTATTAAAACTACATTAAAAACTGCTTGATATAATCGTCAAAAATTAATGAAATCAAAACAATTAGAAAATACCCAATTAAAATTTAAAAAATTATCTGGTAAAATCCAAATCGATGAAACATTTATTAAAGAAATTCATAAAGGAAATTTCAAATATAAAACTGATCCACGAAGAATTCACCTTGACCCATTCGCAACTAATACTAAATGCTGTATTCAAATGGCAATTGATAATAATAACAATATTTATGTTAAATCCACAAACACCAAACGTTTACAAAAACAATGAGTTATTGAAAATATGAACAAAGAATTAATTAACGAAAATTCAATTATTACTTCTGATATGCAAAAATTATATTTTTTAGTAGCAAAACAAACAAATTCTACTTTATGTGTAACTAAAACAACAATTAATCCTGAAGCTAGTTATCGTAACTTAAATAAAATCAGTAAATTACAATCTAGTCTTAAAGAAGCCTTAATTCATTATCATGGTTTAGGTTTTACTAATATTCAAAATTATTTAAATCTCTGAAAATGAAAATACCAACATAAGGGTTTAACTCCAAACCAACAAACAGCGGTATTATATTTTAATGTATAAAAAAGTTAAAGTAAAAATAGTAATTTTACATAAAAGCCTTTTAAAATTATCAAGTTGATGATTTTTTTTATTTTATCAAGAGTTTTCGACAAAATTAAAAAAAAAAAATTAATTTTATTCACAATAAAAAATATTTAATTCAAAATTAACCAAATTAAAACATTTTTCACGAGTTTCTATTATTTTTTAAATAATTATTTTGCAATAATAAATTTATTTAAAGTTTCAAATGGAGTTTTGTAATTCAAGCTTTTATGTTTTCGTTTGAAATTATAAAATGCGTACCACTCATTCAAATGAATTTGTAATTGCTTAACATCAAATTTTATTTCAAAACCACATTTTTTAAACCAAAATAAACTATTATAATTACGGTGAAACCGTTCAATCTTTCCGTTGCTTTGAGGAGAACGGATTGGTGTGGTTTCATGGATAATACCATTTTTTGAAAGAAAGGTTGTAAAAGGCCTTTCTTTTACTTTGTATGCTTTTTTATTACTTCAATTAGTAGTAGTGAATTCCGGAGCATTATCAGTGCGAATGCGTTTAATTGTTATGCCAAGTTCGCCAAAATCTTTCATTGCTCTTTGCATGGCATTAATGGCATTATTGGTTCCTAAACTATCATACACATATCCAAAAGCAATTCTTGTTATTTCGTCAATGAAATCATAAACATATAATCTATGCTTAGCAATAGGAAAATTTTTATCAGTAAACACTTTAGCATCCATTTGTAAAAGACCAATCTCGGAAACTTCATAACGCTTAAAATGGCGTTTTGCTTTTTTCATTTGCGTTTTTATTTCTCCATAGCGTTTGTCTTGTTTAATTCAACGATAAAAAGTATTAATTGATTTGGGGACATTATTTGTATCGATATCATGCACATTTTTTTTTTAATTTTGTCGAAAACTCTTGATATTTATTGAATATACTTAATTTTAGGTATATTTTAATATGATAGAGGTGGATAATAATTATGGAAAAAATAATTCAAGAACTAGTAAATACTTTAACAGATGATCAATTTTTAGAATTTTATGAAAAAGTCAAACAACAAGCAGAATTAATAAAAAAACAAAAACGTTTAAATGAAATTGATCAAAAATTTAGAGCGCAAGGTATTAAATGCCCTAAATGTGAATCTTACCATTGCGTTAAAAATGGACATAATTCAGAAGGAAAACAAAAATATTTATGTAAAAATTGCCGTGCAAGTTTTGACGCTTTTCGTAATCATTTTATTTATTGAAGTCATTTAAATTATGAACAATGAAATTTATTGATTCAAATTTCATTGCTGGGGCAATCTAGTAAAACAATTTCTCGTTTTATTAAAACTACATTAAAAACTGCTTGATATAATCGTCAAAAATTAATGAAATCAAAACAATTAGAAAATACCCAATTAAAATTTAAAAAATTATCTGGTAAAATCCAAATCGATGAAACATTTATTAAAGAAATCCATAAAGGAAATTTCAAATATAAAACTGATCCACGAAGAATTCACCTTGACCCATTCGCAACTAATACTAAATGCTGTATTCAAATGGCAATTGATAATAATAACAATATTTATGTTAAATCCACAAACACCAAACGTTTACAAAAACAATGAGTTATTGAAAATATGAACAAAGGATTAATTAACGAAAATTCAATTATTACTTCTGATATGCAAAAATTATATTTTTTAGTAGCAAAACAAACAAATTCTACTTTATGTGTAACTAAAACAACAATTAATCCTGAAGCTAGTTATCGTAACTTAAATAAAATCAGTAAATTACAATCTAGTCTTAAAGAAGCCTTAATTCATTATCATGGTTTAGGTTTTACTAATATTCAAAATTATTTAAATCTCTGAAAATGAAAATACCAACATAAGGGTTTAACTCCAAACCAACAAACAGCGGTATTATATTTTAATGTATAAAAAAGTTAAAGTAAAAATAGTAATTTTATATAAAAGCCTTTTAAAATTATCAAGTTGATGATTTTTTTTATTTTATCAAGAGTTTTCGACAAAATTAAAACATTTTTTTGATGAATATTATGATAAAGCGATAATACACCGCCCGCACCTACAAATTTGTAATCAAAGTAATAATCACAAATTTGTTTTCTGGTTTCTAATGAAAATTGATATTTAATATTTTTTGGTGTTGTTGATTTGAATTGCAATTCATAAAAGTTGTCTTGACAATAACCATTAATAATTTTTTTAGCTCAAATATAAAATGTCATTTTACTACCATGAAAATATTTTTTAATCAATTTATTTACAGATATGTTATCTGTATTATTCATATATAAGTTGGTACATAAATTGAGATATTTACTTACTCATTTTTTTACTTTATGATAATATTTTTCATGATAAATCGTAGTCATTCAAGATTGTAATTTAGCTTTTAAATCTGCTAAATCATTTTTAGGCACAATATACTTCATTTTCTATTTCCTTTTTTATTTTTTTCTATATCAAACACATAAAACAGTTAATATCCATAGATAATAATTAGTATAATGAAAAAAATAACTAATTACTCACAATTAAATAAAAAATATGACTTAAATTTTAGTGACAATAACTTTGGTTTTACTTGAGAAATCTTTAAGGAACTAGTTGGCGATGATTGAGCAGAATATTTTACAACGAGGTGTTTTTATCGATTTGTACCTACCGCTAGAATGACCTTTAAAACTTGAAACTGTTTAGCTTGGGATTTATGAATTTGTTGTAACTTTACAGATACATCCGCTCAAGAAGTACGACGCTATGAAAATACACATTCTGAAACAACAATTGCTGATTTACATAATGTATGTCAA
The DNA here is from genome assembly GCF_964031115.1 of Spiroplasma endosymbiont of Clivina fossor. Taxonomy (GTDB): domain Bacteria; phylum Bacillota_I; class Bacilli_A; order Mycoplasmatales; family Nriv7; genus Nriv7. The sequence goes on from NZ_OZ035006.1 coordinate 717,483, forward strand.
TATTTAGAAGAAAAATATGGCATTCAAATTGGACCTGAGCACTCTAAGGTGACTGGGATAGTTTGAAAATTGAATAAAGAGGGCGGAGAAATAATTTTTCCTTCCAATCAACGAATAACTTTTATTGGTTATGCCAACGGTAATAGAATTTTTGGAACAGCTGTAAAAGGTTCTAGTTTTTTGTGTTCACGAACTGACGAAATAATTATGGCAGAAGAAAAAGAAACTTTGACTGATAAACAACTAATTTATAGATATGAGCGTTTACAAATGTCAATGTTTCGTAGCAATCGGATTAAAATTTCTGACAAACCCATAAAAGAACTTTCTTGAACCTTTGTTGATAAAATGACAGGACAACAAGAAACGCGCTACTTATGAAAAAGTTTTTTTGTCGCGTTCACTTGCAACCCCTATGATAAATATCACCCATTTTATGAAAAATACTGTACGCCATTTTTACCATTAAACGACAAGATAATGAATTTATTAAAAGAAACTGGTAAAGTCTGATACGAAAATGAAAAAGAATTTGAGGGTTTAGGAATTTTTGTTTTAAGACTAACATTAGACTCCACTTGAAATAAATTGCCAGAAATTTCAAGAAAAAAAGTAAACCAACTTAAAAAAGATAACCCCGATGAATATGCTATTGTAAAATATGGTTTTGAGTACTCAGACAGTGATAATACTATCTTTCCGTTTCGAAAACATTTAAAATATACACAAAAATACGATTTAAAAGATTTTTATGTTGCCACTATTGATATGTATAAATTTGATTTTTATAGTATCGGGGTTGATTGAGCAACTGGGCCAATCGATCATACTGTGCTAAAATTTTGGGGATTTCAAGAATATAAAAAAACTGAACTTTACGATCCATATTTAATATGTGAAATTGTTGTAACCCCCGAAGATAATTTTTCTGAAAATGAAAAAATTAGTTATTTTATAGAAGAAATCATGACTTTAAGAGCAAATTTTTATAATTTTGATCATGTTATTTTTAATTATGATGATAAAGCAAAAACAGCTATGGAATGAATTAAAACAAAATTAATCGAAGATTATAGTTTTAACATTCGTACCAGCACAGCCATTAAGCACACAACTCCATTAACCAAAGAAGCCGGTTTAACAGACCGCGTTATTTGAATGCGTAATTTGTTTGGATTTGGTAATTGTCATATAAATTTACAGAATAATCCTTTTACTGCCAAATGCTACGAAGAATTACGATATGATGAAAAACGCACTAATGTTCCTGACCCAAAAATGTATCTCGATCCTTATGATGCAGACTTTTATGCATTATATCCAAATAGAGTTTATATAAGAGGCAAACAAAAAGGCTATCGTTAACGATAGCCTTTTTAGCCCAAGAGGTTCTGAGTTTACACCGCAGTTAGATTCCTTCATGTAATCAACTTGTCCTAGGTCTTCCATGTATATAATAGACTTCTTGCAAAATTAATATGATAATTATAATTTTTAAATTTAAAATAAATATAAAAGTGTTATTAAAATAATTTTTAGATTATTTTTACAAATATTTTGTCATTAAAACATAATAAAAATTATTATTTACAATAAAAAAAGACTGAAATTTTAAATTATCAAATATATTTAAACTAATAGTTGTAAATTATAAATTGAAGCTATTAAATTAAATCTTAAAGCAAATCTTTTTCTACGATTTCGATATTTTTCACTAATAATTTTAAATTTTTTAAGTATAGCAAAAACATTTTCAATAACAATTCTCATTTTTGAAATTCGCTCATTATTTTGCTTTTCTTCTTTATTTAAAGGGTTTTTCTTTGATTTTCTTTTAGGAATTAAAACATTATGATTAATTTTTTGTATGCCTTGATAACCTAAATCCACTAAAACAGTTGTTTCTGGTAAAAATTTAATTTTTGAATCTTTTAAAATTTTAAAGTCATGGTTTTTACCATAAGAAAAATCAGAACTAATAATTTTTTTACTATCTTTTTCAATTATAACTTGTGTTTTTATTGTGTGTTTTTTCTTTTTTCCTGAGTAGTGCTGTTTTTGTCTTTTTTTGGGCGTTGGATTTGGCTTTCAGTTACATCAATTATAACAGTCTTATCTTTGAAATAATCTTTTAATAGTGATTTTTGACCAGTAAGTTGTTGAAAATTAGGGTGTTTTATTAAAGTGTCTTCAATTCATTTGATATTTCTATAACAACTACTTTCACTAATATCATAACTTTTTGCAATATGAAAATAAGTTCTATATTCTCTTCAATATTCTAAAGTCATTAAAATACGATTTTCTAATGATAATTTATTGGTTCTTCCGCGACGAAATCTCTTTTTTAATTCTTCTATTTTTAAAATTTCTAGCATTTTATTAAAAGTAGTATGTTTAATACCAGTTAATCTTAAAAAATTTTTATCACTTATTTGATTATTTTTTTTAAATTTCATTTAAATTCCACCTTTTTATTAAAAACAACAATTCAATTATATTTTAAATTAATTTTGCAAGAAGTCTAATAAACTAAGTAATTTTTTCATATTAATCAAATCCTTTTCGTTAATTTTACTAATTAATAAAATTTACTGAATAATTAACATCCTTTCTCCAAATATTAGTCTACAATTTTTTCACTTTGGAGTTTAATATATAATACTAGTAAACAAAAATTTCTATCATTTTATTGAATAATAATTCTAGAAAAACATTTATCATTAAAGCAGAAAAATAAGCTAACCAAGCTTTATTGAAATTACTATCAAGAAAGATAATTTATTATGTTAAAAATTAATAATAATGTAAAAACCTTAGAAAACAAGCATTGATTCAGTTTATTTACAACCCATAAAAATATGTATACTAACAAATGCGAACAACTAGCTAATGAATATGAAAAATTAGATGAATACTTATATAAATATCATTAGACTTCTTGCAAAATTAATATGATAATTATAATTTTTAAATTTAAAATAAATATAAAAGTGTTATTAAAATAATTTTTAGATTATTTTTACAAATATTTTGTCATTAAAACATAATAAAAATTATTATTTACAATAAAAAAAGACTGAAATTTTAAATTATCAAATATATTTAAACTAATAGTTGTAAATTATAAATTGAAGCTATTAAATTAAATCTTAAAGCAAATCTTTTTCTACGATTTCGATATTTTTCACTAATAATTTTAAATTTTTTAAGTATAGCAAAAACATTTTCAATAACAATTCTCATTTTTGAAATTCGCTCATTATTTTGCTTTTCTTCTTTATTTAAAGGGTTTTTCTTTGATTTTCTTTTAGGAATTAAAACATTATGATTAATTTTTTGTATGCCTTGATAACCTAAATCCACTAAAACAGTTGTTTCTGGTAAAAATTTAATTTTTGAATCTTTTAAAATTTTAAAGTCATGGTTTTTACCATAAGAAAAATCAGAACTAATAATTTTTTTACTATCTTTTTCAATTATAACTTGTGTTTTTATTGTGTGTTTTTTCTTTTTTCCTGAGTAGTGCTGTTTTTGTCTTTTTTTGGGCGTTGGATTTGGCTTTCAGTTACATCAATTATAACAGTCTTATCTTTGAAATAATCTTTTAATAGTGATTTTTGACCAGTAAGTTGTTGAAAATTAGGGTGTTTTATTAAAGTGTCTTCAATTCATTTGATATTTCTATAACAACTACTTTCACTAATATCATAACTTTTTGCAATATGAAAATAAGTTCTATATTCTCTTCAATATTCTAAAGTCATTAAAATACGATTTTCTAATGATAATTTATTGGTTCTTCCGCGACGAAATCTCTTTTTTAATTCTTCTATTTTTAAAATTTCTAGCATTTTATTAAAAGTAGTATGTTTAATACCAGTTAATCTTAAAAAATTTTTATCACTTATTTGATTATTTTTTTTAAATTTCATTTAAATTCCACCTTTTTATTAAAAACAACAATTCAATTATATTTTAAATTAATTTTGCAAGAAGTCTATTATTGTTTAAAACAAGGTTATAAAGTAGTTCATTTTGCAACAAGAACAATTATTACAATTTTTGGTGATGTTACTTTTAAACGACGCCGATATAAATATTGAAATCAAAAATCAGGTAAATTTGAATATGTATGTTTGTTAGATAAAGAAATCGGTTTATTGCTCAAACAACGCATTTATTTTGATGTCCAATTTAAAGTTTTAAATCTTTTGGGTGATGGTAAACGCTATCGCGATGTTTTAGATGCTCTAAATCATTGTTATATTTCAAAAGCTAGTATTTCAAATATTTTAAATAAATACGATATTGCTGAATATTTTCAACTAGCAGAACAAGAAACTAAAACCAAAATTGATGTTAAAAATAAGGATTTATATATTCAACTAGATGAGACATTTTTAGCGACATTAGATAAGAAAGTTAAACAAGACCAAAGAATTCGTTTAGTTACTTTTCATACCGGACATAAGACATAAAGAAAAAAATTATAAAAATGCTCGTAGAGCGTTAGAAAACAAACGAGGTCATTTTCTAATGTTAAAAGTTGGTAAACGAATAAACACGATGGATTATCGTGATTTATTAATTAGAGAATTACAAAAACATTATGTGAATATTAATTATGATAAAATAATTGTTTGCGGTGATGGTGATGCTTGAATTAGAGAAATTGCCAATAGTTTTGGTAATGTTAGATATATTTTAGATGGTTATCATGCTATTAAAAAATTAAAACAAACGGCATTTAATATTGTTTTTGAAAATCGTAAAGTAGCACTAAATAGTTGAATTGAATTATATAAAAAAATGGAAATCATCAAGAATTGGTAAAAAACATTCGTAATGTTGCTAAAAATGAGTTAAATAAAGATATTAAAACAAATTTAAGGAAGGCGAGTAATTATTTCAGTAATAACAAGCATGGTATTCATAACCAAAATTTAGAATGAAATATCGGTTGTATGGAATGGCAACCCTTTTTAGGACACTTTTTATGTAGACTGGTATTTTCTAAATTCAACGGGAGTTAAATAATTTAAACTGCCATGAATTCGAATATTGTTATATCAATTAACAAAATCAAATAGTTCGCATTTTAATTGTGTTAAGTTTGCAAATTTTTTACCGTTAATAAATTCAGTTTTAAAGGTTTTGTAAGTTGCTTCAGCAACAGCATTATCATATGGGCATCCTTTGGTACTTAATGATCTTTGAATTTTAAAGGTTATTAAAATTTCATCAATGATTTTATTTTTGAATTCATTACCACGATCAGTATGAAATAAAGTTATTTTATTTAATGGTCGTGTTATCTTGTGAAAAGCTTGTTGAACTAGTTCAGCAGTTTTATTTGGTCTAGCACTATAGCCAATTACTTCGCGATTAAACAAGTCAATTAATAAACAAATATAATGTCATTTAGTACCAACTTGAACATATGTTAAATCACTAACAACAACTTCATTGGGTTTTTGGTCATTAAATTAACGATTTAAAACATTATTAATTTGGTCATTATTAACTGTTTTTTCATGATTACGATATTTTAATTTGGTGTATTTAGAAACCAAATTATTTTTGATCATAATGAATCGGATTTTTCGTCGTGATAAGATGATATTTTTTCTTATTAAAACAGCTTTAATTTTACGAGCACCATAAATCTTACGACTTTTATTAAATGCACTTTTAATTTTGTCGAAAACTCTTGATAAAATAAAAAAAATCATCAACTTGATAATTTTAAAAGGCTTTTATGTAAAATTACTATTTTTACTTTAACTTTTTTATACATTAAAATATAATATCGCTGTTTGTTGGTTTGGAGTTAAACCCTTATGTTGGTATTTTCATTTTCAGAGATTTAAATAATTTTGAATATTAGTAAAACCTAAACCATGATAATGAATTAAGGCTTCTTTAAGACTAGATTGTAATTTACTGATTTTATTTAAGTTACGATAACTAGCTTCAGGATTAATTGTTGTTTTAGTTACACATAAAGTAGAATTTGTTTGTTTTGCTACTAAAAAATATAATTTTTGCATATCAGAAGTAATAATTGAATTTTCGTTAATTAATTCTTTGTTCATATTTTCAATAACTCATTGTTTTTGTAAACGTTTGGTGTTTGTGGATTTAACATAAATATTGTTATTATTATCAATTGCCATTTGAATACAGCATTTAGTATTAGTTGCGAATGGGTCAAGGTGAATTCTTCGTGGATCAGTTTTATATTTGAAATTTCCTTTATGAATTTCTTTAATAAATGTTTCATCGATTTGGATTTTACCAGATAATTTTTTAAATTTTAATTGGGTATTTTCTAATTGTTTTGATTTCATTAATTTTTGACGATTATATCAAGCAGTTTTTAATGTAGTTTTAATAAAACGAGAAATTGTTTTACTAGATTGCCCCAGCAATGAAATTTGAATCAATAAATTTCATTGTTCATAATTTAAATGACTTCAATAAATAAAATGATTACGAAAAGCGTCAAAACTTGCACGGCAATTTTTACATAAATATTTTTGTTTTCCTTCTGAATTATGTCCATTTTTAACGCAATGGTAAGATTCACATTTAGGGCATTTAATACCTTGCGCTCTAAATTTTTGATCAATTTCATTTAAACGTTTTTGTTTTTTTATTAATTCTGCTTGTTGTTTGACTTTTTCATAAAATTCTAAAAATTGATCATCTGTTAAAGTATTTACTAGTTCTTGAATTATTTTTTCCATAATTATTATCCACCTCTATCATATTAAAAATATACCTAAAATTAAGTATATTCAATAAATATCAAGAGTTTTCGACAAAATTAAAAGAGTTTTCGACAAAATTAAAAGAGTTTTCGACAAAATTAAAACAATAATATGATAAAATCATAAAGAATAAAAATGACAATAACAAGAAGGGAAGGGTTAGTTTAGTAATTAAATAATATAATTAGCTGATTGTTTTACTTCTTCAAAGCAATACCTAAGAAAACTAAACGCGACCGATTACAGCAAAACCCTTGAATATTTTCATAAAATAGGTTAATATTTAATAGGAATACGACTATTACAAGTTTTTAAAATACCTTCTGTTTTATTAATTGGTTTTAGTTAAGTTTATAATTATTGGAGGATTTATTAAATGGCAATTACAGCTGAGGATAAAAAACAAATTATTGCTAAATTTGGTAGAAAAGAGAAAGATACGGGTTCAGCAGAAGTACAAATAGCACTTTTAACAGCGGATATTACTAATTTAACAGCACATTTAAAAGTACATCGTAAAGATGTTGTCACTGAACGAAGTTTAGTAAGAAAAGTATCACAAAGACGAAATATGTTAGATTACTTAAAAGATCATGATATTAATCGTTATCGTAAAGTAATTGAACAATTAAAACTAAGAAAATAATAAATTGAAATTATTAAGAAAGAGAATTAGATGCTGATTCTTTTTCTTTTTATAAGATATTTTATTAAGGGTTGATATGATGAAAAAAACAAAATATTCAAAATGACAATTATATTGACAATTGTTTTATGTTTTTTTAAAAATATCTTTTTTGATTTTGGTGGCGGTAATGCCGTAATTCCTTTAATTAAAAATGAAGTTGTAGTTAAGAAGCGGTGAATAACTGAGGATGAATTTAATCATTTATTAATCTTAGCAAATACTATTCCTGGGCCGAGCATTTTTCAAGTATCAGCTTCTGTTGGTTTTGTTATAAATAGCTGGTATTATTGGAGCACTATTAGCATCGTTTGTTGCATATTTGCCTAATATGATTGCTTTTATTTTTCTTGCAACTTTACTATTTAAATATATTGATATTAAATATTTATATTAGACTTGGTACATAACTATAACTAGCTTAATTCAAAATTATATATTCCTGAAATTAAGTTAAATCGTAATCCAAATCTTCTAATCTTATTGCGATAACGATAAACTAGTATTTTAAATCTTTTTAATCTAGCAAAAACATGTTCAATGACAATTCTAACTTTACTTAAAAAGCTATTAGACTTCTTGCAAAATTAATTTAAAATATAATTGAATTGTTGTTTTTAATAAAAAGGTGGAATTTAAATGAAATTTAAAAAAAATAATCAAATAAGTGATAAAAATTTTTTAAGATTAACTGGTATTAAACATACTACTTTTAATAAAATGCTAGAAATTTTAAAAATAGAAGAATTAAAAAAGAGATTTCGTCGCGGAAGAACCAATAAATTATCATTAGAAAATCGTATTTTAATGACTTTAGAATATTGAAGAGAATATAGAACTTATTTTCATATTGCAAAAAGTTATGATATTAGTGAAAGTAGTTGTTATAGAAATATCAAATGAATTGAAGACACTTTAATAAAACACCCTAATTTTCAACAACTTACTGGTCAAAAATCACTATTAAAAGATTATTTCAAAGATAAGACTGTTATAATTGATGTAACTGAAAGCCAAATCCAACGCCCAAAAAAAGACAAAAACAGCACTACTCAGGAAAAAAGAAAAAACACACAATAAAAACACAAGTTATAATTGAAAAAGATAGTAAAAAAATTATTAGTTCTGATTTTTCTTATGGTAAAAACCATGACTTTAAAATTTTAAAAGATTCAAAAATTAAATTTTTACCAGAAACAACTGTTTTAGTGGATTTAGGTTATCAAGGCATACAAAAAATTAATCATAATGTTTTAATTCCTAAAAGAAAATCAAAGAAAAACCCTTTAAATAAAGAAGAAAAGCAAAATAATGAGCGAATTTCAAAAATGAGAATTGTTATTGAAAATGTTTTTGCTATACTTAAAAAATTTAAAATTATTAGTGAAAAATATCGAAATCGTAGAAAAAGATTTGCTTTAAGATTTAATTTAATAGCTTCAATTTATAATTTACAACTATTAGTTTAAATATATTTGATAATTTAAAATTTCAGTCTTTTTTTATTGTAAATAATAATTTTTATTATGTTTTAATGACAAAATATTTGTAAAAATAATCTAAAAATTATTTTAATAACACTTTTATATTTATTTTAAATTTAAAAATTATAATTATCATATTAATTTTGCAAGAAGTCTATTATCATTAGAAAATCGTATTTTAATGACTTTAGAATATTGAAGAGAATATAGAACTTATTTTCATATTGCAAAAAGTTATGATATTAGTGAAAGTAGTTGTTATAGAAATATCAAATGAATTGAAGACACTTTAATAAAACACCCTAATTTTCAACAACTTACTGGTCAAAAATCACTATTAAAAGATTATTTCAAAGATAAGACTGTTATAATTGATGTAACTGAAAGCCAAATCCAACGCCCAAAAAAAGACAAAAACAGCACTACTCAGGAAAAAAGAAAAAACACACAATAAAAACACAAGTTATAATTGAAAAAGATAGTAAAAAAATTATTAGTTCTGATTTTTCTTATGGTAAAAACCATGACTTTAAAATTTTAAAAGATTCAAAAATTAAATTTTTACCAGAAACAACTGTTTTAGTGGATTTAGGTTATCAAGGCATACAAAAAATTAATCATAATGTTTTAATTCCTAAAAGAAAATCAAAGAAAAACCCTTTAAATAAAGAAGAAAAGCAAAATAATGAGCGAATTTCAAAAATGAGAATTGTTATTGAAAATGTTTTTGCTATACTTAAAAAATTTAAAATTATTAGTGAAAAATATCGAAATCGTAGAAAAAGATTTGCTTTAAGATTTAATTTAATAGCTTCAATTTATAATTTACAACTATTAGTTTAAATATATTTGATAATTTAAAATTTCAGTCTTTTTTTATTGTAAATAATAATTTTTATTATGTTTTAATGACAAAATATTTGTAAAAATAATCTAAAAATTATTTTAATAACACTTTTATATTTATTTTAAATTTAAAAATTATAATTATCATATTAATTTTGCAAGAAGTCTATTCATAAAATTATTAAATTCGTTACTTGTTCCGGTTATTCATTTAGTATCGATTGCTGTTAATGCACAAATTAATAAGCTTATAAAGATGAAAATGATACTTAATGCTATTTTTAACCATTGCTTTTTAAAAGAATTTTTAATTCTTAATTTTAACAGCGCTTTTTCTTTTGAATTATCTTTTTTAAATAATTTTACTAAAAGTTTTTTCATTTTAATTCTTCTTTCATATTTTTTATCGTCCTTTAATCACAATAAATAAGGCAATAAGTACACAAGTAACGCCAAGAATGGTAAAGATTGGATGTTGTGAAAATGTTCGTGCCATTGGTTTAAACAGTTCTAAAATTGTTAAATTGCTAGTAATAAACTTTTTAAAATTGGCAAGGCCTTCGCTAATATAGTTCGTTAAAGTTTCAAAATGACTACCAGCTAATAATCCAAGAACAGTTATTAAGATAAAAATAATAATTAGTTTAAACATCGTTAGTTACCTTGTTTTATTTTTTTATTTCTTTGTTTTCAATTAATTTTATTTGGATTTATTGGTTTTATTTGTTTTTTAACTTTTCCTCACGCACTTAAACGACCACTATTTTTAACGGCATATTGGCGTTGCTTTTCTAAATTAACTTGTTGACTGCCAAAACCAAGAATAATTGCCATAAGAAATTCTACAGCAAGCGTTAAGAATAAGGGAAATATTAGTTGAATTTTTGTTCCCGGCACTTCAAGACTTCAAATTAAATCAAAAACTTTATAAAGCATTTGGGCAAGAAAGTCGGCCATTTTTGCGAGATTTTCCATTTTTTATTGTTCCTTTTCTTTCATTTTTCTTAAAAATTTGCTAAATTTATCCATTTTTAAGTATTCTAAGTCTTCTAAATCAATTGCCGTATCAGTATAGTATTTATCTTCATAATCAGGATTTACTTTTGAATTTAAGTAATCTCTTAAAAATGCTAGGTAAAAAGAATTGTAAGTATTAAGTATTGGTAGGGGAATTTTTAGTTTAAAAAAATAAATATCAAGTTCAGGAATATCCCGGTATTTAATGCGACGACCCTTTTTACTATTTTTAGCATCAATTAAGGTGTTTCGTCAGCGTTCATATTCTTCAATGCTAGTAAAGGTGCCATAGATGACTTTTAAGTAGGGTCGAAAAATATTAACGGGTTTTTTACGAATGCCCACAATCACATTATTGGCAATATCACGAACTTTAACTCAAATATGTTTATCTCTTTGACCGCTAGCAAGCACAATATGACCGAAATGCCGTGCCAGAGCGAAATATTCTTGAATACCGGTTTCTTCATTTTTGGTATTATTTTTTTCTCAATCAGTTCCTTCTAAAAATAAATTGGTTTCATCTCACAAAAGTAAGGTTTTGTCTGGCAATACCGGATAATCAAAGTCTAATAATCCCATATGTCCTAAACTTAATTTTTGAGTTTCTAGTAATGGAAAGGTTGAGGCGATGTGATATTTCTTCTTTTTTAGTAATTTTGATGCGTATACTAGAAAAGCGGTTTTTCCAGTTCCCAATGAACCTATCACAATATTTAATGGTGAATTTTTTAAGAAATTAATAACTTTGTTAATTTGTGTTAAATTACCAATTTTAAAAAGGAAAATTAAAATACAACCCGCTAAAAATAAATAGCTCACAATGTTTTTAAAATAACCGTTGTAAATATATCAAATTGCTCCGCAATGTCATAAAATTAAAAATGAGGTGCGATTTAATTCAATAAAATGGTTATTTTTTTCTATTATTCATTTGCAAAATTTCATCTTGCACCTCACTTTATTTTTTTGTTAACGTACAGCTCCAAGTAATTTTTCAAACATTTTAAAGCAAATAAAGAATATTGCCAAAATAAATGGAAAAATGAATATTCAGTAGTCAGCAAAGAAGTTACCGACTTGTGGCATATTAACAGCAATAATTTCTCACATTTTAGTAAACGCTGTTATAATTGCATTTCACAATTTAGTCATCGCGTCACTAGCTGTTATTTTTTCTACTGTTGCTGGTGCATCGGCCAAGAAAATTCCAAACATATAATCACCCCCTTTCTTTTTAAAACATTCATCATTTATATTCAAAGTTTTTCTTAAATTTGTTAAAACCACGATTAACCTTAACACGATTGTGTTTTTTCCTAATTAATTTTGAATTTCTTTGTGAATGCATCACAATTTAGCTTCGCGACATTACTTTTGCTTCTATCTAAATACTGATATGGTTTTTCAAAGTAGCATTAGAATAAATCACACCATAACTGCTGTCAAGAATCAAAAAGCAATGTTTGCTATTAAAAGTCAAAGTGGCTCTTCAGTTAAATTAATTTCTTTACCACCAGTAATATGAGCTGGAATAGTTGTAATTTGAATAAATAAATCTCAGAAAGTTTGTTTAATTTGTTCTCAATTAAATTCTTTTAAGTTTATTGTCATTTTTTATCTCCCAAAAATCATTTTTATTGGTAAATACATAATTGAAATTAAGGCGAAAAGAAAAGTAATGATAATAATTAATCCGGCAATAAACGCAACTTGTGCAGGCATTTTTTCTATCGGAACAAACAGTTCTAAGAATTCCATGATAATTTTTCAAAACATTATTTTTTATCCGCGTTATTGTTTTTTGAATTAGGAGCTTTAACTCATTCTTCAAAGCGAGCAATAAATACTTTTTCGTCTTTTGTAAAATTACCAGTATTACTTTTAATGGCATTTTTATATTTAATTCGCATTTTTATTTTGGCATAAATTTTATAAGCAAAATATGCCAATAGCATTATGCAAATGATAATAAATATTATTCCAATCGCAATATTCATTTTTAAACTCCTTTAAAATAGTTATAATTTATATCTTTTTTGTTGTTTTCTTTTTCGGCAATGAAGAAGCCTAATAATTCTTGGCCTTTAATTAACTTGGTTTCTTGCTCTTGTTGATTAATTGAAATTACTTGATATTTACTATCTTTTATTATTCCGATGCAAATTGAATTTTCATATTTTCCTTTATAAACAAATCGCTTTGGAAACCAAATACCGATTTGTTCACTAAATCACGGAATTTTTGGGGCTTTAATAAGCATTGCGTTTTGTGTTTCTTTTAAGAGATATTTCTTAGTATTTAAGAAAATGTTTTCAATGTTTTTCATAATAAATTACCTCTCTTATAAATAAACTAAGTTATATTAACTAAGTTGTTAGTTAACTTAGTTTTTTAAACACTTATATATCGCAGATTTAAGTGTTTAACAAACTTTGTTACTGAATTTTGTTTTTTAATTAGATAAAGATTTTAATAATTTTAAACTTAGCATACCCCTATATAGAAATTTTTACACTTTAACATCCGCATCCTACCCTTGGAACTAATTTAATAGCGTGTATATTTTTAGGAAATCCACCCATTCATTTTTTTATTGCAAAACGAAACAAATTGCTATAGTTTAATAGGATGTTATCTATTAACTGGTAAACTTCTTTTGGTTATGGCGACCACCCACAATTTATCGTGCTTTAATACATACCAACATTATTAATTCACTTGTATTTAATTTTCAAAGAACAAATTTTTAACATCTTATAAAATAAAAAGACAATCATTGCTGACTGTCTTAATACTTATTCAAATCTTTTCCCACCTAACAAAACTTTATGCGTCCGTTCTTTTCATAAAAATTCACAAATAGTTATTTGCCAAAATAGTAATGAATATCCATTATGGCGACAAACAATTACTAAAATTACAAAACAAGAATATTATGGACAAATTTTATTATGGAATTAGGACTAATTGCAGGCGTTGATTTGCGAATAAAGCAAAATCAAGTAGCTTATAAATATTTTCAAAATGAGATTAATAAACTAATAGTAAAAAAGAAACTAAATATTAAAAATAATTTTCTTTTTTGTTATCAAGATGAGTGAGAAAATTTAGATGAAATTTTATTATCATTTATTTAATATTGCAAACAAGTTATAATGGAGAAGGAAATATTAATTGCTGGTTTAGCTCAGTCGGTAGAGCACACCCATGGTAAGGGTGAGGCCAAGAGTTCAATTCTTTTAACCAGCACCATTGGAGAGTTGTGTGAGTGGTTCAAACAGTCATCTTGGAAAGGTGATGAATTCGAAAGGGATTCCACGGGTTCGAATCCCGTACTCTCCGCCATAAAATGAAATATACTAAATAAATATTTATAAAGGAAAGGGGTTTTTATGAAAAAAAGAATTATTTTAGATGAAAAAGTTAAATTACATAATGGTATTATGATGCCAGTTATGGGTTTTGGAACATATAAAATTGAAAATAATGAATTAGGTAAAGAAGCGATTTTAGAAGCTTTAAATCAGGGTTATCGGCATATTGATACGGCTAAAATTTATGGGAATGAAGAAATCGTTGGTCAAGCAATTAAAGAAAGTAAGATTTCTCGCAGTGAAATTTTTGTTACGACTAAACTTTGAGGTAATGAATTAACAAAAGAACAGTATTTACAAGAGATTGATAGCTCATTAGAAAAATTAGGTTTAGAATTTCTTGATTTATTTTTAATGCATTGACCGTGAAATAATCGTAAAATTGCTTGAGAAGTATTAGAGGAAATATATCGTGCTAAAAAAGCTCGTGCGATTGGTGTTAGTAATTTTAATATTGAGCAGTTAGAACAATTAAAACAAGATGCTAAAGAGTTACCCGTTGCTAATCAAATTGAGTTTCATCCGGGATTAAATCAAACGGAATTAAGAGCGTATCATCAAAAAAATAATATTGTAACTATTGGTTGAGGAACAATGAAATATCATGACTCTTTACCAGAAACTTGTGAGCAGATTGCTCGTAAATATAATAAAACAATTCAACAATTATTTTTACGATGAGCTTATCAACATCAAAGTTTAATAATTCCCAAGTCAATGCATAAGACGCGGATTATTGAAAATAGCGCGATTGATGATTTTAAAATTAGTGATGAACATATGAAGTGAATTGATAGTTTACCACAATCACGAAAAGGGCCTGATCCTAATAATTTTGATTTTGGAAATTAGAAAAAAACCTTGTAAATCTAATTACAAGGTTTTTTTCTATATTGTTAACTTTAAACTAATGAAGAGTCAGATTTTAAAGCTATTTCTAAATTGTTTCCTGCGGTTAATAAATAAGAATGAAGCATATCTTTTTCAATACTATTTAATTTATTTAGCAAAATGCTATCAATTTGTTCTTTGATTAATGCCGCCTTTTTAATGATTTCTTGTGCTTTAGGAGTTAAAGTTAATAGTTTTGAACGACGGTCACTAGCAAGAACTTTACAAGTAATATATCCCTTTTTCACTAATGTTGATATCACGGCTGATGTATCAGCTTTGGATTTGCAAAGTTCTTTTGCAACATTAACAATAATGGGTTTATCTTTAATCTTATCAATTACTAATAAAATATTTATATGTACAGGCATTAGATTTTTAATTTCTAATTTTCTTAATAAGTCAATGTATAACTTTTCTTTAAGTTGCGAGATTTTATATAATAGAGCTAGATGATTTATCATTATCATTCATTAGACCACCTTTTTGTTGTTTTCTCTTCATAACATAATTATATAATAAATTATCAAAATAATTTTTTAATTTTGTCGAAAACTCTTGATAAAATAAAAAAAAATCATCAACTTGATAATTTTAAAAGGCTTTTATGTAAAATTACTATTTTTACTTTAACTTTTTTATACATTAAAATATAATACCGCTGTTTGTTGGTTTGGAGTTAAACCCTTATGTTGGTATTTTCATTTTCAGAGATTTAAATAATTTTGAATATTAGTAAAACCTAAACCATGATAATGAATTAAGGCTTCTTTAAGACTAGATTGTAATTTACTGATTTTATTTAAGTTACGATAACTAGCTTCAGAATTAATTGTTGTTTTAGTTACACATAAAGTAGAATTTGTTTGTTTTGCTACTAAAAAATATAATTTTTGCATATCAGAAGTAATAATTGAATTTTCGTTAATTAATTCTTTGTTCATATTTTCAATAACTCATTGTTTTTGTAAACGTTTGGTGTTTGTGGATTTAACATAAATATTGTTATTATTATCAATTGCCATTTGAATACAGCATTTAGTATTAGTTGCGAATGGGTCAAGGTGAATTCTTCGTGGATCAGTTTTATATTTGAAATTTCCTTTATGGATTTCTTTAATAAATGTTTCATCGATTTGGATTTTACCAGATAATTTTTTAAATTTTAATTGGGTATTTTCTAATTGTTTTGATTTCATTAATTTTTGACGATTATATCAAGCAGTTTTTAATGTAGTTTTAATAAAACGAGAAATTGTTTTACTAGATTGCCCCAGCAATGAAATTTGAATCAATAAATTTCATTGTTCATAATTTAAATGACTTCAATAGACTTGGTACATAACCTTTAATTTTATCTACTATTTTGATAATATTATTTCCTAGGTGAAATACAAATGTTAGATAAATACAAAGACGAAAACGAATTTTATAGTTTAATAGGCATAAAATATAAAACTTTCATGAAAATGGTAGAAATTTTAAAAGAAGGTGAAGCTAAACAAAAACAAATTGGTGGTAGACCAAATAAATTATCAATAGAGCAAAGATTACTTATGACTTTAGAATACTGAAAAGAATAGACTTCTTGCAAAATTAATTTAAAATATAATTGAATTGTTGTTTTTAATAAAAAGGTGGAATTTAAATGAAATTTAAAAAAAATAATCAAATAAGTGATAAAAATTTTTTAAGATTAACTGGTATTAAACATACTACTTTTAATAAAATGCTAGAAATTTTAAAAATAGAAGAATTAAAAAAGAGATTTCGTCGCGGAAGAACCAATAAATTATCATTAGAAAATCGTATTTTAATGACTTTAGAATATTGAAGAGAATATAGAACTTATTTTCATATTGCAAAAAGTTATGATATTAGTGAAAGTAGTTGTTATAGAAATATCAAATGAATTGAAGACACTTTAATAAAACACCCTAATTTTCAACAACTTACTGGTCAAAAATCACTATTAAAAGATTATTTCAAAGATAAGACTGTTATAATTGATGTAACTGAAAGCCAAATCCAACGCCCAAAAAAAGACAAAAACAGCACTACTCAGGAAAAAAGAAAAAACACACAATAAAAACACAAGTTATAATTGAAAAAGATAGTAAAAAAATTATTAGTTCTGATTTTTCTTATGGTAAAAACCATGACTTTAAAATTTTAAAAGATTCAAAAATTAAATTTTTACCAGAAACAACTGTTTTAGTGGATTTAGGTTATCAAGGCATACAAAAAATTAATCATAATGTTTTAATTCCTAAAAGAAAATCAAAGAAAAACCCTTTAAATAAAGAAGAAAAGCAAAATAATGAGCGAATTTCAAAAATGAGAATTGTTATTGAAAATGTTTTTGCTATACTTAAAAAATTTAAAATTATTAGTGAAAAATATCGAAATCGTAGAAAAAGATTTGCTTTAAGATTTAATTTAATAGCTTCAATTTATAATTTACAACTATTAGTTTAAATATATTTGATAATTTAAAATTTCAGTCTTTTTTTATTGTAAATAATAATTTTTATTATGTTTTAATGACAAAATATTTGTAAAAATAATCTAAAAATTATTTTAATAACACTTTTATATTTATTTTAAATTTAAAAATTATAATTATCATATTAATTTTGCAAGAAGTCTATTAATTAGAAGTAAAAGACAAAGTAATAAAGTTTATAATTTTGAAATTAAAAATTTAGAAAAAGTGAATTTTTGGGTTTTAAATTCAACAAATAGTATTTCAGAGGTTAACATATATAAAAAAGATAATAGCAATCTAAATGAAAAATTACCAGAATTAAAAAACTTAAACGATTTTACTTTCCAATTTACAAAAGAATTGCAAAATAATCAGGATAAACAAGAAAAAATTAGAAACTTAATAACAACATATGGACAAAAAATAAAAGAAAATAGCACTTATAAAACATGAGTAATTAATAAAAAAATAACAATTAAAGCACAAGGCACAGATTTATATAATTTCAAAGATTTTTTCGATAAAACAAATTACAGATTAAATGAAACAAATAATTTTGAAATTGAAATTGAAAAAGACAGTACTGACATTGATTTACCGATAACAACTACTAAATTTGATGGTAACCACAAATATGATGATATCATTGATAATCTTGATTATTTAATAGACTTCTTGCAAAATTAATTTAAAATATAATTGAATTGTTGTTTTTAATAAAAAGGTGGAATTTAAATGAAATTTAAAAAAAATAATCAAATAAGTGATAAAAATTTTTTAAGATTAACTGGTATTAAACATACTACTTTTAATAAAATGCTAGAAATTTTAAAAATAGAAGAATTAAAAAAGAGATTTCGTCGCGGAAGAACCAATAAATTATCATTAGAAAATCGTATTTTAATGACTTTAGAATATTGAAGAGAATATAGAACTTATTTTCATATTGCAAAAAGTTATGATATTAGTGAAAGTAGTTGTTATAGAAATATCAAATGAATTGAAGACACTTTAATAAAACACCCTAATTTTCAACAACTTACTGGTCAAAAATCACTATTAAAAGATTATTTCAAAGATAAGACTGTTATAATTGATGTAACTGAAAGCCAAATCCAACGCCCAAAAAAAGACAAAAACAGCACTACTCAGGAAAAAAGAAAAAACACACAATAAAAACACAAGTTATAATTGAAAAAGATAGTAAAAAAATTATTAGTTCTGATTTTTCTTATGGTAAAAACCATGACTTTAAAATTTTAAAAGATTCAAAAATTAAATTTTTACCAGAAACAACTGTTTTAGTGGATTTAGGTTATCAAGGCATACAAAAAATTAATCATAATGTTTTAATTCCTAAAAGAAAATCAAAGAAAAACCCTTTAAATAAAGAAGAAAAGCAAAATAATGAGCGAATTTCAAAAATGAGAATTGTTATTGAAAATGTTTTTGCTATACTTAAAAAATTTAAAATTATTAGTGAAAAATATCGAAATCGTAGAAAAAGATTTGCTTTAAGATTTAATTTAATAGCTTCAATTTATAATTGGGACTGTACAATTAACTGTGTCTCTAAGTAATTAACTTAAATTCACTCTGTCCTCAAATTTTATCATTAAATGTGAAATTGCACTACCCCAATTTTGAATTGGCATCGTTCATTTCTTAACCATATTTTGAAATGCTAAATAAAATATTTTAAAAACTGATGCGTCATTAGGAAAAATCTTTTTATTCTTAATGACTTTTCTTAATTGACTATTAACAGATTCAATCGCATTAGTTGTGTAAATAATTCTTCTAAATTCCTGAGGATATTCAAGAAAAATTATTAAATTATTTCAGTTATTTTTTCATGATTTAGTAATTTGTGGATACTTTTTATTTCATTTTTCTGAAAAATGATCTAAAGCAATTAACGCTATTTCTTCATTAATTGCTGTATAAATTGATTTTAAATCATTAGCTACAAGTTTGCGATCTTTGTAAGGAACAAATTTTAAACTATTGCGAATTTGATGAACAATGCATAATTGATGCTGTGTTTTTGGGAAAACAGCTTCTATTGCATCAGACATCCCAGTTAAATTATCACTACAAGCAACAAGAATATCTTGTAACCCACGATTTTTCATTTCCGTAAGATTATTAAGTCAAAATTTGGCTCCCTCATTCTCACTAATTCACATTCCTAAAATATCTTTTAAACCATCTAAATTAATTCCTAAGGCAAGATAAACTGCTTTATTTATTATTCGTTTATCTTGCTTTACTTTAACAACAATACAATCAAAATAAACAATCGGATAAATCTTCTCTAAAGGTTTAGTTTGTCACATTTTAACTTCTTCAATAACATCATCAGTTATTTGACTAATTAAACTTTCTGAAATTTCTGCTCCGTGATAGAATTCTTGCAATTGTGCTTTGATATCAGAAATTGTCATTCCTCTTGCATATAAAGAAATTACTTTTTGATCAAAGTTATCAAATCTTCTTTGTCTTTTTGGAATAATTACTGGTTCAAAAGTACTATTTCGATCTCTTGGTACATCAATTGCGATTGAACCATTTTTAGTAATAATGGTTTTTTGTGTGTTGCCATTTCTTTTATTATGATTCTCATCAGTTTCAAGATAATCTTTAATTTCCGTATTTAACATTCGTTCAGTTAATTTTTTGGTAAATTCCTGAAAAATAGTATTGCCTTTAAATAAATCTTGTGGATTATCAATATTTTCTAAAAAATAATCAACAACTTTATCAATTGCGTCAGGTTCTTTTTTTATTTTTTTTGTCATTTTCTGTTCTCCTTCTTTTAAGTATAATTCAGAATGAATTATCGAGACACAGAATTTTGGACAGGCTCTTATAATTTACAACTATTAGTTTAAATATATTTGATAATTTAAAATTTCAGTCTTTTTTTATTGTAAATAATAATTTTTATTATGTTTTAATGACAAAATATTTGTAAAAATAATCTAAAAATTATTTTAATAACACTTTTATATTTATTTTAAATTTAAAAATTATAATTATCATATTAATTTTGCAAGAAGTCTAATGATTCATCGTGGCGATTTTGATAAATTTAATTACTCTTATCTCTATTGAACGCCAGTATTCAATTTCATTGACACTTTAGAAAAAGGTTACTATAAAGAATTCACCATTAAAAATCATGGTTTTAAAAACGAAAGCTATTTTTATCACAAAACTTCTAGTAGTGAAGATGAAATTAATACAAATATTTTAAAAATTAAAGCTTTTAATAAAACCTTAATCGCAGGTAATGACGGACGCGTAAAGTTTTGTTAGGTGGAAAAATATTTGATTAATTTTGAAAGAAAAGTAACTACAATTTAATTATCGTTTTATTTGAAAAATAAGTAATAAAACAAAATATTTAATATTAACAAACATAATCTTAATAAAAGGTTATAAAAACTAAGTAAAATGCTTATAAAAACAACATTAAAATAATTTTTACAACAAAAATCATACATAAGAAATATATACTTAATTTGAATATTGAAATAATTTATAGTAAATGATTATTTTTTCTTTTTTAAAAAATACCTAAGAAAACTAAACGCGACCCTTTTTAAGATTTTTCTTGATTGTGTAAAACATCTGTGGTATACTGTAATATGCATAAAAATTATCCTAGTAATGTCAGCAAAGAGCAATTTGAAAACATAAGATCAATTTTAGAAAACAGCAAAAAGAAAACAAAACCAAGAATTTTAGATTTATATGAAGTGTTTTGTGGAGTGTTATATGTATTAAAAAGTGGTTGTCAATGAAGAATAAGAATGTTGCCAAAAGATTTTCCAAAGTGACAGACCGTATACTACTATTTTCAAATTTGAAGTACAAATAATGGCAAAAATCCTAGTTTGTTGCAATTAGTTTTAAAAAGAAATAGTTAAAATGGTTTGTATCAACAATCATTGCCAAGAAAAAACTAGTTTTTATATATATTGATTCGCAAAGTGTTAAAAACACAGATACTGCTGAAAATAAAGGTTATGGATGCTGGTAAAAAGATTTCAGGAATAAAACGCGTTATATTGTTGTTGATTTTCAAGATTTACTGTACGCAATTAATATAACAACCGCAGAAAGTACAGATCGTAATAGGACTATATTATAAAACATAATGAATTAAATTCTTTTGTAGTATTACCTAAAAGATGAGTTGTAGAACGAAGTTTTGTTTGATTAGAAAACTTGATATTATTTAAACTAATCCTACTTATTGAAGACAAAAACAAGCATACCAAGAACTTATTGCAGAAATCATATAAAATTAATGTAAATTTTTTGGAGGAAATTATGAATGATAATGAAAAGAAAAAAATTATTGTATTTACTAGTAGCTTTAATGTCAGCAGTTCCAATTTGTTTAGGCATAATTTTTTTATTAAATCTACCAATTGAAAAAGAAAATCAAAAATTAAAAGAAAAAAATTTATCAAAAATTATTACAGAAAATAAAAAAAATTTAGAAACTATTAAAACTAGTGGTCTTGAAAAACCGACTAAAGAACAAATTAAAAATTTACTTGGAAACAAGTTTGATATTGATATAAACAAAATTCAAATTAAAGAGATTACATCAACAACTGCTAAAGTAATCTCAGATGATAATAAAGTTTATACTGGTGAAGTTACAATTAACTATATAATTGATAAATCTATTAATTTAGATTATCTTGTTCCTAATATAAAAAATAGAAAAAAAGTAGAGACTTTTCGTAATAGTTTTTTTTCAAAATTACAAGATATAGTTAAAAATGATAAATTTTTAACTAAAAATGATTGATTTAAAAAATATGAAAATTTATCCGATATGAATAAATTTATTCATGAATTAGATGAAAAACTTATATATAAAGCAAATCAAGAATCTATTAATGAATTTAATAAAATAAAAAATAACACTGATAATTTTTCTGATTTTGCTAATTTAAATGAACAATTTAAAAATAAAGGTTTTGTAATGCGTAAATCTTCTACTTTAGTTGGAATAAATTGAGAATTATTATTAGATTTATTATTATATAATAATGAAGAAATGAAAGATAAAATTAAAAAAAATTTAGTTTATTTTTATAATATAATGGCTGAAGTCTATGGAAAAAATAATGTTATGCAAATGGTAGAAAAAATTGATTTACAACAGCCTTGAACAAAAAACCTAGCATATGCAGAACATCCTTATAATAATCGATACAACTTAAAAACTATTGTTCTTAACTATTCTCTTGCAAACCGTAGTTATGAAGTGATACTTTGAACTATAGTTCATGAATATGGTCATATGTTAGATTTTTTTTGTAATAATGTTTGAATAAAGACATTAGGGGAAAATTATATGATAAATTCATTAGCAGAAAACACTAGAATTACTGATGATAATTATAAAAAATTATTAGCATATGGAATTATTAGAAGTAATTATGGAGCAACATCATATAAAGAACTTTTTGCTGAAGCTTTTGCAAATTGAATTGTTACTCCAGAAGAAAATCGTGATGTTGCTTGAGAAAAATTAGATAAGTTTTTTAGAATTAATTTACCAAAAATGATTGTAAAAAAGTAATAGACATTTCGGACAAATTATTTATTCATATTGTCCCTGCAAAATTTTATTTTTGTTTAAATTTTGTTACTGTATTATCAAACGATTGTTGATAACATTTTCCACTACAATATATAAATTTATTATGATGTTAAAGAATTAAATGTATATTCTTTTTCACATGATGATAGGTAGCATTTGGTTGTATTAATAAGGACGCATAAAGTTTTGTTAGGTAGGTAAAGATTTGAATAAATATTAAGACAGTCAGTAATGATTGTCTTTTTATTTTATAAGGTATTAAAAATTTGTTCTTTGAAAATTAAATACAAGTGAGTTAATAATGTTGGTATGTATTAAAGCACGATAAATTGTGGGTGGTCGCCATAACCAAAAGAAGTTTACCAGTTAATAGATAACATCCTATTAGCTATAGCAATTTGTTTCGTTTTGCAATAAAAAAATGAATGGGTGAATTTCCTAAAAATATACACGCTATTAAATTAGTTCCAAGGGTAGGATGCGGACATTAAAGTGTAGAAATTTCTATGAATAGGGGTATGCTAAGTTTAAAATTATTAAAATCTTTATCTAATTAAAAAACAAAATTTAATAACAAAGCTTGTTAAACACTTAAATCTGCGATATATAAGTGTTTAAAAAACTAGTTACTTTTCTTTCAAAATTAATCAAATATTTTTTCACCTAACAAAACTTTACGCGTCCATTGAGTTGAATTAAATTATATAAGGATGGAAATCATCAAGAATTAATCAAAAACATTCGTAATGTTGCTAAAAATGAATTAAATAAAGATATTAAAACAAATTTACGAAAGGCGAGTAATTATTTCAGTAATAATAAGCAAGGTATTCATCATCAAAATTTAGAATGAAATATCGGCTGTAGCATCGAAAGTGATGTATCACATTTAGTAAAACAACAATTAGGCTATGGGGCAAAAATATATAATCATAAGAATTTAAATAACCTATTACATTTAAGAATGGCAAATTTAAACAAATTAAATGTATTACATCATATTAATGAAAATATTAATTCAGAAATAGAAATCAGAAAAGAAATATATAAAAATTCATTATGAAATAAATATAATAATAAAAATGATGATAGTTGAATTAATTATAAAGGGTAATGCTGTAACAAATAAATATAATACATTTAAGTAAGTAAAAATATTAGTTAAAATTTAAATAATAATTAATAATTTTTTTTAATTTTGTCGAAAACTCTTGATAAAATAAAAAAAATCATCAACTTGATAATTTTAAAAGGCTTTTATGTAAAATTACTATTTTTACTTTAACTTTTTTATACATTAAAATATAATACCGCTGTTTGTTGGTTTGGAGTTAAACCCTTATGTTGGTATTTTCATTTTCAGAGATTTAAATAATTTTGAATATTAGTAAAACCTAAACCATGATAATGAATTAAGGCTTCTTTAAGACTAGATTGTAATTTACTGATTTTATTTAAGTTACGATAACTAGCTTCAGGATTAATTGTTGTTTTAGTTACACATAAAGTAGAATTTGTTTGTTTTGCTACTAAAAAATATAATTTTTGCATATCAGAAGTAATAATTGAATTTTCGTTAATTAATTCTTTGTTCATATTTTCAATAACTCATTGTTTTTGTAAACCTTTGGTGTTTGTGGATTTAACATAAATATTGTTATTATTATCAATTGCCATTTGAATACAGCATTTAGTATTAGTTGCGAATGGGTCAAGGTGAATTCTTCGTGGATCAGTTTTATATTTGAAATTTCCTTTATGAATTTCTTTAATAAATGTTTCATCGATTTGGATTTTACCAGATAATTTTTTAAATTTTAATTGGGTATTTTCTAATTGTTTTGATTTCATTAATTTTTGACGATTATATCAAGCAGTTTTTAATGTAGTTTTAATAAAACGAGAAATTATTTTACTAGATTGCCCCAGCAATGAAATTTGAATCAATAAATTTCATTGTTCATAATTTAAATGACTTCAATAAATAAAATGATTACGAAAAGCGTCAAAACTTGCACGGCAATTTTTACATAAATATTTTTTTTAATTTTGTCGAAAACTCTTGATATTTATTGAATATACTTAATTTTAGGTATATTTTTAATATGATAGAGGTGGATAATAATTATGGAAAAAATAATTCAAGAACTAGTAAATACTTTAACAGATGATCAATTTTTAGAATTTTATGAAAAAGTCAAACAACAAGCAGAATTAATAAAAAAACAAAAACGGTTAAATGAAATTGATCAAAAATTTAGAGCGCAAGGTATTAAATGCCCTAAATGTGAATCTTACCATTGCGTTAAAAATGGACATAATTCAGAAGGAAAACAAAAATATTTATGTAAAAATTGCCGTGCAAGTTTTGACGCTTTTCGTAATCATTTTATTTATTGAAGTCATTTAAATTATGAACAATGAAATTTATTGATTCAAATTTCATTGCTGGGGCAATCTAGTAAAACAATTTCTCGTTTTATTAAAACTACATTAAAAACTGCTTGATATAATCGTCAAAAATTAATGAAATCAAAACAATTAGAAAATACCCAATTAAAATTTAAAAAATTATCTGGTAAAATCCAAATCGATGAAACATTTATTAAAGAAATCCATAAAGGAAATTTCAAATATAAAACTGATCCACGAAGAATTCACCTTGACCCATTCGCAACTAATACTAAATGCTGTATTCAAATGGCAATTGATAATAATAACAATATTTATGTTAAATCCACAAACACCAAAGGTTTACAAAAACAATGAGTTATTGAAAATATGAACAAAGAATTAATTAACGAAAATTCAATTATTACTTCTGATATGCAAAAATTATATTTTTTAGTAGCAAAACAAACAAATTCTACTTTATGTGTAACTAAAACAACAATTAATCCTGAAGCTAGTTATCGTAACTTAAATAAAATCAGTAAATTACAATCTAGTCTTAAAGAAGCCTTAATTCATTATCATGGTTTAGGTTTTACTAATATTCAAAATTATTTAAATTTCTGAAAATGAAAATACCAACATAAGGGTTTAACTCCAAACCAACAAACAGCGGTATTATATTTTAATAGACTTCTTGCAAAATTAATATGATAATTATAATTTTTAAATTTAAAATAAATATAAAAGTGTTATTAAAATAATTTTTAGATTATTTTTACAAATATTTTGTCATTAAAACATAATAAAAATTATTATTTACAATAAAAAAAGACTGAAATTTTAAATTATCAAATATATTTAAACTAATAGTTGTAAATTATAAATTGAAGCTATTAAATTAAATCTTAAAGCAAATCTTTTTCTACGATTTCGATATTTTTCACTAATAATTTTAAATTTTTTAAGTATAGCAAAAACATTTTCAATAACAATTCTCATTTTTGAAATTCGCTCATTATTTTGCTTTTCTTCTTTATTTAAAGGGTTTTTCTTTGATTTTCTTTTAGGAATTAAAACATTATGATTAATTTTTTGTATGCCTTGATAACCTAAATCCACTAAAACAGTTGTTTCTGGTAAAAATTTAATTTTTGAATCTTTTAAAATTTTAAAGTCATGGTTTTTACCATAAGAAAAATCAGAACTAATAATTTTTTTACTATCTTTTTCAATTATAACTTGTGTTTTTATTGTGTGTTTTTTCTTTTTTCCTGAGTAGTGCTGTTTTTGTCTTTTTTTGGGCGTTGGATTTGGCTTTCAGTTACATCAATTATAACAGTCTTATCTTTGAAATAATCTTTTAATAGTGATTTTTGACCAGTAAGTTGTTGAAAATTAGGGTGTTTTATTAAAGTGTCTTCAATTCATTTGATATTTCTATAACAACTACTTTCACTAATATCATAACTTTTTGCAATATGAAAATAAGTTCTATATTCTCTTCAATATTCTAAAGTCATTAAAATACGATTTTCTAATGATAATTTATTGGTTCTTCCGCGACGAAATCTCTTTTTTAATTCTTCTATTTTTAAAATTTCTAGCATTTTATTAAAAGTAGTATGTTTAATACCAGTTAATCTTAAAAAATTTTTATCACTTATTTGATTATTTTTTTTAAATTTCATTTAAATTCCACCTTTTTATTAAAAACAACAATTCAATTATATTTTAAATTAATTTTGCAAGAAGTCTAATGTATAAAAAAAGTTAAAGTAAAAATAGTAATTTTACATAAAAGCCTTTTAAAATTATCAAGTTGATGATTTTTTTTATTTTATCAAGAGTTTTCGACAAAATTAAAAAATATTTTTGTTTTCCTTCTGAATTATGTCCATTTTTAACGCAATGGTAAGATTCACATTTAGGGCATTTAATACCTTGCGCTCTAAATTTTTGATCAATTTCATTTAACCGTTTTTGTTTTTTTATTAATTCTGCTTGTTGTTTGACTTTTTCATAAAATTCTAAAAATTGATCATCTGTTAAAGTATTTACTAGTTTTTGAATTATTTTTTCCATAATTATTATCCACCTCTATCATATTAAAAATATACCTAAAATTAAGTATATTCAATAAATATCAAGAGTTTTCGACAAAATTAAAATAATTTTTTATTTTAATTTTGTCGAAAACTCTTGATAAAATAAAAAAAATCATCAACTTGATAATTTTAAAAGGCTTTTATGTAAAATTACTATTTTTACTTTAACTTTTTTATACATTAAAATATAATATCGCTGTTTGTTGGTTTGGAGTTAAACCCTTATGTTGGTATTTTCATTTTCAGAGATTTAAATAATTTTGAATATTAGTAAAACCTAAACCATGATAATGAATTAAGGCTTCTTTAAGACTAGATTGTAATTTACTGATTTTATTTAAGTTACGATAACTAGCTTCAGGATTAATTAGACTTCTTGCAAAATTAATTTAAAATATAATTGAATTGTTGTTTTTAATAAAAAGGTGGAATTTAAATGAAATTTAAAAAAAATAATCAAATAAGTGATAAAAATTTTTTAAGATTAACTGGTATTAAACATACTACTTTTAATAAAATGCTAGAAATTTTAAAAATAGAAGAATTAAAAAAGAGATTTCGTCGCGGAAGAACCAATAAATTATCATTAGAAAATCGTATTTTAATGACTTTAGAATATTGAAGAGAATATAGAACTTATTTTCATATTGCAAAAAGTTATGATATTAGTGAAAGTAGTTGTTATAGAAATATCAAATGAATTGAAGACACTTTAATAAAACACCCTAATTTTCAACAACTTACTGGTCAAAAATCACTATTAAAAGATTATTTCAAAGATAAGACTGTTATAATTGATGTAACTGAAAGCCAAATCCAACGCCCAAAAAAAGACAAAAACAGCACTACTCAGGAAAAAAGAAAAAACACACAATAAAAACACAAGTTATAATTGAAAAAGATAGTAAAAAAATTATTAGTTCTGATTTTTCTTATGGTAAAAACCATGACTTTAAAATTTTAAAAGATTCAAAAATTAAATTTTTACCAGAAACAACTGTTTTAGTGGATTTAGGTTATCAAGGCATACAAAAAATTAATCATAATGTTTTAATTCCTAAAAGAAAATCAAAGAAAAACCCTTTAAATAAAGAAGAAAAGCAAAATAATGAGCGAATTTCAAAAATGAGAATTGTTATTGAAAATGTTTTTGCTATACTTAAAAAATTTAAAATTATTAGTGAAAAATATCGAAATCGTAGAAAAAGATTTGCTTTAAGATTTAATTTAATAGCTTCAATTTATAATTTACAACTATTAGTTTAAATATATTTGATAATTTAAAATTTCAGTCTTTTTTTATTGTAAATAATAATTTTTATTATGTTTTAATGACAAAATATTTGTAAAAATAATCTAAAAATTATTTTAATAACACTTTTATATTTATTTTAAATTTAAAAATTATAATTATCATATTAATTTTGCAAGAAGTCTATTGTTGTTTTAGTTACACATAAAGTAGAATTTGTTTGTTTTGCTACTAAAAAATATAATTTTTGCATATCAGAAGTAATAATTGAATTTTCGTTAATTAATTCTTTGTTCATATTTTCAATAACTCATTGTTTTTGTAAACGTTTGGTGTTTGTGGATTTAACATAAATATTGTTATTATTATCAATTGCCATTTGAATACAGCATTTAGTATTAGTTGCGAATGGGTCAAGGTGAATTCTTCGTGGATCAGTTTTATATTTGAAATTTCCTTTATGAATTTCTTTAATAAATGTTTCATCGATTTGGATTTTACCAGATAATTTTTTAAATTTTAATTGGGTATTTTCTAATTGTTTTGATTTCATTAATTTTTGACGATTATATCAAGCAGTTTTTAATGTAGTTTTAATAAAACGAGAAATTGTTTTACTAGATTGCCCCAGCAATGAAATTTGAATCAATAAATTTCATTGTTCATAATTTAAATGACTTCAATAAATAAAATGATTACGAAAAGCGTCAAAACTTGCACGGCAATTTTTACATAAATATTTTTGTTTTCCTTCTGAATTATGTCCATTTTTAACGCAATGGTAAGATTCACATTTAGGGCATTTAATACCTTGCGCTCTAAATTTTTGATCAATTTCATTTAAACGTTTTTGTTTTTTTATTAATTCTGCTTGTTGTTTGACTTTTTCATAAAATTCTAAAAATTGATCATCTGTTAAAGTATTTACTAGTTCTTGAATTATTTTTTCCATAATTATTATCCACCTCTATCATATTAAAAATATACCTAAAATTAAGTATATTCAATAAATATCAAGAGTTTTCGACAAAATTAAAAATTTTTTATTGTGTAAAAATTCAATAATATGATAAAATAAAAAAGAATAAAAATGACAATAACAAGAAAGGCAGGGTTAGTTTAGTAATTAAATAATATAATTAGCTGATTGTTTTTACTTCTTCAAAGCAATACCTAAAAAAACTAAACGCGACCTGTTTTTTTTATTGTGTAAAAATTCAATAATATGATAAAATGGTAACGAATAAAAATGACAATAACAAGAAAGGCAGGGTTAGTTTAGTAATTAAATAATATAATTAGCTGATTGTTTTTACTTCTTCAAAGCAATACCTAAAAAAACTAAACGCGTGCGACCATTTATTAGTATTTTAAAGTATGATAAAATTAATAATGTTATAGGCGAGAAATTAGAGAAACTGGAGCGACATATATGAAGTTTTTTAATAAATATAAAAGTGTTTTAAAAAGCATTAGAGCTGATGTTCAAGAAATTTTAAATCTAGATTTAGAAATGCAAGAATTATCTGCTGATAGTTTAAAAAATAAAACTAATGAATTTAAAAAGCGTTTGGAAGCTGGTGCTACTATAGATGATATTTTAATTGAAGCTTTTGCTGTGGCGCGTGAAGCAACGAGAAGAGTTTCGGGATTACATGCTTTTACTGTTCAGTTAGAAGGCGGTATTGTTTTACATAATGGTGATGTTGCGGAAATGCGAACTGGGGAAGGAAAAACTTTAACAGCGATTATGCCAATGTATTTGAATGCTTTACTTGGTAAGGGTGTTCATATTGTTACTGTTAATGAATATTTAGCACAGCGTGATGCTGAAATTAATGGAGCGGTATTAGGATTTTTGGGGTTAACAGTTGGTGTTAATTTAAGGGATTTAAGTAATGATCAAAAGCGAAAAGCTTATTTGTGTGATGTTACATATACTACTAACTCGGAATTAGGATTTGATTATTTAAGAGATAATATGGTGCATACTTATGGTGAAAAAGTTCAACGCGGGTTGAATTTTGCAATTGTTGATGAAGCTGATTCAGTTTTAATTGATGAATCAAGAACACCGTTAATTATTTCTGGTGGTTCTAAAAGTCGTGAACCCTTATATGAAAATGCTGACCGGTTTGCTAAAAGTTTGGATAAAAAGGCAGATATTAAAATTGATTTAGAAACTAAGCAGGTGGCTTTAACAATATCTGGTGTTAAAAAGGCAGAAAAACATTTTGGTGTTAAAAACTTGTTTAGTTTAGAGCAATCAGAATTATTTCATCATATTTTAAATGCTTTAAAAGCTGTTCATGTTTTTACGAATGGGATTGAATATGTTGCTCAAAATGATGAAATAATTTTAGTTGATCAATTTACGGGGCGGTTAATGCCAGGAAGAGCTTATAGTGATGGTTTACAACAAGCATTACAAGCTAAAGAAGCAGTTACTATTGAACATGAAACAACAACGCTGGCGACAATTACTTATCAAAATTTCTTTCGCTTATATAATAAATTGAGTGGGATGACAGGAACTGCAAAAACGGAAGAAGAAGAGTTTATTAAGATTTATAATATGCGAGTAATGGAAATTCCTACTAATCTTCCGATTGTGAGAAAAGATGATACGGATTTAGTTTTTGCATCACAAAGTTCTAAATATAAGGCTTTACTTAAAGAAGTTAAAGAACGACATACCAAAGGGCAACCAATATTAATTGGAACAGCATCAATTACAACATCTGAGGAAGTATCAAATATTTTAAAAGAAGCTAAAATCGCTCATAATGTTTTAAATGCGCGAAATCATGTTCAAGAAGCAGAAATTATTGCTAGTGCGGGACAAATTGGGGCCGTTACAATTGCTACGAATATGGCAGGAAGAGGTACTGATATTAAATTAGGTGATGGTGTTATTGCCTTAGGTGGTTTGGCTGTTTTAGGTACGGAACGAAATGAAGCGAGAAGAATTGATAATCAGTTACGAGGTAGATCGGGGCGTCAAGGAGATCCGGGTTATTCCCGATTTTATCTTTCAGTAGAAGATGAATTAATGCTTCGTTTTGGTAGTAAAAAATTACAAGGATTATTTAGTCGTTTAGGTGATGACCATATTCAATCAAAATTGTTATCACGAAGTATTACTAATGCTCAGAAAAAAGTTGAAGGATTAAACTTTGATACTAGAAAGAATTTGTTGGATTATGATAATATTTTAGCCCAGCAAAGAGAAGTAATGTATGAACAACGCGATGCAATTTTACAAACTAAGGTGGTTTATGCTCCATTAGTTGAAAGAATGATTTTTACTGTTAGTGCTGATTTATTGGATATTTTTACAAAAGAGATTAATAAAGAAATTATGATTGATTTTGTTAGTTTAGTAAAAAGTTTAGAAACAAAGTTAATTAATAGTAATCATGAATTAGATGCTAAAGAATTACGATCAATGACACGGCATGATGCTGTTTTAGCAATTGGTCGGGTAATTTTTAATCACTATCAGAAAACTATTGAAAATATTTCTGAAGCGATGTTATGAAAAATTGAAAATCAAATTATTTTACAAGCTTTTGATCATCATTGAACAGAACATATTGATGGTTCTAGTAAATTAAGAACAGGAATTTATTTACGAAGTTATGGACAGTCAAATCCATTACATGCATATATTGATGAATCAGCCCAATTATTTAATCGAATGCGAATTAATATTGCTCATCAAGTAGTTATTAGTTTATGTAGTTTAGAAATTGGTTCTGATATTGATGATGGTATTATATCCGATCAGGTAATGGAGGCTATTGAGAGGACAAAGGCAAAGCAAGGTGGTTAGGAAAAATTTTTATGTTTAAATTAGTTGCTGATTTTAAGCCAGCAGGTGATCAACCAAAAGCAATTGCGAGTTTAATTCAAGGAATAAAAGAAAATCAACAATTTCAAGTATTATTAGGAGCAACGGGTACGGGAAAAACTTATACGATTGCTAATGTTATTGCTAAAATTAATAAACCAACTTTAATTTTGTCACATAATAAAACTTTGGCAATGCAATTATATGGTGAATTAAAAGGAATGTTTCCTGAAAATCGGGTAGAATATTTTGTTTCTAACTTTGATTTTTATCAACCAGAAGCATATATGCCAAAAACGGATACATATATTGAGAAGACAGCAAAATCTAATAGTGATATTGAAATGATGCGGTTAAGTGCGATGAATGCTTTAGTTACTAGAAAGGATGTTATTGTTGTAGCATCAGTTGCTGCGATTTATGGTACACAAGATCCTAATGAATATAAAAAATCTTTTTTTGAAATTCGTAATGGTCAAAAAGTTGAAAGAAAAGCATTATTATATTTTCTTGTTAATTCTGGTTATACGCGTAATGATTTAGAAATTCGCCCGGGAATGTTTACGGCAAAAGGTGATGTTATTAAGTTAGCACCGGGTTGAACGGATGAATTTTATTTACGCATTGATTTATTTGATGATGATATTAATGAAATTGCTAAGATTGATGTTTTAACTGGTAAAGTAATTGAAAGATATCAATTTTTTACAATTTTTCCGGCTCAGGACTATATTACTTCTAAAGAAAGATTAGCAAAGGCAATTACTAGAATTGAAGCAGAATTAATAAAATATTTAGAAGTTTTAAAGGCTAATAATCAATTATTAGAGTATCAAAGGATTGAACAAAGAACTAATCATGATTTAGAAGCATTGCAAGAGTTTGGTATTTGTAGTGGTATTGAAAACTATTCCCGACATTTAGATTTAAGAGATAAAGATGTGCCACCATATACTTTAATTGATTATTTTGGTGATGATTTTGTAACTATTATTGATGAATCACATATTTCTTTACCACAAGTTAGAGGAATGTTTAATACTGATCGGAGTAGAAAACAAACATTAGTTAACTATGGGTTTTGCTTACCGAGTGCCTTAGATAATCGGCCATTAAATTTTACAGAATTTATGAATAAATTAAAAACGGTGATATATACATCAGCAACTCCGGGTGATTTTGAATTAAATCAAGTTAATTATCAAGTGACGGAACAAATTATTCGCCCGACAGGTTTAGTGGATCCAACGATTGTTGTTAAACCAACGATGAATCAGATTGATGATATTATTGAAAATATTTTAATGCGAAAAGAAAATTGTGAAAGAGTATTAATTACGACTTTAACAATTCGACAAGCAGAAGATTTAACTAGTTATTTGCAGGAACGAAATATTAAAGTAGCATATTTACATAGTGAATTAAAAACTCTGAATCGTTCAAAGATTTTATTAGAACTAAGAAAAGGGGTTTATGATGCTGTAGTGGGAATTAATTTATTACGCGAAGGATTAGATATTCCTGAGGTGTCGTTAATTTGTATTTTAGAGGCTAATAAGCAAGGATTTTTACGCGATGCGCGGTCATTAATTCAAACTATTGGTCGGGCAGCAAGAAATGTTAATGGTAATGTTATTATGTATGCTGATACAATTTCAGATGCGATGCAAAAGGCGATGGCTGAAACGTTGCGCCGAAGAAATGTGCAAATTGCTTATAATAAAGAACATAATATTATTCCACAAACAATAAAGAAAAAGATTGATGATTCGTTATTTGCTAATAAATTATTGCAAGAATTTAATATTTTTAATAAAAGAAAGTCTAAAGATTATGTCGCAACAAAAACGCAAATCATTAATGATTTGCGAAAGGAAATGTTAGTGGTAGCAAAAGATTTACAGTTTGAACGAGCAGCACAGTTACGAGATTTAATTTTGGAATTGGAAACCGAATAAAATTAAATATTTCATTGTTCTTTTTCAAAGATTTCATCAATTTGACGATAAAGTTCTTTTGTGGAGTCATTATTGATGATTTGATAATCAATAACATCTTTATAAGTTTCGTAATCATCTTGTTGTTGACTAATCTTCATAATTTCTTCAACAGTGAGGTTATCGCGTTCAATAATTCGTTTAACACGGGTTTCTCAATCGCTATTAACAAAAATAATTTTATTAACGAGTTTGTTTCATTTGGCTTGTAAGATGACTGCGGCTTCAACAATAATTAGGGTTTTATCATTATGATTTTTAATTTGTTGTTGAAGACTTTTTTTTAGTAATGGTCACATAATGTTATTAAGTTTTAGGCGTTCTTTGGGGTCATTAAAAATGATTGTTCGGAGTTTTTTAGTGTCTAATTCATTATCAGTAAACGCAACACTTCCAAAGCGTTTTTTGATGGTTTTTATTACTTTGGGAAGGGTTCTTATTTCTTGACTTAGAATGTCCATATCAATACAATAAGCACCTTTTTTTTGTAAGTAGTTACTAACAATACTTTTTCCACTACCGATTTTTCCTGTGATGGCAATAATTAGCATTTTGTTCTCCTTAGTTTAATTTTTAACTTTACAATTTACATTATAATTGATTTTATGGAAATATAATAGTACTTTATTTTAATTTTGTTTTAATTTTGTCGAAAACTCTTGATATTTATTAGACTTCTTGCAAAATTAATATGATAATTATAATTTTTAAATTTAAAATAAATATAAAAGTGTTATTAAAATAATTTTTAGATTATTTTTACAAATATTTTGTCATTAAAACATAATAAAAATTATTATTTACAATAAAAAAAGACTGAAATTTTAAATTATCAAATATATTTAAACTAATAGTTGTAAATTATAAATTGAAGCTATTAAATTAAATCTTAAAGCAAATCTTTTTCTACGATTTCGATATTTTTCACTAATAATTTTAAATTTTTTAAGTATAGCAAAAACATTTTCAATAACAATTCTCATTTTTGAAATTCGCTCATTATTTTGCTTTTCTTCTTTATTTAAAGGGTTTTTCTTTGATTTTCTTTTAGGAATTAAAACATTATGATTAATTTTTTGTATGCCTTGATAACCTAAATCCACTAAAACAGTTGTTTCTGGTAAAAATTTAATTTTTGAATCTTTTAAAATTTTAAAGTCATGGTTTTTACCATAAGAAAAATCAGAACTAATAATTTTTTTACTATCTTTTTCAATTATAACTTGTGTTTTTATTGTGTGTTTTTTCTTTTTTCCTGAGTAGTGCTGTTTTTGTCTTTTTTTGGGCGTTGGATTTGGCTTTCAGTTACATCAATTATAACAGTCTTATCTTTGAAATAATCTTTTAATAGTGATTTTTGACCAGTAAGTTGTTGAAAATTAGGGTGTTTTATTAAAGTGTCTTCAATTCATTTGATATTTCTATAACAACTACTTTCACTAATATCATAACTTTTTGCAATATGAAAATAAGTTCTATATTCTCTTCAATATTCTAAAGTCATTAAAATACGATTTTCTAATGATAATTTATTGGTTCTTCCGCGACGAAATCTCTTTTTTAATTCTTCTATTTTTAAAATTTCTAGCATTTTATTAAAAGTAGTATGTTTAATACCAGTTAATCTTAAAAAATTTTTATCACTTATTTGATTATTTTTTTTAAATTTCATTTAAATTCCACCTTTTTATTAAAAACAACAATTCAATTATATTTTAAATTAATTTTGCAAGAAGTCTATTGAATATACTTAATTTTAGGTATATTTTTAATATGATAGAGGTGGATAATAATTATGGAAAAAATAATTCAAGAACTAGTAAATACTTTAACAGATGATCAATTTTTAGAATTTTATGAAAAAGTCAAACAACAAGCAGAATTAATAAAAAAACAAAAACAGTTAAATGAAATTGATCAAAAATTTAGAGCGCAAGGTATTAAATGTCCTAAATGTGAATCTTACCATTGCGTTAAAAATGGACATAATTCAGAAGGAAAACAAAAATATTTATGTAAAAATTGCCGTGCAAGTTTTGACGCTTTTCGTAATCATTTTATTTATTGAAGTCATTTAAATTATGAACAATGAAATTTATTGATTCAAATTTCATTGCTGGGGCAATCTAGTAAAACAATTTCTCGTTTTATTAAAACTACATTAAAAACTGCTTGATATAATCGTCAAAAATTAATGAAATCAAAACAATTAGAAAATACCCAATTAAAATTTAAAAAATTATCTGGTAAAATCCAAATCGATGAAACATTTATTAAAGAAATCCATAAAGGAAATTTCAAATATAAAACTGATCCACGAAGAATTCACCTTGACCCATTCGCAACTAATACTAAATGCTGTATTCAAATGGCAATTAATAATAATAACAATATTTATGTTAAATCCACAAACACCAAACGTTTACAAAAACAATGAGTTATTGAAAATATGAACAAAGAATTAATTAACGAAAATTCAATTATTACTTCTGATATGCAAAAATTATATTTTTTAGTAGCAAAACAAACAAATTCTACTTTATGTGTAACTAAAACAACAATTAATCCTGAAGCTAGTTATCGTAACTTAAATAATAAAATCAGTAAATTACAATCTAGTCTTAAAGAAGCCTTAATTCATTATCATGGTTTAGGTTTTACTAATATTCAAAATTATTTAAATCTCTGAAAATGAAAATACCAACATAAGGGCTTAACTCCAAACCAACAAACAGCGGT
Organism: Spiroplasma endosymbiont of Clivina fossor; assembly: GCF_964031115.1. GTDB lineage: Bacteria > Bacillota_I > Bacilli_A > Mycoplasmatales > Nriv7 > Nriv7. Next base: position 755,019 of record NZ_OZ035006.1, read on the forward strand.
ATTATATTTTAATGTATAAAAAAGTTAAAGTAAAAATAGTAATTTTACATAAAAGCCTTTTAAAATTATCAAGTTGATGATTTTTTTTATTTTATCAAGAGTTTTCGACAAAATTAAAATAAAATTGGGACTGTACAATTAACTGTGTCTCTAAGTAATTAACTTAAATTCACTCTGTCCTCAGATTTTATCATTAAATGTGAAATTGCACTACCCCAATTTTGAATTGGCATCGTTCATTTCTTAACCATATTTTGAAATGCTAAATAAAATATTTTAAAAACTGATGCGTCATTAGGAAAAATCTTTTTATTCTTAATAACTTTTCTTAGTTGACTATTAACAGATTCAATCGCATTAGTTGTGTAAATAATCCTTCTAAATTCTTGAGGATATTCAAGAAAAATTATTAAATTATTTCAGTTATTTTTTAATTTTGTCGAAAACTCTTGATAAAATAAAAAAAATCATCAACTTGATAATTTTAAAAGGCTTTTATGTAAAATTACTATTTTTACTTTAACTTTTTTATACATTAAAATATAATACCGCTGTTTGTTGGTTTGGAGTTAAACCCTTATGTTGGTATTTTCATTTTCAGAGATTTAAATAATTTTGAATATTAGTAAAACCTAAACCATGATAATGAATTAAGGCTTCTTTAAGACTAGATTGTAATTTACTGATTTTATTTAAGTTACGATAACTAGCTTCAGGATTAATTGTTGTTTTAGTTACACATAAAGTAGAATTTGTTTGTTTTGCTACTAAAAAATATAATTTTTGCATATCAGAAGTAATAATTGAATTTTCGTTAATTAATTCTTTGTTCATATTTTCAATAACTCATTGTTTTTGTAAACGTTTGGTGTTTGTGGATTTAACATAAATATTGTTATTATTATCAATTGCCATTTGAATACAGCATTTAGTATTAGTTGCGAATGGGTCAAGGTGAATTCTTCGTGGATCAGTTTTATATTTGAAATTTCCTTTATGGATTTCTTTAATAAATGTTTCATCGATTTGGATTTTACCAGATAATTTTTTAAATTTTAATTGGGTATTTTCTAATTGTTTTGATTTCATTAATTTTTGACGATTATATCAAGCAGTTTTTAATGTAGTTTTAATAAAACGAGAAATTGTTTTACTAGATTGCCCCAGCAATGAAATTTGAATCAATAAATTTCATTGTTCATAATTTAAATGACTTCAATAAATAAAATGATTACGAAAAGCGTCAAAACTTGCACGGCAATTTTTACATAAATATTTTTGTTTTCCTTCTGAATTATGTCCATTTTTAACGCAATGGTAAGATTCACATTTAGGGCATTTAATACCTTGCGCTCTAAATTTTTGATCAATTTCATTTAACCGTTTTTGTTTTTTTATTAATTCTGCTTGTTGTTTGACTTTTTCATAAAATTCTAAAAATTGATCATCTGTTAAAGTATTTACTAGTTCTTGAATTATTTTTTCCATAATTATTATCCCCCTCTATCATATTAAAAATATACCTAAAATTAAGTATATTCAATAAATATCAAGAGTTTTCGACAAAATTAAAAAAATAATTTAATAATTTTTCTTGAATATCCTCAAGAATTTAGAAGGATTATTTACACAACTAATGCGATTGAATCTGTTAATAGTCAACTAAGAAAAGTCATTAAGAATAAAAAGATTTTTCCTAATGACGCATCAGTTTTTAAAATATTTTATTTAGCATTTCAAAATATGGTTAAGAAATGAACGATGCCAATTCAAAATTGGGGTAGTGCAATTTCACATTTAATGATAAAATTTGAGGACAGAGTGAATTTAAGTTAATTACTTAAAGACACAGTTAATTGTACAGTCCCCTTTCCCTTTAAAAAATTATATTATATCTTTTTAATGCTCAATAGCAACTTTAATCGCTGGCCCCATAGTAGTGCTAAGACTAATATTTTTTACATAAGCACCTTTAACTGCTGCGGGACGAACTTTTCTAAGCGTTTCATAAATCGCTTGATAATTTTCCTTTAACTGCTCTTCACTAAAAGAAACCTTACCAATAATTACATGAACATTACCTTGTTTATCAACACGATATTCAATCTTACCCTTACGAATTTCTGCAATTGCTTTTTGCACATCAGTAGTTACCGTTCCTGTTTTTGGATTTGGCATTAAACCCTTAGGTCCTAATATTTTACCAATCTTTCCTAATTCAGCCATAATATCTGGTGTTGCAATAATAACCTCAAAATCAAATCAATTTTCTTTTTGAATTTTTTCAATTAAATCCTTACCACCAACAAAATCAGCTTTATTATCAATCGCCACTTGATTCATAGTATTAGTTAATACTAAAATTCTTTGTTTTTTACCAGTTCCTGCCGGTAACACTAGCGCTCCACGAAGTTGTTGATCAGCATGTCTTGGATCAACATTTAAAAGAAAAACTAATTCAACCGTAGCATCAAATTTTGTTATGGAAGTTTTTTTAACTAAGGAAACAGCTTCATCAATTGAATATATTTTAGTTTTATCAAATATTTGGGATACCTTTTGATAATTTTTAGAATAACGACTCTTTTTAACAATTACCATAACTATTTTTGTTCCTCTTTTGATAGCTTTTCAACAACAATTCCCATATTTCTTGCTGTTCCTTCAATAATTTTCATTGCCTTTTCAATATCATTAGCATTTAAATCAACCATTTTATATTCAGCAATTTCTCTAATTTTATCTTCAGTAATCGTTGCTGCTTTTTCTTTTTTACTACTACTTGAACCTTTTTCAATATTAGCTGCTCTTTTTAATAAAATAGCTGCTGGCGTGGTTTTTAAAACAAAATCAAATGACTTATCATCATAAGCAGTAATAACAACAGGGACAACATCACCCATTCTTGTTTTTGTTGCATCATTAAAAGCAATACAAAATTGGGGCATATTAATCCCTAATGAAGCCAATTCCGGACCTGGCTTAGCTTGTGCCGCATTAAACTGTAATTTAGCAATTCTTTTAATTTTTTTAGCCACGAGCAACACCTCCCCTTATACATAATTGTTCTCGCTGTGGTCAACGATATCTCTCCCACATTAACCTATTTTTTCAGGCTTATATATAATAACATTATTACTGTCACAATTCAACATAACTACTATTAGAGGGTCGCGTTTAGTTTTCTTAGGTATTGCTTTGAAGAAGTACAACAATCAGCTAATTATATTATTTAATTACTAAACTAACCCTACCTTTCTTGTTATTGTCATTTTTATTCATTACCATTTTATCATATTATTGAATTTTTACACAATAAAAAATTTTTAATTTTGTCGAAAACTCTTGATAAAATAAAAAAAATCATCAACTTGATAATTTTAAAAGGCTTTTATGTAAAATTACTATTTTTACTTTAACTTTTTTTATACATTAAAATATAATACCGCTGTTTGTTGGTTTGGAGTTAAACCCTTATGTTGGTATTTTCATTTTCAGAGATTTAAATAATTTTGAATATTAGTAAAACCTAAACCATGATAATGAATTAAGGCTTCTTTAAGACTAGATTGTAATTTACTGATTTTATTTAAGTTACGATAACTAGCTTCAGGATTAATTGTTGTTTTAGTTACACATAAAGTAGAATTTGTTTGTTTTGCTACTAAAAAATATAATTTTTGCATATCGGAAGTAATAATTGAATTTTCGTTAATTAATTCTTTGTTCATATTTTCAATAACTCATTGTTTTTGTAAACGTTTGGTGTTTGTGGATTTAACATAAATATTGTTATTATTATCAATTGCCATTTGAATACAGCATTTAGTATTAGTTGCGAATGGGTCAAGGTGAATTCTTCGTGGATCAGTTTTATATTTGAAATTTCCTTTATGGATTTCTTTAATAAATGTTTCATCGATTTGGATTTTACCAGATAATTTTTTAAATTTTAATTGGGTATTTTCTAATTGTTTTGATTTCATTAATTTTTGACGATTATATCAAGCAGTTTTTAATGTAGTTTTAATAAAACGAGAAATTGTTTTACTAGATTGCCCCAGCAATGAAATTTGAATCAATAAATTTCATTGTTCATAATTTAAATGACTTCAATAAATAAAATGATTACGAAAAGCGTCAAAACTTGCACGGCAATTTTTACATAAATATTTTTGTTTTCCTTCTGAATTATGTCCATTTTTAACGCAATGGTAAGATTCACATTTAGGGCATTTAATACCTTGCGCTCTAAATTTTTGATCAATTTCATTTAAACGTTTTTGTTTTTTTATTAATTCTGCTTGTTGTTTGACTTTTTCATAAAATTCTAAAAATTGATCATCTGTTAAAGTATTTACTAGTTCTTGAATTATTTTTTCCATAATTATTATCCACCTCTATCATATTAAAATATACCTAAAATTAAGTATATTCAATAAATATCAAGAGTTTTCGACAAAATTAAAATAAAAAATTATTAATTTTATTAAATTTTAACTAATATTTTTACTTACTTAAATGTAATATATTTATTTGTATATACAATGTTGCCTTTGCTGATTCAACTATCATCATTTTTGTTATTATATTTATTTCATAATGAATTTTTATATATTTCTTTTCTGATTTCTATTTCTGAATTAATATTTTCATTAATGTAATGTAATACATTTAATTTGTTTAAATTTGCCATTCTTAAATGTAATAAGTTATTTAAATTCTTATGATTATATATTTTTGCCCCATATCCTAATTGTTGTTTTACTAAATGAGATACATCACTTTCAATGCTACAACCGATATTTCATTCTAAATTTTGATGATGAATACCATGCTTATTATTACTGAAATAATTACTCGCTTTTCTTAAATTTGTTTTAATATCTTTATTTAATTCATTTTTAGCAACATTACGAATGTTTTTAATTAGTTCTTGATGTTGTTTTCCATCCTTATATAATTTAATTCAACTATTTAGTGTTACTTTACGATTTTCAAAAATAATATTAAATGCCGTTTGTTTTAATTTTTTAATAGCATGATAACCATCCAAAATATATCTAACATTACCAAAACTATTGGCAATTTCTCTAATTCAAGTATCACCATCACCGCAAACAATTATTTTGTCATAATTAATATTTACATAATAGACTTCTTGCAAAATTAATTTAAAATATAATTGAATTGTTGTTTTTAATAAAAAGGTGGAATTTAAATGAAATTTAAAAAAAATAATCAAATAAGTGATAAAAATTTTTTAAGATTAACTGGTATTAAACATACTACTTTTAATAAAATGCTAGAAATTTTAAAAATAGAAGAATTAAAAAAGAGATTTCGTCGCGGAAGAACCAATAAATTATCATTAGAAAATCGTATTTTAATGACTTTAGAATATTGAAGAGAATATAGAACTTATTTTCATATTGCAAAAAGTTATGATATTAGTGAAAGTAGTTGTTATAGAAATATCAAATGAATTGAAGACACTTTAATTAAAACACCCTAATTTTCAACAACTTACTGGTCAAAAATCACTATTAAAAGATTATTTCAAAGATAAGACTGTTATAATTGATGTAACTGAAAGCCAAATCCAACGCCCAAAAAAAGACAAAAACAGCACTACTCAGGAAAAAAGAAAAAACACACAATAAAAACACAAGTTATAATTGAAAAAGATAGTAAAAAAATTATTAGTTCTGATTTTTCTTATGGTAAAAACCATGACTTTAAAATTTTAAAAGATTCAAAAATTAAATTTTTACCAGAAACAACTGTTTTAGTGGATTTAGGTTATCAAGGCATACAAAAAATTAATCATAATGTTTTAATTCCTAAAAGAAAATCAAAGAAAAACCCTTTAAATAAAGAAGAAAAGCAAAATAATGAGCGAATTTCAAAAATGAGAATTGTTATTGAAAATGTTTTTGCTATACTTAAAAAATTTAAAATTATTAGTGAAAAATATCGAAATCGTAGAAAAAGATTTGCTTTAAGATTTAATTTAATAGCTTCAATTTATAATTTACAACTATTAGTTTAAATATATTTGATAATTTAAAATTTCAGTCTTTTTTTATTGTAAATAATAATTTTTATTATGTTTTAATGACAAAATATTTGTAAAAATAATCTAAAAATTATTTTAATAACACTTTTATATTTATTTTAAATTTAAAAATTATAATTATCATATTAATTTTGCAAGAAGTCTAATAATTTCAAATCATTAATTTCCAATTTTAAAAATGGAATGAAAAAGATAATAACCATAAAAATGTAAGGTAAAATTCTTCATCAATATTTTTTTAAAGAATTAATGAGTTTGTTTGATTTCATTTTTCAAGACTCTTTTTGCTCTAATTTTCTGAACAATAAAGCGGATTAATTTTTCAAATTTAATTGCAAAATATATTGCTCCGCCTCATCAAAAAACAAATATTCCTGCCAGCATAATACCACTATTAAACTTGCCAAAGAAATCAACCATCTGTTTATTCATAAAATCATTAAATTCGTTACTTGTTCCGGTTATTCATTTAGCATCGATTACTGTTAATGCGCAAATTAATAAGCTTATAAAGATGAAAATGATACTCAATACTATTTTTAACCACTGCTTTTTAAAAGAATTTTTAATTCTTAATTTTAATGGCATTTTTTTTGAATTATCTTTTTTAAATAATTTTACTAAAAATTTTTTCATTTTAATTCTCCTTTCATATTTTTTATCGTCCTTTAATCACAATAAATAAGGCAATAAGTACACAAGTGACGCCAAGAATGGTAAAAATTGGGTGTTGTGAAAATGTTCGTGCCATTGGTTTAAATAGTTCTAAAATTGTTAAATTGCTAGTAATAAACTTTTGGAAATTGGCAAGGCCTTCGCTAATATAGTTCGTTAAAGTTTCAAAATGACTACCGGCTAATAACCCAAGAACAGTTATTAAGATAAAAATAATAATTAGTTTAAACATTTTTAGTTACCTTGTTTTGCTTTTATTGGTTTTATTTGTTTTTTAGCTTTTCCTCACGCACTTAACCGCCCTTTATTTTTAACAGCATATTGGCGTTGTTTTTCTAAATTAACTTGTTGACTACCAAATCCAAGAATAATTGCCATAAGAAATTCTACAGCAAGCGTTAAGAACAAAGGAAATATTAGTTGAATTTTTGTTCCCGGTACTTCAAGACTTCAAATTAAATCAAAAACTTTATAAAGCATTCGGGCGAGAAAGTCAGCCATTTTTGCGAGATTTTCCATTTTTTTATATTATTCCTTTTCTTTCATTTTTCTTAAAAATTTGCTAAATTTATCCATTTTCAAGTATTCTAAGTCTTCTAAATCAATTGCTGTGTCAGTATAGTATTTGTCTTCATAGTCAGGATTTACTTTTGAATTTAAGTAATCTCTTAAAAATGCTAGGTAAAAAGAATTGTAAGTGTTAAGTATTGGTAGAGGAATTTTTAGTTTAAAAAAATAAATATCAAGTTCAGGAATATCACGATATTTAATACGGCGACCTTTTTTGCTATTTTTCGCATCAATTAAGGTGTTTCGTCAGCGTTCATATTCTTCAATGCTAGTAAAGGTGCCATAGATGACTTTTAAGTAGGGGCGAAAAATATTAACGGGTTTTTTGCGAATTCCCACAATCACATTATTGGCAATATCACGAACTTTAACTCAAATATGTTTATCTCTTTGACCGCTAGCCAGCACAATATGACCGAAATGGCGTGCCAGAGCGAAATATTCTTGGATACCCGTTTCTTCGTTTTTGGTATTATTTTTTTCTCAATCAGTTCCTTCTAAAAATAAGTTGGTTTCATCTCACAACAGTAAGGTTTTGTCTGGCAATACCGGATAATCAAAGTCTAATAATCCCATATGACCTAAACTTAATTTTTGGGTTTCTAGTAATGGAAAGGTTGATGCAATGTGATATTTCTTCTTTTTTAGTAATTTTGATGCGTATACTAGAAAAGCAGTTTTTCCAGTTCCCAATGAACCAATCACAATATTTAATGGTGAATTTTTTAAGAAATTAATAACTTTGTTAATTTGTGTTAAATTACCGATTTTAAAAAGGAAAATTAAAATACAACCCGCTAAAAATAAATAGCTTACAATGTTTTTAAAATAACCGTTGTAAATATATCAAATTGCTCCCCAATGTCATAAAATTAAAAATGAGGTGCGATTTAATTCAATAAAATGGTTATTTTTTTCTATTATTCATTTGCAAAATTTCATCTTGCACCTCACTTTATTTTTTTATTAGCGTACTGCTCCAAGTAGTTCTTCAAACATTTTAAAGCAAATAAAGAATATTGCCAAAATAAATGGAAAAATGAAGATTCAGTAGTCAGCAAAGAAGTTACCGACTTGTGGCATATTAACAGCAATAATTTCTCACATTTTAGTAAACGCCGTTATAATTGCATTTCATAATTTAGTCATCGCGTCACTAGCTGTTATTTTTTCTACTGTTGCAGGTGCATCGGCCAAGAAAGTTCCAATCATATAATCACCCCCTTTCTTTTTAAAACATTCATCATTTATATTCAAAGTTTTTCTTAAATTTGTTAAAACCACGATTAACCTTAACGCGATTATATTTTTTTCTAATTAATTTTGAATTTCTTTGGGAATGCATCACAATGTAACTTCTTGACATTAATTTTTTCCCTATCTAAATACTGATATGGTTTTTCAAAGTAGCATTAGAATAAATCACACCATAATCGCTGTTAAGAATCAAAAAGCAATGTTTGCTATTAAAAGTCAAAGTGTTTCTTGTGAGTTAAATCAATTTCTTTGCCACCACTAATATGAGCCGGAATAGTTGTAATTTGAATAAATAAATCTCAGAAAGTTTGTTTGATTTGTTCTCAATTAAATTCTTTTAAATTTATCGTCATTTTTTATCTCCCAAAAATCATTTTTATTGGTAAATACATAATTGAAATTAATGCGAAAAGAAAAGTAATGATAATAATTAATCCGGCAATAAATGCAACTTGTGCAGGCATTTTTTCTATCGGAATAAACAGTTCTAAGAATTCCATGATAATTTTTCAAAACATTATTTTTTATCCGCGTTATTTTCTTTTGAATTAGGAGCTTTAACTCATTCCTCAAAGCGAGCAATAAATACTTTTTCGTCTTTCGTGAAATTACCAGTATTATTTTTAATGGCATTTTTATATTTAATTCTAATTTTTATTTTGGCATAAATTTTATAAGCAAAATATGCCAATAGCATGATGCTGATAATAATAAATATTAGTCCAATCGCAATATTCATTTTTAAACTCCTTTAAAATAGTTATAATTTATATCTTTTTTGTTGTTTTCTTTTTCGGCAATGAAAAAACCTAATAATTCTTGTCCTTTAATTAATTTGGTTTCATTTTCTTTTTGGTTAATTGAAATTACTTGATATTTACTATCCTTGATTATTCCGACACAAATCGAATTTTCATATTTTCCTTTATAAACAAATCGCTTTGGAAACCAAATACCGATTTGTTTATTAAATCACGGAATTTTTGGTGCTTTAATAAGCATTGCGTTTTGTGTTTCTTTTAAAAGATATTTCTTAGTATTTAAGAAAATGTTTTCAATGTTTTTCATAATAAATTACCTTTCTTATAGATAAACTAAGTTATATTAACTAAGTTAATTAACTTAGTTTTTTAAACACTTATATATCGCAGATTTAAGTGTTTAACAAGCTTTGTTATTAAATTTTGTTTTTTTATTATTAGATAAAGATTTTAATAATTTTAAACTTAGCATACCCCTATATAGAAATTTCTACACTTTAATGTCCGCATCCTACCCTTGGAACTAATTTAATAGCGTGTATATTTTTAGGAAATCCACCCATTCATTTTTTTATTGCAAAATGAAACAAATTGCTATAGCTAATAGGGTGTTATCTATTAACTGGTAAACTTCTTTTGGTTATGGCGACCACCCACAATTTATTGTGCTTTAATACATACCAACATTATTAACTCACTTGTATTTAATTTTCAAAGAACAAATTTTTAACACCTTATAAAATAAAAAGACAATCATTGCTGACTGCCTTAATACTTATTCAAATCTTTATCTACATAACAAAACTTTATGCGTCCCTGACTGTCTTAATACTTATTCAAATATTTTCCCACCTAACAAAACTTTATGCGTCCCTAACTATTTACCACATTTAAGCCCAAAATATCCAATTGTTCTTGTTTAACAACACTAGGAGCATGCGTTAACATATCACTACCCTTAGTATTCTTAGGAAAAGCAATCACATCACGAATACTATGACTATTACTTAATAACATTATTAAGCGGTCTAATCCCAAAGCAATACCACCATGAATTGGTGCTCCATAGGATAAAGCATTCAAAAGAAAACCAAATTTTTCCTTTTGTTCTTCAACAGAAACTTGTAAAAACTCTAACATTTTTTGTTGCATTTCAAGATTATGAATTCGCATTGAACCACCACCAACTTCATAACCATTCAATACTAAATCATAAGCCTGAGACTTGACTAACATCGGATTACTAGTAAAATCAATTTCATCTTTAATATTAGGACGCGTAAAGGGATGATGGGCAGCAACAAATTTTTTGCTTTCATTATCATAAGCAAATAATGGTCAATTTACAACTCATAAAAATTGATAATCTTCATTAGTAAAAAGATTTAATTGTTTAGCAATAGCCTGTCTTATGGCTCCCATTGTATTGCAAGTTAATTCATAATCATTTGTAATCATTAAAACGGTTGCTTGATTATTAATCGCTAAATGATTAATGATAGCTTCAGCATTATTAGATAATAACTCTGCCCCAATAACTTTATTGTCATAAGTAATATATTCTAACTGCCCCGCCTGATATTGACTAACAATAACTTTTAGGTCTGCTAATTGTAAATCACTTAATAACTGAGAAACAACAATTGCTTTAGTAGTTTTCTTTTTACTAATACTAGTATTCATTGAACTAAGGTCAATAAGTTTTAAATCATATCGTAAATCTGGTTTATCACTACCATATAAATCAATTGCTACTTCATAATCTAATTGTAAAAAAGGTATTTTTAGATTAATGTTTTTAGTTTTTAACATTATTTCCTGCATCATTTGCTCTAAAAGACTAATAATATCCTTTTGTTCAATAAAACTCATTTCTAAATCTAATTGACTAAATTCTGGTTGGCGATCACTTCTTAAATCTTCATCACGAAAACAACGAGCAATTTGATAATAGCGATCATAACCACCAACCATTAATAATTGCTTAAATATTTGTGGTGACTGTGGTAACGCATAAAAATGTCCTTTTTGATTTCTTGCCGGAACTAAATAGTCTCTTGCCCCTTCGGGAGTTGTGCTTGCTAAAATTGGCGTTTCAATTTCTAAAAAATTATTATTATTTAAAAAATTACGCATTATTTGCATAACTTGATGACGCAAAATTATTTTATCTTGCATTACTTGTCTTCGTAAATCTAAAAACCGATATTCTAAACGCTTTTCCTCTAAACTTTCATTATCTAATGGTGATACCTGTGATTTATTTATTAACTCTAAATTAGTACAAATAATTTCAATATTTCCTGTTGATAAATTATTATTTTTAGATTTACGAAGGACTACAGTACCATCAACTTTAATAACATCATCAGTGCTTAAACTTTTAGCAAGAACATAGTTAGGATTTTCACTATTAATTATAATTTGCGTCGTTCCATAACGATCGCGTAAATCTAAAAATATTAAATTATTAAGTTTACGAATTGTATGAACTCAACCACAAAGATTAACTTCTAAATTAACATTTTCTTCTCTTAATTCACCACAATTATGACTTCTCATTATTTATCTCTCTTATTTGCATTCAAATAATTAATTAATTCATTAATGCTAATCTTTTCTTCTACCTTAGTTTCCTGATTTTTAATAGTTAAATTACTCTCTTTAACTTCGCTATCACCAATAATAACAACAAAACGACAATCTAATTTAGAAACAACATTAAACTGAATCTTAATATTCCTTTGTTCATAATCCATATCACTAATAAAATTATTACTTCTTAAAGTTAATAATACATTAGTTGCTAATTCATAACCGGTAGCAGTTAAAGCAATAATGTATACATCAACCAATGGAACCATTTTTTTAATAAAGTCTGAATGATTTTCAGTAGCATTAAGTAATCTTTCAATTCCAATTGCAAAACCAATTGCTGGAACTGATTTTTGATTTTTTGATAATTCCTCAACTAAATTATCATAACGACCACCACCAATTAATGTATTCTGTCCTTCAACACCCTTCTCTAAACTAATAATTTCAAAAACAGTATCATTATAATAGTCTAAACCGCGAACTAATTTGCTATCAATCTCATATTTAACTTTTAAATTATCTAATAACTTTATTAACCTTGTAAAATATTCTTTTTCTTCAAGAGAATAAGTTTCACTAATTATTGGTAAATTTTTAATATTTTGATCAATTTTACAATCTAATACTCGCAAGGTATTTTTAGTAATTCTTCTTTGACAATCCGCACATAATGTTGTGCTTATATCTTGTAAAAATGTTTTTAAAATTTGTTGATATTTATTTTGGGTTGCTTTTGCTCCTAAAAAATTTATTTTAAGAATAATATTATTAATCTTTAAAGATTTAATAATATCCATTGCTAAACAAATAATTTCAGCATCTAAATAAATAGTTTTTTTGCCAAAAACTTCCACACCAAATTGCGTAAATTGTCTTTGACGCCCTCGTTGTGGTCGCTCATAGCGAAACATATCCCCATAGTAAAATAATTTTAAAGGTAATCCTAAAACATCAACTAACTTATTTTCAATTACTGCTCTAACAATTGGCGCTGTATTTTCAGGACGAAGTGCTAATTCACGACCTTTTTTATCTTGAAAGTTAAACATTTCTTTACTAACAATATCGCTATTAACACCAACCGTTCTTTGAAATAATTCATACTGTTCAAATATTGGCGTACTAATTTCTTCATAATTATATTTTTTAACAATATCTCGTAAAATTTGTTGTAATTGATATCGCTGTTTACTTTGGATTGGTAAAATATCATTAGTACCTCTGGGGGCTTTATATTCCATACATTTCTCTCCTTAGACTTACTTTCACTACTAATTTTACTAGTTATTTACAAAAATTAAAAATTTTTCAATAAAGACTTCTTGTTGTTGTCTTAACTACAAGAAGTCTTTTAAAATTACAATAATTTTTTTAAAGAATCCTCAATTTTAGCAATTAATATTTCTTCTAATTTCTCTTTAACGCTTTTTAATTTATCATTAGAATTTTGAATTTGTTGAATATGCTTTTCAAACTTAATAAACTCTTGCAGCGCTTTACCAATTAAAGAACTAAATTCATCTTGTAATCAATTATTAAAGCGTTCTTTAAAATCCTGATCATTTTTATTAGTTGAAGATTGTAATGATAAAGCAAATTCTTTTTTAATTAAAAATTTTAAAATATTAACAATTAATGCAATAACTTCAAGGTCAGTATTAATAATAAAAATATCACGATATTTTGAAGAACGACTAAATGGTGCTTTAGCATAAGTTCAAACAATAATGCCAAACTTAGCATTTCATTCTTTTAATTCAATTGCTAATTTTTCCTCTCATTTACTATCTAATTTTTCTTGATTTTTTAACTCAAATAAGATATTACCAACTACTTTATTATCCTCTTCATCATTCAAAACTCCTAACCTAAAATCAGGTTTTTTACCATTAATGGTTTTAGTTGTTTTTTCAAAATGGTCATTTGGGAAAAACGATGGCATTTTACCTGCAAAATCATTTTCTAAATTAGCTCCTAAAATTCCTGTTCTAATATTTCGTCCTTGTTCTAATTTAAGTTTTAATTCAGTTGTTTCATCAATTAACTTATTAATTTCTTCTTGTTTAAAATTAATAATTTCAGTTTCTTTTTTTGCTACTAATTCTTGGACCTTAGCATCATTAGTTTTAACTAACATATCTAATTGATGATTTTTCTCTTGTAAATCATTAATATTTTTTTGATACTCTTTATTTAAAGTATCCAACTTATTTTGTTGTAAATTACTTCACTCTTTTTCTTTTTCAGCCAAAATAACTTTAATATCTGCTTCCTTTGTTTTCTTTTCGGTTTCTAAACTATTAATTTTATCCTTTAATAAATCAATTTCTTGTTGTTTATTTTTAGTAATTTCAAGTTCTTTTTCTGTAAACAATTTTTTCAATTGAAATTCATTAGTTTTTTCTTTAATATCTAAATCTTTTATTTTAGAATTTAACTCATTAATTATCTTTTGATAATTATCTTTAATATTATCAATTTCTTGTTGTTTTTGTTTTTCAATATTGCTTTTTTCTTTTAAAATAGAAACTTCAATATCAGCCTTTTTTGTTTCTTCTTGGGATTTTAAATTGCTCTTAGCCTCATTTAATTGTTGATTTAAACCTTCTAAAATTTGTTGATGTGCTTCTTTTATTTTATGCAATTCATTATCGTGTTGCTTATTTCACTCATTTTCTTTTTTATTTACTACACTAGTAATTTCTATTGCTTTTCGTTTTTCAAAATCAACATCTAATTGCTTTTTTAACTTATCACAATATTCTTGCTCCTTACGATTAAAAAATTGTTGTAAATATGATACTGCTTGATGATTCTTTTCAAAATCTTTTTCGGTAATTTCTTGATGACAATGTGGGCATTCAATTATAAATGACATTAGTTAAATCCTTTCTTTTTTTAATTTTATAAATTAATATTATCATTAACAATCTAATATAAATTTCTATTCTAGATTATTTTCTAAACATTTAATTTTAATTTTAAAACAATAAAATGTCTCCTTCTATAAATAAAAAAGACATTTTTCTTTACTACATTAATTATCTTTATTTCTATATTTAAAATTAATATAATTAATGAAATTTTAATTAAATAACAATATTTTTAAACTACTTCATTTTAATTGCAAGTATTAATAAATACTACTAGATATTTTAAAATAAGAGTGCCTGAAAATACTAATGATCAATGTTGTACGGTCGCGTTTAGTTTTCTTAGGTATTTTTTAAAAAAGAAAAAATAATCATTTACTATAAATTATTTCAATATTCAAATTAAGTATATATTTCTTATGTATGATTTTTGTTGTAAAAAATTTTTTTTAATTTTGTCGAAAACTCTTGATAAAATAAAAAAATCATCAACTTGATAATTTTAAAAGGCTTTTATGTAAAATTACTATTTTTACTTTAACTTTTTTATACATTAAAATATAATACCGCTGTTTGTTGGTTTGGAGTTAAACCCTTATGTTGGTATTTTCATTTTCAGAGATTTAAATAATTTTGAATATTAGTAAAACCTAAACCATGATAATGAATTAAGGCTTCTTTAAGACTAGATTGTAATTTACTGATTTTATTTAAGTTACGATAACTAGCTTCAGGATTAATTGTTGTTTTAGTTACACATAAAGTAGAATTTGTTTGTTTTGCTACTAAAAAATATAATTTTTGCATATCAGAAGTAATAATTGAATTTTCGTTAATTAATTCTTTGTTCATATTTTCAATAACTCATTGTTTTTGTAAACGTTTGGTGTTTGTGGATTTAACATAAATATTGTTATTATTATCAATTGCCATTTGAATACAGCATTTAGTATTAGTTGCGAATGGGTCAAGGTGAATTCTTCGTGGATCAGTTTTATATTTGAAATTTCCTTTATGGATTTCTTTAATAGACTTGGTACATAACCTTTAATTTTATCTACTATTTTGATAATATTATTTCCTAGGTGAAGTACAAATGTTAGATAAATACAAAGACGAAAACGAATTTTATAGTTTAATAGGCATAAAATATAAAACTTTCATGAAAATGGTAGAAATTTTAAAAGAAGGTGAAGCTAAACAAAAACAAATTGGTGGTAGACCAAATAAATTATCAATAGAGCAAAGATTACTTATGACTTTAGAATACTGAAAAGAATATAGTACATATCGTATTATTGCAAAAAAATATAATATTAGTCATGTTAGTTGTATTCGTAATATCTTTTGAGTTGAAAATACTCTAATAAAAAATAGTCACTTTCATATACCTGGCAAAAAGATATTATTAGAAAATAAGGGTACTACTAATAATTTATTAGCAATTGATGCTACAGAAATTCCAATTGAAAGAATTAAAAAAAACTAAAATTATTATTTTCTGGTAAGAAAAGGCAACATTCATTAAAATCGCAAATAATTATTGATTTATTTAACAATAAAATTATTTCAGTAGATTTTTGTTATGGCAGTACTCATGATTATAAGTTATTTTTAAAATCAAATACACTTATAAATCCAAAATTAGAATTAATTGCCGATTCAGGATATCAAGGTTTGCAAAATGTTCATAAAAATACATTATTGCCAATTAAAAAGAGTAAAAATAATCCTTTAAATCCAGATAAAAAGGAATATAATAGCTTTTTAAGTAAAGTTAGAATTGTCATTGAACATGTTTTTGCTAGATTAAAAAGATTTAAAATACTAGTTTATCGTTATCGCAATAAGATTAGAAGATTTGGATTA
Organism: Spiroplasma endosymbiont of Clivina fossor; assembly: GCF_964031115.1. Taxonomy (GTDB): domain Bacteria; phylum Bacillota_I; class Bacilli_A; order Mycoplasmatales; family Nriv7; genus Nriv7. Next base: position 771,701 of record NZ_OZ035006.1, read on the forward strand.
CGATTTAACTTAATTTCAGGAATATATAATTTTGAATTAAGCTAGTTATAGTTATGTACCAAGTCTAATGAATGTTTCATCGATTTGGATTTTACCAGATAATTTTTTAAATTTTAATTGGGTATTTTCTAATTGTTTTGATTTCATTAATTTTTGACGATTATATCAAGCAGTTTTTAATGTAGTTTTAATAAAACGAGAAATTGTTTTACTAGATTGCCCCAGCAATGAAATTTGAATCAATAAATTTCATTGTTCATAATTTAAATGACTTCAATAAATAAAATGATTACGAAAAGCGTCAAAACTTGCACGGCAATTTTTACATAAATATTTTTGTTTTCCTTCTGAATTATGTCCATTTTTAACGCAATGGTAAGATTCACATTTAGGGCATTTAATACCTTGCGCTCTAAATTTTTGATCAATTTCATTTAACCGTTGTTGTTTTTTTTTTATTAATTCTGCTTGTTGTTTGACTTTTTCATAAAATTCTAAAAATTGATCATCTGTTAAAGTATTTACTAGTTCTTGAATTATTTTTTCCATAATTATTATCCACCTCTATCATATTAAAAATATACCTAAAATTAAGTATATTCAATAGACTTCTTGCAAAATTAATTTAAAATATAATTGAATTGTTGTTTTTAATAAAAAGGTGGAATTTAAATGAAATTTAAAAAAAATAATCAAATAAGTGATAAAAATTTTTTAAGATTAACTGGTATTAAACATACTACTTTTAATAAAATGCTAGAAATTTTAAAAATAGAAGAATTAAAAAAGAGATTTCGTCGCGGAAGAACCAATAAATTATCATTAGAAAATCGTATTTTAATGACTTTAGAATATTGAAGAGAATATAGAACTTATTTTCATATTGCAAAAAGTTATGATATTAGTGAAAGTAGTTGTTATAGAAATATCAAATGAATTGAAGACACTTTAATAAAACACCCTAATTTTCAACAACTTACTGGTCAAAAATCACTATTAAAAGATTATTTCAAAGATAAGACTGTTATAATTGATGTAACTGAAAGCCAAATCCAACGCCCAAAAAAAGACAAAAACAGCACTACTCAGGAAAAAAGAAAAAACACACAATAGACTTCTTGCAAAATTAATATGATAATTATAATTTTTAAATTTAAAATAAATATAAAAGTGTTATTAAAATAATTTTTAGATTATTTTTACAAATATTTTGTCATTAAAACATAATAAAAATTATTATTTACAATAAAAAAAGACTGAAATTTTAAATTATCAAATATATTTAAACTAATAGTTGTAAATTATAAATTGAAGCTATTAAATTAAATCTTAAAGCAAATCTTTTTCTACGATTTCGATATTTTTCACTAATAATTTTAAATTTTTTAAGTATAGCAAAAACATTTTCAATAACAATTCTCATTTTTGAAATTCGCTCATTATTTTGCTTTTCTTCTTTATTTAAAGGGTTTTTCTTTGATTTTCTTTTAGGAATTAAAACATTATGATTAATTTTTTGTATGCCTTGATAACCTAAATCCACTAAAACAGTTGTTTCTGGTAAAAATTTAATTTTTGAATCTTTTAAAATTTTAAAGTCATGGTTTTTACCATAAGAAAAATCAGAACTAATAATTTTTTTACTATCTTTTTCAATTATAACTTGTGTTTTTATTGTGTGTTTTTTCTTTTTTCCTGAGTAGTGCTGTTTTTGTCTTTTTTTGGGCGTTGGATTTGGCTTTCAGTTACATCAATTATAACAGTCTTATCTTTGAAATAATCTTTTAATAGTGATTTTTGACCAGTAAGTTGTTGAAAATTAGGGTGTTTTATTAAAGTGTCTTCAATTCATTTGATATTTCTATAACAACTACTTTCACTAATATCATAACTTTTTGCAATATGAAAATAAGTTCTATATTCTCTTCAATATTCTAAAGTCATTAAAATACGATTTTCTAATGATAATTTATTGGTTCTTCCGCGACGAAATCTCTTTTTTAATTCTTCTATTTTTAAAATTTCTAGCATTTTATTAAAAGTAGTATGTTTAATACCAGTTAATCTTAAAAAATTTTTATCACTTATTTGATTATTTTTTTTAAATTTCATTTAAATTCCACCTTTTTATTAAAAACAACAATTCAATTATATTTTAAATTAATTTTGCAAGAAGTCTAATAAAAACACAAGTTATAATTGAAAAAGATAGTAAAAAAATTATTAGTTCTGATTTTTCTTATGGTAAAAACCATGACTTTAAAATTTTAAAAGATTCAAAAATTAAATTTTTACCAGAAACAACTGTTTTAGTAGATTTAGGTTATCAAGGCATACAAAAAATTAATCATAATGTTTTAATTCCTAAAAGAAAATCAAAGAAAAACCCTTTAAATAAAGAAGAAAAGCAAAATAATGAGCGAATTTCAAAAATGAGAATTGTTATTGAAAATGTTTTTGCTATACTTAAAAAATTTAAAATTATTAGTGAAAAATATCGAAATCGTAGAAAAAGATTTGCTTTAAGATTTAATTTAATAGCTTCAATTTATAATTTACAACTATTAGTTTAAATATATTTGATAATTTAAAATTTCAGTCTTTTTTTATTGTAAATAATAATTTTTATTATGTTTTAATGACAAAATATTTGTAAAAATAATCTAAAAATTATTTTAATAACACTTTTATATTTATTTTAAATTTAAAAATTATAATTATCATATTAATTTTGCAAGAAGTCTAATAAATATCAAGAGTTTTCGACAAAATTAAAAAAATTTTTTATTGTGTAAAAATTCAATAAATATGATAAAATGGTAGCGAATAAAAATGACAATAACAAGAAAGGTATGGTTGGTTTAGTAATTAAATAATATAATTAGCTGATTGTTTTACTTCTTCAAAGCAATACCTAAGAAAACTAAACGCGACCTTTTCATAATTTGAATTTGCTTTATTTTTCTAAAAAGTTTAAAATTCTCTTGCATTGTTTTATAAAAGTTGAGGTTTAATTTATGAAAAGAAAAATAATGAAATATTGAGTAGTGTTATTATTATCAGTTTCTCAAATTTTAACGTTAGTTGCTTGTACTTTTCGTTATCAAACTAAGATTGATGAAGGCATCGCTGCTAAATTAAATGATTTTTCGGCAATTACTGGCGAAATTACTAAAGCAATAATATTAAGTAGAGAAAAAAAATGAGATGCTTCGCAAGTTATTAATGATATTTTAGAAAATAAAGTTGATAATTTAATTTTTAAAAATATTTCTTATTCGTATTTTGGACAAACCAATGATAATAATTGATTCCCTCGTCATCAAGAGTTTTTTGCTTCGCAAGATTTAGCTAATAAAGTTATTAATTCTAATGATAAATATGTAAAACCCTATGCTGATTTAATTAGTCAAAATAATATTTTAGGTAAAATTCGAACATATGGTTCAATTTTTAACACTTTAACTGTTGATACATTAAAAGAAATTTTTAATAGTGGGTCCGTTTTAGATCCCATTATGTTTTTTTTAACTAAAAGTAATATTGAAAGTTTTTGAAATGATTATAATGCTGGTGGTTATGCTGATATTATTACTGAATTACGAAATAATCTTACTGAACATAATGATAATTTTGTTGGCAAAGTAACATATGCTGAAGCACTACAGTGGTCACAAAAAAGAATTAAAAAAATAATTGTTCAAATTGGTTGTAAGAAAGAAAATGATGAAGAGAAAGAAAATGATGAAGAGAAAGAAAAAGCTGAAAGTTCTTGTAAAGGATATGATAGTAAAGATGATGCCGAAGTAGAAGCTGCTTATGATACAATGATGGCAACATTTGGTATTGAAATAAAGGATTCGGCGGATAAAAATGTTTTAATAGTAACTAATAAATATATATTAGAAAATTTTCAAAATGGATTTAAAAATTCGAAAAATATTATTTCATTGTTAGTACCAATTTTACCAGTTATTTCTTATGTAATGAAAATGTATGCTAGTCTTCCTTTTGATGAACCCAATAAGATTTGGTACGAAGTTAGTACAATTCCCAAAAATATTCAGCAAGCTATTGATGAACAATTAAGGATGACATATGTTGGTTTCGATCAATCAGTAATTAGTAATTTAAAAAATAAGTTAACAAAAGTATTTTCTTTAAATGATGGCGGATTAAGTTTACGAAAGATATTATTAATTATGAGATTAACACCACAATTAAATGAATTAGTTAAGAAAATTGAGTTAATTTTATTTTATTCATTATCATTAATTGAAGTGGTTTCAATTGGCGGTGTTTGTGTGGGATTTCATCCTATGTTTTGTATCGATATTGCTTTTTTCCCAAAAGCATTTCCTAAAATTAAAGAAATATTAGATCCCATTTTTGGAAATATTAAAAAATATTTAAATTTTCTTCCTAATGATACAAATATTAATTTAAATGATGGTTTAACCGGAATTAATAAGTTAGTCGATGTAATTCAAGATCAGGTGTTAACAGAAGCAAAGATTAAAAAGATTCTTACTGCCATTGAAATTGACAACGAGCAAGCAAAAGTGGCATTATTGGAAATCCTTGGATATAATGGTCAGAAAGGTGAATTAATACCGGATGGAGTATTGGCCACTCTTATTAAGACTATTAGTTCTTGTAAAAAAGATGGTGATTCCAATTGTACAACCGAGGTTGCTAAATTGTTAACAATGTTAACAAGTGAAAACGGAATTTTAGATCGCATTGTTAATGATAATAATGGCACTATTAATATGAAATATCGGAGATTTTATCAAGATAGTAATTATTGAGAGATTACTAATACGAAAATGCAGTATAATGATATTGATAATTCATTAGAAGTATCATATGATATTAGTTTTTCCCAAGGTAAGATGAATAATGTTTATTCAATTAAATGAAAAACAAAAAATTATTACAATAGTCTTGCTAGCAATAATTTTAAAATTGTAGCATTTAGGAATAAGGAGATTAAATAAAATGAAAAATACAAAATGGGCAGTAATTGGCCGAATAGTAATTTCGTTAGCATTTTTTTTAATGATTGTTTATGGTTTTGTGGAGTTAGTTAAGTCTAAATTTGTTATTTATGATACTGTTGTTTTAAAACTAAATTTTTGAACTAGTAATTTTGCTCAAACATTATGAAATATATTAATTATTATTGCTTTTTTTACATTTGTTATTACAAATATTTGAGGTTTAAAAAGAAGGATTTTCTTTTGAATAATTGGTAGTATTTATATAATTATTGGTTTTTTAACATTTATCTTTACAATTATTGATAATACTGATAATGGCGAGAGAATGGCAATTGGATTAGTTATTTCTTTACTATTAATGATTGGGGCGGGATTTTTATTACTAGTTGCCTATCGAATGAAAAATAAAGAGATTGTTGCTAATAATTGAAAATTTTGAGAGAAAAATAAGTCTGCCAACCCTGCATAGTTGAAAATAAAAACAGCAAAATCTTTGCTGTTTTTATTTTCAACAACTTTATTTGTTATAATAATTTAAGAAATGAAATAGGATTAGGTGAAAATTTTTTAATGAAGAAAATATTATTAGTTGATGGTAATGGTTTAGTTTTTCGCGCATATTACGCAACAGCATATAGTAATTCCATAACTTTATGAGCAAATGATGGAACACCAACTAATGCTTTGTTAGGTTTTATTACAATGTTAGAAAAGATTTTAAAACAAAATTATGATTTAGTTTTGGTTGCTTTTGATGCGGGACCTAAAAATTTTCGTTATGGAATATTACCTAGTTATAAAGAAAAACGCGTTAAAACCCCACAAGAATTATTACAGCAATTACCGTTAGTTCGTGAGTTTTTAGATGCCTATGGAATTCAATGATATGAACATCCTGATTTTGAAGCTGATGATATTATTGCTACGATTAATAAAAAGGCAATTGATTTAAATTGAGAAATTGAAATTTTGTCATCGGATGGTGATTTAGAACAGTTATTATCTGCTAATACGGTAATTGTTAAACCAAAACAGGGATTATCACAAGTAGAAATTATTAATGTTGATTCATTAAAAGCAAGATGAGATATAACCCCAAAACAAATACCTGATTTAAAAGGATTAAAAGGTGATGCCAGTGATAATCTTCCAGGTATTAAAGGGATTGGTGAGAAAACTGCTTTATCATTGTTACATCAATTTGGAACATTAGAAAATATTATTACCCATCAAGAAGAATTGAAAACAGCGGTTAAAGAAAAAATTGTGAATAATGCTAATATCGGTTTATTATGTAAAGAAATGGCATCTTTAAGATATGATGTTCCTTTTCCTAAGGATTTATCTTTGTTAACAATTAATAGAGATTTAGTTCGCTTAAAGGAATTTTATTTAAAATATAATTTAAAGTCATTAGTTAATCGCTTAGACACAAATAATCTTTCACAAGCTAATAATAAAGATCAAGGTAAAATTTTGCGTAAGTGAGATGCTAATTATAATTGTGTTGAAAATGCGTTATTTGTTGAAATGAGTGGTGATAATTATTATACTTCAGACATTATTGGGTTTGGTGTTGTTAACGATAAAGGAGCATTTTATTTAGATTATCTTATTGCTAGTACTGATGAATTATTTTTAGCATTTTTAAAAGATGAAAAGTGTCTAAAAGATGTTTTTGATTTGAAGAAAGTTATTAATGGTTGTAAATGACATCATATTGAAGTTAAAGGTATTGCTTTTGATTTACAATTAGCAGGTTATATTTTAAATGCGAATATGAAAGTAACGATTGATAATGTTATTAATTATTTTGCTGAACAAACTTTTATGAATGATGAAATGTTTTATGGTAAAAATCAAAAAAAGGTTGTACGAGAATTACAAGAAGTTGCTGGCTTTATTACTAGAAAAGCTTGATGAATTTTACATTTAAAACCGCTTCTTAGTAAGAAATTAGAACAACAACAACAATTAGAGTTGTATAAAAATATTGAGTTTCCTTGTGCTTTTGTATTGGCAAAAATGGAGTTTCACGGTATTCGTGTTGATATGAAACAATTAGAACAGTTAACAAAAGAAGTATTAAAAATTGTCACCCAATTAAATGAAGAAATTAATAGTTTAGCGCAACAAGATGTTAATCCTAATTCTCCTAAACAATTAAAAGAATTATTATTTGATGTATTAAAATTACCTGATTTACAAAAAGGTAGTACGGCACAAGAAGTATTAATGCAATTACAAATGCAACAATTGCATCCAATTATTGATAAAATTTTGGAATATCGTAAATATCAAAAAACTTATTCAACTTATTTAAAAGGTTTAGAAAAATATATTTTGGCAGATGGTAAGGTGCATACGATTTATAATCAAACTAATACAACAACAGGAAGGTTATCTTCACAAGAACCTAATATGCAAAATATTAGTATTCATGATATTCATCAAAAATTAGTTCGTAAGGTGTTTGTTCCTAATGATTCTCGCACACAAGTGGTATTATCTAGTGATTACTCGCAAATTGAATTAAAAGTTTTAGCACATATGGCTAGTGTTAAAGAATTAATTAAAGCATTTAACAATAATGAAGATATTCATTCATTAACTGCTAGTAAAATATTTTCTATTAATCAAGCTGAAGTTAGTGAACAGCAACGAAGAGTTGCGAAAACTGTTAATTTTGGGATTGTGTATGGTATTTCTGATTTTGGTTTAAGTAAACAATTAATGATTTCTATTAGCGAAGCAAAAAAATTTATTGAACGATATTTTGCTGTTTTTCCTGAAATTCGTCATTATATGGATAATACAATTAAATTTTGTCAAGAACATAAATTTGTTAAAACTTTATTCAATCGGATCCGATATATTCCGACGATTAATGATCGGAATTGAGTCGCTAAACAAGCAGCAGAACGCGTAGCAATTAATGCTCCGATTCAAGGAACAGCAGCTGATATAATTAAATTAGCTTTAATTAAAATTGATCAGCAATTAGAACAAAATAATTTAAAATCGTATCTTGTTGCTCAAGTCCATGATGAGTTGATTGTTGAAGTATATGAAAATGAATTAGAAATTGTTAAAAAAATTGTTAATTCAGCAATGAATTTGGCAACAAAATTGCAGGTGCCCTTAACGGTTGATATTAATACAGGAAATAATTGATATGAAGTATAAAGGAGATTAAGTTAATGCCAGAATTACCAGAAGTAGAAACTGTTCGTGCCAGTTTACAACCTTTTGTTTGCAATCAAGTTATTACAGGAATTAGAATTTATTGAAGTTCAGTAATTAAACAACCCGACTTAGTATCATTTCGAAAATTGATTGTTGGACAAAAAATTCTTGATTTAAAAAGAAAAGCAAAACATTTAATTTTTGAATTAGAAGATTTTGTGTTAATTAGTCATTTACGAATGGAAGGTAAATATTATTATCAAAATCTTAATGATGATATTGAATGAAAACATGTTTTATTAGTTTTAGAATTAAGTAATGGTTGTGAATTAAGATATCATGATACAAGAAGATTTGGTACTTTTCATTTGCAAAAAAAGGATGAATATGAACAATTAGCACCATTAATCAAAGTGGGGCCAGAACCTTTTGAATCAAGGGCTACTGTTAGTTATTTACAAAAGAAATTTAAAAATAAGAACCGAGCTATTAAAACAATGCTGTTAGATCAAAGTATTATTAGTGGTTTAGGAAATATTTATGTTGATGAGGTATTATTTGCTAGTAAAATTCATCCGGTTACTAGATGTAATAAATTACAAACTGAGCATTTAAAAGCAATTTTAAATAATGCGAAACAAATTTTGACACAAGCGATTAACTTAAAAGGAACAACAATTGCTAGTTATACTTCTAATGTTGGTGTTAAAGGGACATATCAGCAATTATTGAAAGTGCATACAAGAGAAGCATTAGCATGTTATGTTTGTTCTTCAATAATTAAAAAAATTAAGCTTAATGGTCGCGGTACATATTTTTGCTGTCAATGTCAGAATAAATTATAAGTTGTGAATTATGTGGATAAGTAGATTAAAGCATCTTATTTATAAGATATTTTTAGCACTAAGTTGTGGATAACTTGGTGGGTAATGATTTTTTTATTGTTTATTATTTACATCGCTATTATTCTGTCATAGAATAAATAAGACAATAAGGTGGAGATAAAAATGTTACAACCAGAAGAAAAATTTCAAATAATTATTAATTCTTATATTTGTAGTGAAACGCAAAAGCTAGTTCAACATTTATATCAACCAATTATTGGTGTTAATGCTGTTTCGCTATATTTTGCTTTATTAAATGAACAATTATCAATGAAAGTTTTAAATTTAGATAATTCTCATTTACGCTTGCAAAATTTATTACAATTATCATTACTGGAAATTGAAGTTGCGAGAAATCGGTTAGAAGCAATAAATCTACTTGATGTTTATCGTAATAATACCAATATTGGTGTTACTTATTACTATGAATTATTTGCTCCGATGGCACCACAAGACTTTTTTAATCATCAACAATTTAATCAATTGCTAATTAATAATCTTTCTCTTAATGATTATGAACGAACAAAGTTTTTATTTATTCAATATCAAGAAGATCTGTCAAGTTATAAAAAAATTACAAAATGCTTTAATGAAGTATTTCCTTTATCAATAGTAAAAGCAGATGCTTCTAGTGCTGATTTTATTTTCCAAACCAATCATTTGTCAGAAACTAATAAACAATCATTAGAAATTTCTAATGAAGATATGAAAAATCCTTTACAAAAAAAAATTTATGAAATGCAAACGATATCACCATATAAATATTTAACATTATTACAAAATTTTCCTTTACAAGCGAAAGATTTACAGTTATTGGCTAAGTTATTAGTTACTTATACTTTGTCACCAGAAGTTACTAATTGTTTAATTGAATATGTGTGATATAAAAATAATAAACTTTTGGTTGTGGCTTATTTAGAAAAAATTGCGAGCACATTACAACAAAAGCAGATTACTACTGTTGAACAAGCAATGATATATTTAAGAACTGCTTATGTTCAAAGTTTTAATAAGGAAAAAGTAAAATCTAATAAAATTGTTAAAAAATCAAAATTTGATTATGAAATTAAATGAAATACGGGTATTATTCCAAAATGGTTACAAGAAGACCCCCTTTATCAAACATAATTATGGAAGGAAGTGATTGTTATGGATATCTATCATCGAATTCAAAAAACTAAGATTGTTGCTTTGCAAAAATTTATTGCTGAACATCAATTACTAAAAAAAGATTTATTACGAAATAGTGATATTTTAGAAAAATATTTAAATAATTTTGTTGAATGTTTGGATGGTTTGAATTGAAATGAATGTCAACAATTAATTCCTGGATATCGGTTAGAATTAGTTTATGAAAATCAACGCATTTATTTAGAAATGCAAGATTGTTTACATCGTCAATATTTGCGAGCTAATGATAAAATTCGTAATAATTATTTAATTTGTCATTTTCCTTTATCAATGATTAATTTATCATTAGAAACTGATTTTCATTTACCAGAAAATGATTTTATTCGCATAAAATTAAAAGAATATTTTATTAATTTCCTTAAAAAAGAGCAAACAACAGGATTATATATTTATGGTGCTCCTGGTATTGGTAAAACTTATATTTCTATTTTATTAGCTAATAGTTTAGTTCGAAGTGATTATAAAGTATGTTTTGTTTTTGTTCCCCAATTAATGAGTCAATTAAAACAAGCGATTTCGAAAGCAACTAATTCATTAGCTAGTGATATTTATAAGCTCCAAACTTGTGATGTGTTATTTTTAGATGATTTAGCTGGTGAACCCGTATCGGAGTGAACTCGTGATGAGGTTTTATTTAGTATTTTAAATTATCGGATGCAGCATAATTTATCAACATTTTTTACTTCTAATTATGATATGGGTAACTTACAAGAATATTATAGTCGTAATGCTAAATATAAAAATATTGATATTGTGAAATCAATTCGGTTAGTAGAAAGAATTAGATACTTGGCAAAACCAGTATTATTAGGGGGGGATGTTCTTCGTAAATATGCTCAATAAATTGGCAACAATTCGCAATGTCTTTGGTAATTTCTAGATAGTGTTTTAGAAGAAAATTACTAATTTAATTTTTTAATTTTGTCGAAAACTCTTGATATTTATTGAATATACTTAATTTTAGGTATATTTTTAATATGATAGAGGTGGATAATAATTATGGAAAAAATAATTCAAGAACTAGTAAATACTTTAACAGATGATCAATTTTTAGAATTTTATGAAAAAGTCAAACAACAAGCAGAATTAATAAAAAAAAAACAACAACGGTTAAATGAAATTGATCAAAAATTTAGAGCGCAAGGTATTAAATGCCCTAAATGTGAATCTTACCATTGCGTTAAAAATGGACATAATTCAGAAGGAAAACAAAAATATTTATGTAAAAATTGCCGTGCAAGTTTTGACGCTTTTCGTAATCATTTTATTTATTGAAGTCATTTAAATTATGAACAATGAAATTTATTGATTCAAATTTCATTGCTGGGGCAATCTAGTAAAATAATTTCTCGTTTTATTAAAACTACATTAAAAACTGCTTGATATAATCGTCAAAAATTAATGAAATCAAAACAATTAGAAAATACCCAATTAAAATTTAAAAAATTATCTGGTAAAATCCAAATCGATGAAACATTTATTAAAGAAATCCATAAAGGAAATTTCAAATATAAAACTGATCCACGAAGAATTCACCTTGACCCATTCGCAACTAATACTAAATGCTGTATTCAAATGGCAATTGATAATAATAACAATATTTATGTTAAATCCACAAACACCAAACGTTTACAAAAACAATGAGTTATTGAAAATATGAACAAAGAATTAATTAACGAAAATTCAATTATTACTTCTGATATGCAAAAATTATATTTTTTAGTAGCAAAACAAACAAATTCTACTTTATGTGTAACTAAAACAACAACTAATCCTGAAGCTAGTTATTGTAACTTAAATAAAATCAGTAAATTACAATCTAGTCTTAAAGAAACCTTAATTCATTATCATGGTTTAGGTTTTACTAATATTCAAAATTATTTAAATCTCTGAAAATGAAAATACCAACATAAGGGTTTAACTCCAAACCAACAAACAGCGGTATTATATTTTAATAGACTTCTTGCAAAATTAATATGATAATTATAATTTTTAAATTTAAAATAAATATAAAAGTGTTATTAAAATAATTTTTAGATTATTTTTACAAATATTTTGTCATTAAAACATAATAAAAATTATTATTTACAATAAAAAAAGACTGAAATTTTAAATTATCAAATATATTTAAACTAATAGTTGTAAATTATAAATTGAAGCTATTAAATTAAATCTTAAAGCAAATCTTTTTCTACGATTTCGATATTTTTCACTAATAATTTTAAATTTTTTAAGTATAGCAAAAACATTTTCAATAACAATTCTCATTTTTGAAATTCGCTCATTATTTTGCTTTTCTTCTTTATTTAAAGGGTTTTTCTTTGATTTTTTTTAGGAATTAAAACATTATGATTAATTTTTTGTATGCCTTGATAACCTAAATCCACTAAAACAGTTGTTTCTGGTAAAAATTTAATTTTTGAATCTTTTAAAATTTTAAAGTCATGGTTTTTACCATAAGAAAAATCAGAACTAATAATTTTTTTACTATCTTTTTCAATTATAACTTGTGTTTTTATTGTGTGTTTTTTCTTTTTTCCTGAGTAGTGCTGTTTTTGTCTTTTTTTGGGCGTTGGATTTGGCTTTCAGTTACATCAATTATAACAGTCTTATCTTTGAAATAATCTTTTAATAGTGATTTTTGACCAGTAAGTTGTTGAAAATTAGGGTGTTTTATTAAAGTGTCTTCAATTCATTTGATATTTCTATAACAACTACTTTCACTAATATCATAACTTTTTGCAATATGAAAATAAGTTCTATATTCTCTTCAATATTCTAAAGTCATTAAAATACGATTTTCTAATGATAATTTATTGGTTCTTCCGCGACGAAATCTCTTTTTTAATTCTTCTATTTTTAAAATTTCTAGCATTTTATTAAAAGTAGTATGTTTAATACCAGTTAATCTTAAAAAATTTTTATCACTTATTTGATTATTTTTTTTAAATTTCATTTAAATTCCACCTTTTTATTAAAAACAACAATTCAATTATATTTTAAATTAATTTTGCAAGAAGTCTAATGTATAAAAAAGTTAAAGTAAAAATAATAATTTTACATAAAAGCCTTTTAAAATTATCAAGTTGATGATTTTTTTTATTTTATCAAGAGTTTTCGACAAAATTAAAAATTTAATTGTAAAATAAATGAGTTATTTGTATAATTATTGCAGTGCATATAGGAGGAAAACAGAATGACAAAGAAAAGAATTGCAATTAATGGGTTTGGACGCATTGGTCGTTTAACTTTAAGAATATTAATGAATTATGAAAATATTGAGGTTGTAGCAATTAATGATTTAGGTGATGTTAAGATGCTAGGTCATTTATTAAAATATGATTCAGCACAAAAGCGATTTGATAAGGAAGTTATTACTAAAGAATCAAGTTTAGTTATTGATGGTCATGAAATTAAAATTGTATCTGAAAAGGATCCTAAAAATTTACCGTGAAAAGATTTAAATATTGATGTTGTTGTTGAATCAACAGGGTTATTTGTTACTAAGGAAAGTGCGACAGCTCATATAGCTGCGGGAGCTAAAAAAGTTGTCATTTCAGCACCTGCGGGAGCTGATTTAAAAACCGTTGTGTTTAATGTTAATCATCATGAAATTGTTGCTAGTGATACTATTATTTCAGCGGCATCTTGTACAACTAATTGTTTAGCACCAATGGCACAAGTATTAGATGAAAAATTTGGTATTAAAACTGGAGTAATGACAACAATTCATGCTTATACTAATGATCAAAATATTTTGGATGGGTCACATCGTAAAGGTGATTTTAGAAGAGCAAGAGCGGCAGCAGTTAATATTATTCCAAATACTACGGGAGCTGCTAAAGCGATTGGGTTAGTGTTACCAAGTTTAAAAGGAAAATTAGATGGTGCAGCTCAAAGAGTGCCAGTAGTTACTGGTTCAATTACTGAGTTAACTGTCCTTTTAAATAAAAAGGTAACAGTTGCTGATATTAATGAAGCAATGAAAAGTGCTGCTAATGAGTCTTTTGGTTATACTGAAGATCCGATTGTTTCTAGTGATGTTATTGGTATTAGTTATGGTTCATTATTTGATGGTACGCAAACTAAAGTAATGACTTTAGGAGACGATCAATTAATCCAAGTTTTTGCTTGATATGATAATGAAATGTCATATGTTAATCAACTATGCCGAACAGTTAATCATATTGCAAACTTAATGGAATAAATAATGGCTAAGGCGGATACCTTAGTTTTTATTATTGGAAAGGAAAATTAAATTCATATGAAAAAAACATTAGCAGATATTAATTTTAAAGATAAAAAAGTATTAGTCCGCGTAGATTTTAATGTGCCATTAGTTGCTGGTGTTATTAGTGATGATAATCGTATTATTAGTGCTATCCTAACAATTAAATATTTATTAGACCACGATGCTAAAGTTATTTTATTATCACATTTGGGAAGAATAAAGCGGTCAGAAGATTTAAAAAAATATTCATTAAAACCAGTAGCAAAGCGCTTAGCAGAGTTATTAGGTACCGAAGTAAACTTTGTTGGTGAAATTAGTGGGGCAACGTTGCAAACAGCAATTAATAGTTTAGAAAATAAACAAGTTTTATTAATGGAAAATACGCGTTTTGCTGATTTAGAAAATAACAGGGAATCTAATAATGATGCTAGTTTAGGTAAGTATTGAGCAAGTTTAGGTGATGTGTTTGTTAATGATGCTTTTGGCACAGCCCATCGTGAACATGCCTCTAATGTTGGTATCGCAACTAATATTAATGAATCGTGTATTGGTTTATTAGTGCAAAAAGAGTTAGCGATGTTAAATAAAGCGATTATTAATCCTGAGCGACCTGTTGTTGTAATTTTAGGAGGAGCAAAAGTATCTGATAAGATTGGTGTTATTGATCATCTTTTAAAGGTAGCTGATAAAATAATTATTGGTGGGGCAATGAGTTTTACTTTTTTAAAAGCGCAAGAATTTAATATTGGCAAGTCTTTAATTGAAGAAGATAAAATAGAATTAGCTAAACAGTATTTACAAAAAGCAAAAGGTAAAATAATTTTACCGGTTGATCATTTGATGAGTAAAGAGTTTGTTGATCAGTCTGGAATTAATAGTGCTGATGCTAATATTACTGATGATTATATGGGAATGGATATTGGTGAAAAAACAATAACATTATTTAATGACTATATTAAAGAAGCTAAAACTATTATTTGAAATGGTCCAGTTGGCGTTTTTGAGATGAAAAATTTTAGTAAGGGAACACTAGCAATTTGTGAAACAATTGCTCATTTAAATAATGTTTTTAGTATTGTTGGTGGTGGTGATTCAGTAGCAGCAGCAATTCAGTTAGGTTTTAAAGATAAGTTTAGTTATATTTCAACTGGTGGTGGAGCTAGTTTGGAATTATTAGAGGGTAAACCGTTACCAGCTATTGAAGTTATTCAAGAGAAATAATTAATGTTATTAATGTAGGACGCATAAAGTTTTGTTAGGTAGTTAAAGATTTGAATAAGTATTAAGACAGTCAGCAATGATTGTCTTTTTATTTTATAAGATGTTAAAAATTTGTTCTTTGAAAATTAAATACAAGTGAATTAATAATGTTGGTATGTATTAAGACACGATAAATTGTGGGTGGTCGCCATAACCAAAAGAAGTTTACCAGTTAATAGATAACATCCTATTAGCTATAGCAATTTGTTTCGTTTTGCAATAAAAAAATGAATGGGTGGATTTCCTAAAAATATACACGCTATTAAATTAGTTCCAAGGGTAGGATGCGGATATTAAAGTGTAGAAATTTCTATATAGGGGTATGCTAAGTTTAAAATTATTAAAATATTTTTTTTATCTAATTAAAAAACAAAATTCACTAACAAAGCCTGTTAAACACTTAAATCTGCGATATATAAGTGTTTAAAAAACTAAGTTAGTTAACTTAGTTAATATAACTTAGTTTATTCATAAGAAAGGTAATTTACTATGAAAAATATTGAAAACATTTTCTTAAATACTAAAAAATATCTCCTAAAAGAAACACAAAACGCAATGCTTATTAAAGCCCCAAAAAAATACCGTGATTTAATGAACAAATCGGCATTTGGTTTCCAAAACGATTTGTTTATAAAGGAAAATATGAAAATTCAATTTGCATTGGAATAATAAAAGACAGTAAATATCAAGTAATTTCGATTAATCAAAAAGAAAAAGAAACCAAATTAATTAAAGGACAAGAATTATTAGGTTTTTTCATTGCCGAAAAAGAAAACAACAAAAAAGATATAAATTATAACTATTTTAAAGGAGTTAAAAAATGAATATTGCGATTGGAATAATATTTATTATCATTTGCATAATGCTATTGGCATATTTTGCTTATAAAATTTATGCCAAAATAAAAATGCGAATTAAATATAAAAATGCCATTAAAAATAATACTGGTAATTTTACAAAAGACGAAAAAGTATTTATTGCTCGCTTTGAAGAATGAGTTAAAGCTCCCAATTCAAAAGAAAATAGCGCGGATAAAAAATAATGTTTTGAAAAATTATTATGGAATTCTTAGAACTGTTTGTTCCGATAGAAAAAATGCCTGCACAAGTTGCGTTTATTGCCGGATTAATTATTATCATTACTTTTCTTTTCGCATTAATTTCAATTATGTATTTACCAATAAAAATGATTTTTGGGAGATAAAAAATGACAATAAACTTAAAAGAATTTAATTGAGAACAAATTAAACAAACTTTCTGAGATTTATTTATTCAAATTACAACTATTCCGGCTCACATTACTGGTGGTAAAGAAATTAAATTAACCGAAGCACCACTTTGACTTTTAATAGCAAACATTGCTTTTTGATTCTTAACAGCGATTATGGTGTGATTTATTCTAATGCTGCTTTGAAAAACCATATCAGTATTTAGATAGAAACAAAATTAATGTCAAGAAGTTACATTGTGATGCATTCCCAAAGAAATTCAAAATTAATTAGAAAAAAAATACAATCGTGTTAAGGTTAATCGTGGTTTTAGCAAATTTAAGAAAAACTTTGAATATAAATGATGAATGTTTTAAAAAGAAAGGGGGTGATTATATGATTGGAACTTTCTTGGCCGATGCACCAGCAACAGTAGAAAAAATAACAGCTAGTGACGCGACGACTAAATTATGAAATGCAATTATAACGGCATTTACTAAAATGTGAGAAATTATTGCTGTTAATATGCCACAAGTCGGTAACTTCTTTGCTGACTACTGAATATTCATTTTTCCATTTATTTTGGCAATATTCTTTATTTGCTTTAAAATGTTTGAAAAACTACTTGGAGCAGTACGCTAATAAAAAAATAAAGTGAGGTGCAAGATGAAATTTTGCAAATGAATAATAGAAAAAAATAACCATTTTATTGAATTAAATCGCACCTCATTTTTAATTTTATGACATTGGGGAGCAATTTGATATATTTACAACGGTTATTTTAAAAACATTGTGAGCTATTTATTTTTAGCAGGTTGTATTTTAATTTTTCTTTTTAAAATCAGTAATTTAACACAAATTAACAAAGTTATTAATTTCTTAAAAAATTCACCATTAAATATTGTGATTGGTTCATTAGGAACTGGAAAAACAGCCTTTCTAGTATACGCATCAAAATTACTAAAAAAGAAAAAATATCACATCGCCTCAACATTTCCATTACTAGAAACTCAAAAATTAAGTTTAGGGCATATGGGATTATTAAACTTTGATTATCCAGTATTGCCAGATAAGACCTTACTTCTATGAGATGAAACCAATTTATTTTTAGAAGGAACAGATTGAGAAAAAAATAATTTTAATTTTGTCGAAAACTCTTGATAAAATAAAAAAAATCATCAACTTGATAATTTTAAAAGGCTTTTATGTAAAATGGTCGCGTTTAGTTTTCTTAGGTATTTTTTAAAAAAGAAAAAATAATCATTTACTATAAATTATTTCAATATGCAAATTAAGTATATATTTCTTATGTATGATTTTTGTTGTAAAAAATTATTTTAATGTTGTTTTTATAAGCATTTTACTTAGTTTTTATAACCTTTTATTGAGATTATGTTTTGTTAATATTAAATATTTTGTTTTATTACTTATTTTTCAAATAAAATGATAATTAAATTGTAATTACTTTTCTTTCAAAATTATTCAAATCTTTACCCACCTAACAAAAATTTATGCGTCCATATTTATCAAAAAGACCCTTTTAATAACATTGCTTTATGATCTAATGGTCGTTATTCAAGCAATCACGAACTTATTGATATTACAACAAGATATTCAACATTTTCCACAATTGGTTTATATAATAGTGCTGACGGATGAGCATATACAAATGCTGTTGACAACTATGATTTATTATCAACTAAACAAGAGTTAATTAAAAAAATCGCTACCGTTGCTGCTAGTATGATTGCGATATTTATTACTAATGCCATTATTATTGCAATTATTATCATTACCATGATTACTAGTTGATCATTAGATCAATTTTCAAAAATGATGGCAATATTACAAATTCAAGGTTACAAATATTGAACAATTAATAACTTAATTCTGACAATGTTTCTTCCTTCCGTATTAATTGGTTTTATTGGTGGTGTACTACTATCTTGAACAACAGCAACAATCTTTATATTAGACTTCTTGCAAAATTAATTTAAAATATAATTGAATTGTTGTTTTTAATAAAAAGGTGGAATTTAAATGAAATTTAAAAAAAATAATCAAATAAGTGATAAAAATTTTTTAAGATTAACTGGTATTAAACATACTACTTTTAATAAAATGCTAGAAATTTTAAAAATAGAAGAATTAAAAAAGAGATTTCGTCGCGGAAGAACCAATAAATTATCATTAGAAAATCGTATTTTAATGACTTTAGAATATTGAAAAGAATATAGAACTTATTTTCATATTGCAAAAAGTTATGATATTAGTGAAAGTAGTTGTTATAGAAATATCAAATGAATTGAAGACACTTTAATAAAACACCCTAATTTTCAACAACTTACTGGTCAAAAATCACTATTAAAAGATTATTTCAAAGATAAGACTGTTATAATTGATGTAACTGAAAGCCAAATCCAACGCCCAAAAAAAGACAAAAACAGCACTACTCAGGAAAAAAGAAAAAACACACAATAAAAACACAAGTTATAATTGAAAAAGATAGTAAAAAAATTATTAGTTCTGATTTTTCTTATGGTAAAAACCATGACTTTAAAATTTTAAAAGATTCAAAAATTAAATTTTTACCAGAAACAACTGTTTTAGTGGATTTAGGTTATCAAGGCATACAAAAAATTAATCATAATGTTTTAATTCCTAAAAGAAAATCAAAGAAAAACCCTTTAAATAAAGAAGAAAAGCAAAATAATGAGCGAATTTCAAAAATGAGAATTGTTATTGAAAATGTTTTTGCTATACTTAAAAAATTTAAAATTATTAGTGAAAAATATCGAAATCGTAGAAAAAGATTTGCTTTAAGATTTAATTTAATAGCTTCAATTTATAATTTACAACTATTAGTTTAAATATATTTGATAATTTAAAATTTCAGTCTTTTTTTATTGTAAATAATAATTTTTATTATGTTTTAATGACAAAATATTTGTAAAAATAATCTAAAAATTATTTTAATAACACTTTTATATTTATTTTAAATTTAAAAATTATAATTATCATATTAATTTTGCAAGAAGTCTATTGTTATTATTATCAATTGCCATTTGAATACAGCATTTAGTATTAGTTGCGAATGGGTCAAGGTGAATTCTTCGTGGATCAGTTTTATATTTGAAATTTCCTTTATGGATTTCTTTAATAAATGTTTCATCGATTTGGATTTTACCAGATAATTTTTTAAATTTTAATTGGGTATTTTCTAATTGTTTTGATTTCATTAATTTTTGACGATTATATCAAGCAGTTTTTAATGTAGTTTTAATAAAACGAGAAATTGTTTTACTAGATTGCCCCAGCAATGAAATTTGAATCAATAAATTTCATTGTTCATAATTTAAATGACTTCAATAAATAAAATGATTACGAAAAGCGTCAAAACTTGCACGGCAATTTTTACATAAACATTTTTGTTTTCCTTCTGAATTATGTCCATTTTTAACGCAATGGTAGGATTCACATTTAGGGCATTTAATACCTTGCGCTCTAAATTTTTGATCAATTTCATTTAAACGTTTTTGTTTTTTTATTAATTCTGCTTGTTGTTTGACTTTTTCATAAAATTCTAAAAATTGATCATCTGTTAAAGTATTTACTAGTTCTTGAATTATTTTTTCCATAATTATTATCCACCTCTATCATTAAAAATATACCTAAAATTAAGTATATTCAATAAATATCAAGAGTTTTCGACAAAATTAAAAAAAATTTTGGATGTTATTTTTTTTAAATTTTAGATATAATTATTTATGTGTGTTAATCACTATGGAGCAGTACTCAAGTGGTTAAGAGGGCTCCCTGCTAAGGAGTTAGGTCAAGCAATTGGCGCACGAGTTCGAATCTCGTCTGCTCCGCCATTAATTTTAAATAATTTGATATTTGTTGTTAACAACTTTACTTATTGTAAAGTTGTTTTTTTGTGATATTAGACTTCTTGCAAAATTAATATGATAATTATAATTTTTAAATTTAAAATAAATATAAAAGTGTTATTAAAATAATTTTTAGATTATTTTTACAAATATTTTGTCATTAAAACATAATAAAAATTATTATTTACAATAAAAAAAGACTGAAATTTTAAATTATCAAATATATTTAAACTAATAGTTGTAAATTATAAATTGAAGCTATTAAATTAAATCTTAAAGCAAATCTTTTTCTACGATTTCGATATTTTTCACTAATAATTTTAAATTTTTTAAGTATAGCAAAAACATTTTCAATAACAATTCTCATTTTTGAAATTCGCTCATTATTTTGCTTTTCTTCTTTATTTAAAGGGTTTTTCTTTGATTTTCTTTTAGGAATTAAAACATTATGATTAATTTTTTGTATGCCTTGATAACCTAAATCCACTAAAACAGTTGTTTCTGGTAAAAATTTAATTTTTGAATCTTTTAAAATTTTAAAGTCATGGTTTTTACCATAAGAAAAATCAGAACTAATAATTTTTTTACTATCTTTTTCAATTATAACTTGTGTTTTTATTGTGTGTTTTTTCTTTTTTCCTGAGTAGTGCTGTTTTTGTCTTTTTTTGGGCGTTGGATTTGGCTTTCAGTTACATCAATTATAACAGTCTTATCTTTGAAATAATCTTTTAATAGTGATTTTTGACCAGTAAGTTGTTGAAAATTAGGGTGTTTTATTAAAGTGTCTTCAATTCATTTGATATTTCTATAACAACTACTTTCACTAATATCATAACTTTTTGCAATATGAAAATAAGTTCTATATTCTCTTCAATATTCTAAAGTCATTAAAATACGATTTTCTAATGATAATTTATTGGTTCTTCCGCGACGAAATCTCTTTTTTAATTCTTCTATTTTTAAAATTTCTAGCATTTTATTAAAAGTAGTATGTTTAATACCAGTTAATCTTAAAAAATTTTTATCACTTATTTGATTATTTTTTTTAAATTTCATTTAAATTCCACCTTTTTATTAAAAACAACAATTCAATTATATTTTAAATTAATTTTGCAAGAAGTCTATTAAGATAAAATTAATACATATTTAAAAAAACAATATTTTATTTATAAGGTGGACTTAAATTAATGTTAAATAAAAAAATGCGTTTAGCAATTACTTTTGTTCTTTTAGTACTTTTATTGGTGACTTGTATTTTTATTATTGCTAAATATATTGATTGATTATGAATTATTGGTGTAGTAACAATTTCATTTGGAACTTTAACAGCATTAATTATTTTTGTTTCCAACCGACCAGCACGAACAAAAATTTCTTGAATTATTGCTGTGTATGCGTTACCAATTGTTGGTATTATAATCTTTATTATTTTTGGTCGAACTTATCGTTATACGAAAGCACAAAAGTTTTATTTAAAAAAATATCAAGATTTTTATGCTAAAGAGGATTTTAATTATACGAATAACTTTTTAAAAAATCAAATTAAAGAAGAACGAAGTATTTTACATTTGACTACTAATATATCACAAAGACCACTATATAATCATACGAAAGTTGATTTAATAACTAATGGAATTGAAAAGTTTTCGTTGTTATTTAAAGACTTAGAAAGTGCTGAAAATTATATTCATATTAATTATTTCATTTTAGATGATGGTGAAGTTTTAAAATATTTGACACAGTTATTAATTAAAAAAACTTATCAAGGCGTTAATATTCGCTTAATTTATGATCATGCTGGAAGTTTTTTTACAGTTTATCATGATACAATTCAGAAATTAAAACGCGCTGGCGTTCATTTAAAAAGATTTTCACCGATAAATTTACCTTTTATTAGTGGTCGTAATAATTATCGTAATCATCGTAAAGATGTTATTATTGATGGCAAGATTGGTTATACGGGAGGCATTAATGTTGGTGATGCTTATTGTCATTTAAGTTCTAAATATGGCTTTTGACGCGATAGTCAAGTTCGTTTGCAAGGTAGTGCTGTTTGTAGTTTAGAGTTAATATTTTTACAGGATTGATATTTTACAACTGGCGAGTCGTTAGTGGTTTGATAAGAAATTGTTAAAAAATGAACCATATGATGGTAAAACTAGTAATATTGTTCAGGTTATTGATGATGGCCCCAATACTTATGAAACGATTCAAAAGGATATTTATGTTAAAGTTATTTCTAGTGCTAAAAGTCGTGTTTGGTTATCGACGCCGTATTTTATCCCGACTGATGATATTGTGACGGCATTAAAAAATGCTGCTAAGTCAGGTGTTGATGTGCGATTATTAATGCCAGGAAAAACTGATAAATTTTTTATTCTTGATATTAGTCGTTCATATTATGATGAATTATTTAATTCGGGGATAAAAATTTATGAAATGAGTAAGATTTTTAATCATTCAAAAACAGCATTAATTGATGATAATTTAGTCATTATTGGATCAACTAATTTAGATTTTCGTAGTCTTTATCACGATCATCAAACTATTGTTATTCTTTATGGGGATGCTAATAAGCAACTAGAAAAGAATTATTTATGAGATATTGAAAGAAGTATTCTTTTAACGACATCACCGTTAAAGAAAAAAAATTGATTTTATCGGATAATGATTTTACCAATTGTTAAAATTTTTGATCCCTTATTTTAGGAAAGGAAAGTAATAATGCAAAAAACGAAAAAAATTAATAAAAAAATTGCTAAGCAGTTAGAAAAACAAGATTCTCCTGTAAGTTTAGAAAAAAAACCGGAAGTTAAAGAAAGACGAGGTTTTTTTAAACATTTATTTTCAAAAAGTGTTCCAACAGTTAATAAAGTTGATATTCATTTTGGATGAACACGAAATGCTACTAAAAGAATTATTAAGCAATTATTATTACAAAAGGTTGATCATTTTTATTTTTATAGTTCCATTGCTAATATTTTTTATATTTTAGAGCAAGGAATTAAACCGGTAAAATCTAAGAAACTTAAAGAAAATGAAAAGTATATTGTTTGAACATATTTAGAAAAAGATGATCATCTTGAATTAGAATTATCTACTAGTAGTCGTCATCAATTTTGAAGTTGATGCTTAGAAAATAAGATTGATTTAACTACGGTGGCAATTTTTTATATTGATTTAGTCAAATTATATGAAAATACTAAAAAAGATTGAGAGTTTAATAATAATTTGCAACGAGTTATCGTTAATGAACCAATTAGTGTTAATGCTATTAGAGCAATTTTAATTAAAGATATGGAAATATATAAAAGATTACAACAATATGTTTCTTATCAACAAATTGATATTAAAATATTTTATGGTGATAAAGATATTATTGAAGGAATTAAAGGAAAGAAGTTAAAAGTTAATAGACTTCTTGCAAAATTAATATGATAATTATAATTTTTAAATTTAAAATAAATATAAAAGTGTTATTAAAATAATTTTTAGATTATTTTTACAAATATTTTGTCATTAAAACATAATAAAAATTATTATTTACAATAAAAAAAGACTGAAATTTTAAATTATCAAATATATTTAAACTAATAGTTGTAAATTATAAATTGAAGCTATTAAATTAAATCTTAAAGCAAATCTTTTTCTACGATTTCGATATTTTTCACTAATAATTTTAAATTTTTTAAGTATAGCAAAAACATTTTCAATAACAATTCTCATTTTTGAAATTCGCTCATTATTTTGCTTTTCTTCTTTATTTAAAGGGTTTTTCTTTGATTTTCTTTTAGGAATTAAAACATTATGATTAATTTTTTGTATGCCTTGATAACCTAAATCCACTAAAACAGTTGTTTCTGGTAAAAATTTAATTTTTGAATCTTTTAAAATTTTAAAGTCATGGTTTTTACCATAAGAAAAATCAGAACTAATAATTTTTTTACTATCTTTTTCAATTATAACTTGTGTTTTTATTGTGTGTTTTTTCTTTTTTCCTGAGTAGTGCTGTTTTTGTCTTTTTTTGGGTGTTGGATTTGGCTTTCAGTTACATCAATTATAACAGTCTTATCTTTGAAATAATCTTTTAATAGTGATTTTTGACCAGTAAGTTGTTGAAAATTAGGGTGTTTTATTAAAGCGTCTTCAATTCATTTGATATTTCTATAACAACTACTTTCACTAATATCATAACTTTTTGCAATATGAAAATAAGTTCTATATTCTCTTCAATATTCTAAAGTCATTAAAATACGATTTTCTAATGATAATTTATTGGTTCTTCCGCGACGAAATCTCTTTTTTAATTCTTCTATTTTTAAAATTTCTAGCATTTTATTAAAAGTAGTATGTTTAATACCAGTTAATCTTAAAAAATTTTTATCACTTATTTGATTATTTTTTTTAAATTTCATTTAAATTCCACCTTTTTATTAAAAACAACAATTCAATTATATTTTAAATTAATTTTGCAAGAAGTCTAATGAATAAAAATCTTAATAAAATTACATCGTTGGAGGAAAATTTTAGTCAATGATATACTGATTTGATTGTAAATGGTAATCTAATTGATTATGGAGTAGTTAAAGGAGCACCAATTTTAAAACCGCATGGTTATGCAATTTGAAAAAATATTGTGAAAAATTTAGAAACCAAATTTTTAGAAGTTGAAATTCAAGATGTTTATATGCCTTTATTAATTCCTGAGAGTTTATTGAATCAAGAAAAGGAACATATTAGACTTCTTGCAAAATTAATATGATAATTATAATTTTTAAATTTAAAATAAATATAAAAGTGTTATTAAAATAATTTTTAGATTATTTTTACAAATATTTTGTCATTAAAACATAATAAAAATTATTATTTACAATAAAAAAAGACTGAAATTTTAAATTATCAAATATATTTAAACTAATAGTTGTAAATTATAAATTGAAGCTATTAAATTAAATCTTAAAGCAAATCTTTTTCTACGATTTCGATATTTTTCACTAATAATTTTAAATTTTTTAAGTATAGCAAAAACATTTTCAATAACAATTCTCATTTTTGAAATTCGCTCATTATTTTGCTTTTCTTCTTTATTTAAAGGGTTTTTCTTTGATTTTCTTTTAGGAATTAAAACATTATGATTAATTTTTTGTATGCCTTGATAACCTAAATCCACTAAAACAGTTGTTTCTGGTAAAAATTTAATTTTTGAATCTTTTAAAATTTTAAAGTCATGGTTTTTACCATAAGAAAAATCAGAACTAATAATTTTTTTACTATCTTTTTCAATTATAACTTGTGTTTTTATTGTGTGTTTTTTCTTTTTTCCTGAGTAGTGCTGTTTTTGTCTTTTTTTGGGCGTTGGATTTGGCTTTCAGTTACATCAATTATAACAGTCTTATCTTTGAAATAATCTTTTAATAGTGATTTTTGACCAGTAAGTTGTTGAAAATTAGGGTGTTTTATTAAAGTGTCTTCAATTCATTTGATATTTCTATAACAACTACTTTCACTAATATCATAACTTTTTGCAATATGAAAATAAGTTCTATATTCTCTTCAATATTCTAAAGTCATTAAAATACGATTTTCTAATGATAATTTATTGGTTCTTCCGCGACGAAATCTCTTTTTTAATTCTTCTATTTTTAAAATTTCTAGCATTTTATTAAAAGTAGTATGTTTAATACCAGTTAATCTTAAAAAATTTTTATCACTTATTTGATTATTTTTTTTAAATTTCATTTAAATTCCACCTTTTTATTAAAAACAACAATTCAATTATATTTTAAATTAATTTTGCAAGAAGTCTATTCAAGGCTTTGCCCCTGAATGTGCTATTGTTACCAAAGTGGGTGACAAAAATTTAGATGAACCGTTGGTTATTAGACCAACTTCTGAAGTTTTGTTTGGGACATATTTTTCAAAAAATATTTCTAGTTATAAGGATTTACCATTAAAATATAATCAATGAGCGAATGTTATTCGTTGAGAAAAAACAACAAGACCTTTTTTAAGAACAACAGAATTTTGGACAGGCTCTGTTTTTTTGCAAGAAGAATTAATTTATCTTAATGTTTTTAAAGGCCGAGATATTAGACTTCTTGCAAAATTAATTTAAAATATAATTGAATTGTTGTTTTTAATAAAAAGGTGGAATTTAAATGAAATTTAAAAAAAATAATCAAATAAGTGATAAAAATTTTTTAAGATTAACTGGTATTAAACATACTACTTTTAATAAAATGCTAGAAATTTTAAAAATAGAAGAATTAAAAAAGAGATTTCGTCGCGGAAGAACCAATAAATTATCATTAGAAAATCGTATTTTAATGACTTTAGAATATTGAAGAGAATATAGAACTTATTTTCATATTGCAAAAAGTTATGATATTAGTGAAAGTAGTTGTTATAGAAATATCAAATGAATTGAAGACACTTTAATAAAACACCCTAATTTTCAACAACTTACTGGTCAAAAATCACTATTAAAAGATTATTTCAAAGATAAGACTGTTATAATTGATGTAACTGAAAGCCAAATCCAACGCCCAAAAAAAGACAAAAACAGCACTACTCAGGAAAAAAGAAAAAACACACAATAAAAACACAAGTTATAATTGAAAAAGATAGTAAAAAAAATATTAGTTCTGATTTTTCTTATGGTAAAAACCATGACTTTAAAATTTTAAAAGATTCAAAAATTAAATTTTTACCAGAAACAACTGTTTTAGTGGATTTAGGTTATCAAGGCATACAAAAAATTAATCATAATGTTTTAATTCCTAAAAGAAAATCAAAGAAAAACCCTTTAAATAAAGAAGAAAAGCAAAATAATGAGCGAATTTCAAAAATGAGAATTGTTATTGAAAATGTTTTTGCTATACTTAAAAAATTTAAAATTATTAGTGAAAAATATCGAAATCGTAGAAAAAGATTTGCTTTAAGATTTAATTTAATAGCTTCAATTTATAATTTACAACTATTAGTTTAAATATATTTGATAATTTAAAATTTCAGTCTTTTTTTATTGTAAATAATAATTTTTATTATGTTTTAATGACAAAATATTTGTAAAAATAATCTAAAAATTATTTTAATAACACTTTTATATTTATTTTAAATTTAAAAATTATAATTATCATATTAATTTTGCAAGAAGTCTATTACCATTCTATCATATTATTGAATTTTTACACAATAAAAATTATTAATATTATTAAATTTTCACTAATATATATTAATTTATATTTTTTTTTTTTTTACTTGGGCCTGTCCAAAATTCTGTGTCTCGATAATTCATTCTGAATTATACTTAAAAGAAGGAGAACAGAAAATGACAAAAAAAATAAAAAAAGAACCTGACGCAATTGATAAAGTTGTTGATTATTTTTTAGAAAATATTGATAATCCACAAGATTTATTTAAAGGCAATACTATTTTTCAGGAATTTACCAAAAAATTAACTGAACGAATGTTAAATACGGAAATTAAAGATTATCTTGAAACTGATGAGAATCATAATAAAAGAAATGGCAACACACAAAAAACCATTATTACTAAAAATGGTTCAATCGCAATTGATGTACCAAGAGATCGAAATAGTACTTTTGAACCAGTAATTATTCCGAAAAGACAAAAGACTTGGTACATAACCTTTAATTTTATCTACTATTTTGATAATATTATTTCCTAGGTGAAGTACAAATGTTAGATAAATACAAAGACGAAAACGAATTTTATAGTTTAATAGGCATAAAATATAAAACTTTCATGAAAATGGTAGAAATTTTAAAAGAAGGTGAAGCTAAACAAAAACAAATTGGTGGTAGACCAAATAAATTATCAATAGAGCAAAGATTACTTATGACTTTAGAATACTGAAAAGAATATAGTACATATCGTATTATTGCAAAAAAATATAATATTAGTCATGTTAGTTGTATTCGTAATATCTTTTGAGTTGAAAATACTCTAATAAAAAATAGTCACTTTCATATACCTGGCAAAAAGATATTATTAGAAAATAAGGGTACTACTAATAATTTATTAGCAATTGATGCTACAGAAATTCCAATTGAAAGAATTAAAAAAAACTAAAATTATTATTTTCTGGTAAGAAAAGGCAACATTCATTAAAATCGCAAATAATTATTGATTTATTTAACAATAAAATTATTTCAGTAGATTTTTGTTATGGCAGTACTCATGATTATAAGTTATTTTTAAAATCAAATACACTTATAAATCCAAAATTAGAATTAATTGCCGATTCAGGATATCAAGGTTTGCAAAATGTTCATAAAAATACATTATTGCCAATTAAAAAGAGTAAAAATAATCCTTTAAATCCAGATAAAAAGGAATATAATAGCTTTTTAAGTAAAGTTAGAATTGTCATTGAACATGTTTTTGCTAGATTAAAAAGATTTAAAATACTAGTTTATCGTTATCGCAATAAGATTAGAAGATTTGGATTACGATTTAACTTAATTTCAGGAATATATAATTTTGAATTAAGCTAGTTATAGTTATGTACCAAGTCTAAAGAGGAAAATAAAATGTTTTTTGCATATAATCGTTCAATGTTAGGGACTGTACAATTAACTGTGTCTCTAAGTAATTAACTTAAATTCACTCTGTCCTCAAATTTTATCATTAAATGTGAAATTGCACTACCCCAATTTTGAATTGGCATCGTTCATTTCTTAACCATATTTTGAAATGCTAAATAAAATATTTTAAAAACTGATGCGTCATTAGGAAAAATCTTTTTATTCTTAATGACTTTTCTTAATTGACTATTAACAGATTCAATCGCATTAGTTGTGTAAATAATTCTTCTAAATTCCTGAGGATATTCAAGAAAAATTATTAAATTATTTCAGTTATTTTTTCATGATTTAGTAATTTGTGGATACTTTTTATTTCATTTTTCTGAAAAATGATCTAAAGCAATTAACGCTATTTCTTCATTAATTGCTGTATAAATTGATTTTAAATCATTAGCTACAAGTTTGCGATCTTTGTAAGGAACAAATTTTAAACTATTGCGAATTTGATGAACAATGCATAATTGATGCTGTGTTTTTGGGAAAACAGCTTCTATTGCATCAGACATCCCAGTTAAATTATCACTACAAGCAACAAGAATATCTTGTAACCCACGATTTTTCATTTCCGTAAGATTATTAAGTCAAAATTTGGCTCCCTCATTCTCACTAATTCACATTCCTAAAATATCTTTTAAACCATCTAAATTAATTCCTAAGGCAAGATAAACTGCTTTATTTATTATTCGTTTATCTTGCTTTACTTTAACAACAATACAATCAAAATAAACAATCGGATAAATCTTCTCTAAAGGTTTAGTTTGTCACATTTTAACTTCTTCAATAACATCATCAGTTATTTGACTAATTAAACTTTCTGAAATTTCTGCTCCGTGATAGAATTCTTGCAATTGTGCTTTGATATCAGAAATTGTCATTCCTCTTGCATATAAAGAAATTACTTTTTGATCAAAGTTATCAAATCTTCTTTGTCTTTTTGGAATAATTACTGGTTCAAAAGTACTATTTCGATCTCTTGGTACATCAATTGCGATTGAACCATTTTTAGTAATAATGGTTTTTTGTGTGTTGCCATTTCTTTTATTATGATTCTCATCAGTTTCAAGATAATCTTTAATTTCCGTATTTAACATTCGTTCAGTTAATTTTTTGGTAAATTCCTGAAAAATAGTATTGCCTTTAAATAAATCTTGTGGATTATCAATATTTTCTAAAAAATAATCAACAACTTTATCAATTGCGTCAGGTTCTTTTTTTATTTTTTTTGTCATTTTCTGTTCTCCTTCTTTTAAGTATAATTCAGAATGAATTATCGAGACACAGAATTTTGGACAGGCTCCAATGTTGTTAATTTGATTTTTGACTAATATATTATTGTTTTTTAGTCACTTTTTAGTCATTTGAACACTTTATTATTTTACATATAATTATAAAGCAGCCCCATTGGAGTTTTCAGCGTTAATTTGAGCTATTGGTGTTAGCATTGTTGCTGTTCTTTATTTAAGTGAAGTATTATTTATTATGATTAAGTTTTATCCGCTGTAGAACCGGCCATTTTTAACTGCTAGTGACTATTATCAATGATATCTTTTGAATCGTTTTCTTACTTATACTACTTTTATTTTGTTAATGATAACGACTTTTTTTAATTTTGTCGAAAACTCTTGATAAAATAAAAAAAATCATCAACTTGATAATTTTAAAAGGCTTTTATGTAAAATTACTATTTTTACTTTAACTTTTTTATACATTAAAATATAATATCGCTGTTTGTTGGTTTGGAGTTAAACCCTTATGTTGGTATTTTCATTTTCAGAGATTTAAATAATTTTGAATATTAGTAAAACCTAAACCATGATAATGAATTAAGGCTTCTTTAAGACTAAATTGTAATTGGGCGCGTAAAGTTTTGTTAGGTGGAAAAATATTTGATTAATTTTGAAAGAAAAGTAACTACAATTTAATTATCGTTTTATTTGAAAAATAAGTAATAAAACAAAATATTTAATATTAACAAACATAATCTTAATAAAAGGTTATAAAAACTAAGTAAAATGCTTATAAAAACAACATTAAAAATTTTTTACAACAAAAATCATACATAAGAAATATATACTTAATTTGAATATTGAAATAATTTATAGTAAATGATTATTTTTTTTTTAATTTTGTCGAAAACTCTTGATATTTATTGAATATACTTAATTTTAGGTATATTTTTAATATGATAGAGGTGGATAATAATTATGGAAAAAATAATTCAAGAACTAGTAAATACTTTAACAGATGATCAATTTTTAGAATTTTATGAAAAAGTCAAACAACAAGCAGAATTAATAAAAAAAAACAAAAACAAAAACGGTTAAATGAAATTGATCAAAAATTTAGAGCGCAAGGTATTAAATGCCCTAAATGTGAATCTTACCATTGCGTTAAAAATGGACATAATTCAGAAGGAAAACAAAAATATTTATGTAAAAATTGCCGTGCAAGTTTTGACGCTTTTCGTAATCATTTTATTTATTGAAGTCATTTAAATTATGAACAATGAAATTTATTGATTCAAATTTCATTGCTGGGGCAATCTAGTAAAACAATTTCTCGTTTTATTAAAACTACATTAAAAACTGCTTGATATAATCGTCAAAAATTAATGAAATCAAAACAATTAGAAAATACCCAATTAAAATTTAAAAAATTATCTGGTAAAATTCAAATCAATGAAACATTTATTAAAGAAATCCATAAAGGAAATTTCAAATATAAAACTGATCCACGAAGAATTCACCTTGACCCATTCGCAACTAATACTAAATGCTGTATTCAAATGGCAATTGATAATAATAACAATATTTATGTTAAATCCACAAACACCAAACGTTTACAAAAACAATGAGTTATTGAAAATATGAACAAAGAATTAATTAACGAAAATTCAATTATTACTTCTGATATGCAAAAATTATATTTTTTAGTAGCAAAACAAACAAATTCTAGGACGCATAAAGTTTTGTTAGGTGGGAAAATATTTGAATAAGTATTAAGACAGTCAGCAATGATTGTCTTTTTATTTTATAAAGTGTTAAAAATTTGTTCTTTGAAAATTAAATACAAGTGAATTAATAATGTTGGTATGTATTAAGACACGATAAATTGTGGGTGGTCGCCATCGCCATAACCAAAAGAAGTTTACCAGTTGATAGATAACACCCTATTAGCTATAGCAATTTGTTTCGTTTTGCAATAAAAAAATGAATGGGTAGATTTCCTAAAAATATACACGCTATTAAATTAGTTCCAAGGGTAGGATGCGGACATTAAAGTGTAGAAATTTCTATATAGGGGTATGCTAAGTTTAAAAATATTAAAATCTTTATCTAATAAAAAAACAAAATTTATTAACAAAGCTTGTTAAACACTTAAATCTGCGATATATAAATGTTTAAAAAACTAAGTTAACTAACAACTTAGTTAATATAACTTAGTTTATTTATAAGAAAGGTAATTTATTATGAAAAATATTGAAAACATTTTCTTAAATACTAAAAAATATCTCTTAAAAGAAACGCAAAAAGCAATGTTTATTAAAGCCCCAAAAATTCCGTGATTTAATGAACAAATCGGTATTTGGTTTCCAAAACGATTTGTTTATAAAGGAAAATATGAAAATTCGATTTGCATTGGAATAATTTAAAGATAGTAAATACCAAGTAATTTTAATTAATCAAAAAGAAAAAGAAAAAAATTAATTAAAGGACAAGAATTATTAGGTTTTTTCATTGCCGAAAAAGAAAACAACAAAAAAGATATAAATTATAACTATTTTAAAGGAGTTTAAAAATGAATATTGCGATTGGACTAATATTTATTATCATTTGCATAATGCTATTGGCATATTTTGCTTATAAAATTTATGCCAAAATAAAAATTAGAATTAAATATAAAAATGCCATTAAAAATAATACGGGTAATTTTACAAAAGACGAAAAAGTATTTATTGCCCGCTTTGAAGAATGAGTTAAAGCTCCTAATTCAAAAGACAATAACGCGGATAAAAAATAATGTTTTGAGAAATTATTATGGAGTTCTTAAAACTGTTTGTTCCCATAGAAAAAATGCCTGCACAAGTTGCGTTTATTGCCGGATTAATTATTATCATTACTTTTCTTTTCGCCTTAATTTCAATTATGTATTTACCAATAAAAATGATTTTTGGGAGATAGAAAGTGACAATAAACTTAAAAGAATTTAATTGAGAACAAATTAAACAAACTTTCTGAGATTTATTTATCCAAATTACAACTATTCCGGCGTGAGTTTCTGGCAAAGAAATTGATTTAACCAAAGAACCACTTTGACTTTTAATAGCAAACATTGCTTTTTGATTCTTAACAGCGATTCATGGTGTGATTTATTCTAATGCTACTTTGAAAAACCATATCAGTATTTAGATAGGGAAAAAATTAATGTCAAGAAGTTACATTGTGATGCATTCCCAAAGAAATTCAAAATTAATTAGGAAAAAATATAATCGTGTTAAGGTTAATCGTGGTTTTAACAAATTTAAGAAAAACTTTGAATATAAATGATGAATGTTTTAAAAAGAAAGGGGGTGATTATATGATTGGAACTTTCTTGGCCGATGCACCTGCAACAGTAGAAAAAATAACAGCTAGTGATGCGATGACTAAATTATGAAATGCAATTATAACGGCGTTTATTAAAATGTGAGAAATTATTGCTGTTAATATGCCACAAGTTGGTAACTTCTTTGCTGATTACTGAATATTCATTTTTCCATTTATTTTGGCAATATTCTTTATTTGTTTTAAAATGTTTGAAAAACTACTTGGGGCGGTACGCTAACAAAAAAATAAAGTGAGGTGCAATATGAAATTTTGCAAATGAATAATAGAAAAAAATAACCATTTTATTGAATTGAATCGCACCTCATTTCTAATTTTATGACATTGCGGAGCAACTTGATATATTTACAACGGTTATTTTAAAAACATTGTAAGCTATTTATTTTTAGCAGGTTGTATTTTAATTTTTCTTTTTAAAATCGGTAATTTAACACAAATTAACAAAGTTATTAATTTCTTAAAAAATTCACCATTAAATATTGTGATTGGTTCATTAGGAACTGGAAAAACTGCTTTTCTAGTATATGCATCAAAATTACTAAAAAAGAAGAAATATCACATCGCATCAACCTTTCCATTACTAGAAAAACCCAAAAATTAAGTTTAGGTCATATGGGATTATTAGATTTTGATTATCCGGTATTGCCAGACAAAACCTTACTTTTATGAGATGAAACCAATTTATTTCTTGAAGGTACTGATTGAGAAAAAAATAATACCAAAAACGAGGAAACCGGTATCCAAGAATATTTCGCTCTGGCACGCCATTTTGGTCATATTGTGTTAGCTAGCGGTCAAAGAGATAAACATATTTGAGTTAAAGTTCGTGATATTGCCAATAATGTGATTGTGGGAATTCGCAAAAAACCCGTTAATATTTTTCGTCCCTACTTAAAAGTCATCTATGGTACCTTTACGAGCATTGAAGAATATGAACGCTGACGAAACACCTTAATTGATGCTAAAAATAGCAAAAAAGGCCGTCGCATTAAATATCGTGATATTCCTGAACTTGATATTTATTTTTTTAAACTAAAAATTCCTCTACCAATACTTAACACTTACAATTCTTTTTACCTAGCGTTTTTAAGAGATTACTTAAATTCAAAAGTAAATCCTGATTATGAAGATAAATACTATACTGATATGGCAATTGATTTAGAAGACTTAGAATACTTAAAAATGGATAAATTTAGCAAATTTTTAAGAAAAATGAAAGAAAAGGAATAGTAAAAAATGGAAAATCTTGCAAAAATTGCCGACTTTCTCGCCCAAATGCTTTATAAAGTTTTTGATTTAATTTGAAGTCTTGAAGTACCGGAGACGAATATTCAACTAATATTTCCTTTATTCTTAACGCTGGCTGTAGAATTTCTTATGGCAATTATTCTTGGATTTGGTAGTCAACAAGTTAATTTAGAAAAACAACGCCAATATGCGGTTAAAAATAAAGGTCGATTAAGTGCGTGAGGAAAAACTAAAAAACAAATAAAACCAATGAAATCAAAACAAGGTAACTAACAATGTTTAAACTAATTATTATTTTTATCTTAATAACTGTGTTCTTGGACTATTGGCTGGTAGTAATTTTGAAACTTTAACGAACTATATTAGCGAAGGTCTTACTAATTTCCAAAAATTTATTACTAGCAATTTAACAATTTTAGAACTATTTAAACCAATGGCTCGGACATTTTCGCAACACCCAATTTTTACCATTCTTGGTGTTACTTGTGTACTTATTGCCTTATTTATTGTAATTAAAGGTAGGTAAAAAAATGGAAAAATGAACTAAAAAACAAGAATTAGAAACAGAGAATGACAAATTAAAAATTGTTAATGTCATATTAGAAAATAGTGTTAATACTCTTAAATACATAATAATGGAAAAAAATAAAGAAATTTTAGAACTAGAAAAGTGAAATACTATTCATATTAATCAAAAATCAGACTTGATAATTGAAAACCAAAAATTAAAAATTTTTAAACACGAAAGGAGAATAAAAATGAAAAAACTTTTAGCAAAATTATTTAAAAAAGATAATTCAAAAGAAAAAATGCCATTAAAATTAAGAATTAAAAATTCTTTTAAAAAGCAGTGGTTAAAAATAGCATTAAGTATCATTTTCATCTTTATAAGTTTATTAATTTGTGCATTAACAGCAATGGATACTAAATGAATAACTAGAACAAGTAACGAATTTAATGATTTTATGAATAAACAGATGGTTGAATTCTTTGGCAAGTTCAATAGTGGTATTATGCTAGCAGGAATATTTGTTTTTTGATGAGGCGGAGCAATATATTTTGCAATTAAATTTGAAAAATTAATCCGCTTGATTATTCAAAAAATTAAAGCAAAAAGAGCCTTGAAAAATGAAATCAAACAAACTTATTAATTCTTTAAAAAAATATTGATGGAGAATCTTACCTTACATTTTTATGATTACTATCTTTTTCATTCCATTTTTAAAATTGGAAATTAATGATTTGAAATTATTATATGAAAAATTTGAAGCATTAATTTCACTTATGATACTAGGATATTTAGATATATGCATTACAATAGCTGTAATTATAAATTGTGGCATTGAGTGATTTATTAAAAAAATTAAAGCTAAAAGAATAATGAAAAATAAAATATTTTTCTAATTTTAAAAAGGAGTGATAAAAATGTTTATGAAAATATTTACCGTGTTAATTATTAGTTTCAATAACATTTTTACCATTCCCCAAAATATTAATAATGACAAAATAATAACACAATCACTAATTAGAAACAAAAGAGAAAGCAAAGAAACTTATGTGTTAATTTTATCAAATGTTAAAATTCAAATTACATATGAATATAACGATAGATATGCAATAGATTTTTAATAACACCAAAAAAGAAGAAATTATTAATACTCCAAAGTGATTAAAATATGATGGAACTAGTAGTTGCAAAGAAAATTGAAGACCTAATTGTGGTTTAAAAAGTTTACATTTTAAGAAAAATGATATAGTATGAAACGAGCTTAAAAGATTAAAAATTACAATAAAAAATGACAAAATGTTTGATAAAACAGAATTTATTGCCTCAAATACTCATGTTAAAATTACTAATGAAACAATTACTACTCCAATAAAAATACTATCTTTTAAAGCAGAAACACAAACCAAACCGACAACTGATATTGATTTGCCAGAAACAACCACCAAATTTGATGGAAACCATAACTATACAGATATCATTGATAATCTTGACTATTTAATGATTCATCGTGGTGATTTTGACAAATTTAATTATTCTTATCTTTATTGAACACCAGTATTTAATTTCATTGACGCCTTAGAAAAAGGTTATTATAAAGAATTTACCATTAAAAATTACGGTTTTAAAAACGAAAGCTATTTTTATCACAAAAGTTCTAGTAGTAAAGGCGAAATTAATAATAATGTTTTAAAAATTAAAGCTTTTAATAAAACATTAGTCGCGGGTAATAACTATTTACAATTATTACACGGTGAAAGTGAAATTTGAAAATATGGTACCGAAAAGACTAATGATTATTACTTAATTAAGTATCTTTTTGGTACTTTAAATTATCTCAATGTTAAATTTAGTTTTTTACGCTACGACCCCGAATTAAGGAATGACATTTACCTTTATTTTAAAAACAACATTTCTAGTATTAACAATAACGATTACAAAAATGTTTTTGACGAAATCTATGAAATCCTTGGTAACTTCTTTGCCAGTTTATTTTATGCCACTTTTGATATGGACGAAAAAACTTACACCGAAATTGATTTTAAGGGAGTAGATAATTACAACAAAGATTACTTTATTCAAATCGGTTTTTTTATCGTTCGTTAATTACCTTTTATCCCAAAAAATATTTAATCAATGTTACTGGTAATTCGGAATTATTACTAAGAAGTTATTTCTTTACTTTTGATAAAAAAACGCATCAAGAGAATTACAATGCTATTAAAGATAATAACAGTATCTATCAAATTGAATTTAATGTCCTTAAATCTTATGATAATAAACTCATCACCTTATCAACCAACAAGACTGTTAACAGTATTAATTATCTCAATACCGATATTGATATTCGTTATGGTATTAACATTTTTACCTTAACATTTCCACTTTATCATAAAGGAAACAACTCTAACTACAATTTTAAAATCTATGACTTTAATAGACTTCTTGCAAAATTAATATGATAATTATAATTTTTAAATTTAAAATAAATATAAAAGTGTTATTAAAATAATTTTTAGATTATTTTTACAAATATTTTGTCATTAAAACATAATAAAAATTATTATTTACAATAAAAAAAGACTGAAATTTTAAATTATCAAATATATTTAAACTAATAGTTGTAAATTATAAATTGAAGCTATTAAATTAAATCTTAAAGCAAATCTTTTTCTACGATTTCGATATTTTTCACTAATAATTTTAAATTTTTTAAGTATAGCAAAAACATTTTCAATAACAATTCTCATTTTTGAAATTCGCTCATTATTTTGCTTTTCTTCTTTATTTAAAGGGTTTTTCTTTGATTTTCTTTTAGGAATTAAAACATTATGATTAATTTTTTGTATGCCTTGATAACCTAAATCCACTAAAACAGTTGTTTCTGGTAAAAATTTAATTTTTGAATCTTTTAAAATTTTAAAGTCATGGTTTTTACCATAAGAAAAATCAGAACTAATAATTTTTTTACTATCTTTTTCAATTATAACTTGTGGTTTTTATTGTGTGTTTTTTCTTTTTTCCTGAGTAGTGCTGTTTTTGTCTTTTTTTGGGCGTTGGATTTGGCTTTCAGTTACATCAATTATAACAGTCTTATCTTTGAAATAATCTTTTAATAGTGATTTTTGACCAGTAAGTTGTTGAAAATTAGGGTGTTTTATTAAAGTGTCTTCAATTCATTTGATATTTCTATAACAACTACTTTCACTAATATCATAACTTTTTGCAATATGAAAATAAGTTCTATATTCTCTTCAATATTCTAAAGTCATTAAAATACGATTTTCTAATGATAATTTATTGGTTCTTCCGCGACGAAATCTCTTTTTTAATTCTTCTATTTTTAAAATTTCTAGCATTTTATTAAAAGTAGTATGTTTAATACCAGTTAATCTTAAAAAATTTTTATCACTTATTTGATTATTTTTTTTAAATTTCATTTAAATTCCACCTTTTTATTAAAAACAACAATTCAATTATATTTTAAATTAATTTTGCAAGAAGTCTAATGTATTAAATTCCACGGCCTTTATTCCTGATGGTTCAACCAACTCAGAATGAGATGACTTAATTCCGCCACCAGATTGCAAATATTCTGGACGATGAATACCCACATTTAACGATATTGGCTGCGCGATTCAAAATGCTAGTATCAAAATGCTAAATTGAATGCTGACCGCTTCACAAGTCATTACCATTTTACGACCGCTAGCAGTTATTGCAAAAACAACAGTTAACTTTTCAACTGCTATTTTTCCAGTTTTTAAAACAGTACCAGCTTTTTATTACACATTTCAATTTTTAATTGGTTTTGCCATTTTTCTAATGATATTAAGAATTTTTGTATAATTATATATAATAATATATATTGTTATCTATTAACTGGTAAACTTCTTTTGGTTATGGGCGACCACCCACAATTTATCGTGCTTTAATACATACCAACATTATTAATTCACTTGTATTTAATTTTCAAAGAACAAACTTTTAACACCTTATAAAATAAAAAGACAATCATTGCTGACTGTCTTAATACTTATTCAAATATTTTTCCACCTAACAAAACTTTACGCGTCCATGTGACTAATAAGGCCTGTTATCGCCATATCTTTAAAACAATAACCTAAATCATTAAAATTATTATCTGATGATTTGTTTAATCAACTTACTTTTTACTGATATGTTTTGTCTTCTTATAAATTACATTATTAATAACAATCAAAATAACATTTATCCCTACTAACATTGATATTCCCAATCCTATTAATAAAATATTATTTCAAACTACTGGTAAAGGAAATATCGGATGATAAAAATCAACAAACTCATAAGGAAATAAAAAAATCCTAATACCATCATCATCTAATAACTTAGCCCTTAAATTAATAAATATGAGATATCCAATCGGATATCCTAACATTCAAAATATTTGGCGAGTAAAATATTTTTTATATAAAATCTGAGTTTTCCCTAACGATAATAATAAGTAAATTAATGTTAATAATGGAGTTATGGCATGCATTGTAATGCCAATAACCCGATCAGCATTGGAAGCAAATTCATACGATATCCCTGTTCCCACACCATAAAATACTAACAACCAAAATAAAACCATTGTTACTGTAATATATATTGTAATACTAGTTTGAGTTGTCAAATTAGTAAACTTATTAGTTGCCGTTTTATTATGATAAAGTAACGCATAAAAGAAATATAAACAAGCTAATATATTAGTTTGCACCGACCAAAAATTAACTAAAACATTAAAATTATATAACCGTGGCATATCAAGTTGTGAATTTTTCGGGTTAATATATCAATATTCAATAAATACCCCATAAACGACACCAGCTAAAAAGAAACTAAATAAAATTAAAAATGTCATTAACTTATAAACAAATTTTCAATCTTTTAACAAAACTAAAGCATTAGCAACACTAGTAAAAAACAATATTTTACTTTTACTAAAAAATCGTTTAAAAAAATTCTTCATTATATCCCTACTCTACATTTTCTTGATGAGAATTAAGTTCTTTTTGCAAAAAATATTTATCATGATAAATTTTTAAAATTGTTTTAAAAATTATAAAATATATTGCAATTCGTAACGGCATTAATAATAATTCTTTAACTAATCGTGGTAATAAAGAAACTAAATAATCAATATCATAAAATACTAAAAAATGTAATGGCGATAAAATTCACGAATTAATTAATGTTAAAAATAATTGTAAAATAATAATAATAATAAAAATTAACGCATTATTAAATTTCTCAGTAACACTATTTTGTTTTTGATTATTTCAAGTTATTCACAAAATTAAAATTAAAACTAATTCCACAGCCATAAATAAAGTAGAAATAAAAATCCCAGAAATTACCATATAAAGTAAATCTCATTTAACACTAAAAACTTTATTATTTTTCAATGAAAAAGAGTAAACAAAATCAGAGAAAAATATTAAATAAAAACTTAAAATTAATAAAGCAACCAAAATAAATTGCATCACAGTAAAAAATAGCAAATACTTCTTAAAATCAAATTGACAACTACGAAGTTTACTATAAACAATTC
This sequence comes from Spiroplasma endosymbiont of Clivina fossor, assembly GCF_964031115.1. Taxonomy (GTDB): domain Bacteria; phylum Bacillota_I; class Bacilli_A; order Mycoplasmatales; family Nriv7; genus Nriv7. The sequence goes on from NZ_OZ035006.1 coordinate 813,094, forward strand.
CCGCAATTCCTGCAAGAACCCCAACAATTGGTTCTTGAATTGCCATAATGGGACTATAAAAGCTAGGTTTTAAGATAAACAATGTTGTATCGGAAATAAAACCAAAAATAAAACCAAAAAATGGTCCATGTAAAAAACTAAAAAGGACATTAGGGATAAAGCCAAAACCAATTACCATTGTTCCTTTACCACCAACACCTAATTTTAAAATAAAACCTAAAAATTTAACAATAACTATTGTTAATGCTAACATCACAGCTGCTAAGGCAATACTACGAGTATTGAAATTTTTATTAAAATCCAATTTTAAAATATTTAAAATTGAATAAAAATTTTTACGAAAATAATACTTTGTAATTTGTAACCAAACATTTAGCCTTTTCATCTAAATAACACTCCTTATAAATGCTAACGATCTTCATTAATTAATGGTCTAATAGTTTTTCAAGTAACATAAATAATTACCGTATTAAAAAATATTTTAATCGGTGCCATCGCCAATCGCGGAATCATTGCTAAACCATAATCCTCAGTACGATTAGTTAACAGACTAACATCCCCCCAAGATGCAATTAACACCGTAACAATATATTCATTTATAACTGCTAACAAAATAATCGGAACTAAATCATTAAAACCTTTGGTATCCTTTTTTATAAAACGAAAATACATTCAAGTTGCCCAAACAACAACTAAAATTAAAACTGTCCCAATACTAATAATTAGCATCATAATTCATTTCTTAATCGGAACATTTTTTGTAAAAGGAACTTCATCAACAGCAAAATCAGCAAATTGTGGAGCATAATAAGTCATTACTAAAGCAGCGGTTCCAAAACCAATAATAAAAATATTAGTTATTAAAATTAAAATTCATGACTTTTGATGAAACATTCGTCGCAAATCACCAGCAATACCAGAAATAAAACCAAAACCAATAACCGTCACAATATACGCAGGATGAATATATGATGGAACAAACATCATTACTAAAATATCAGTAATCAAAGCACATAAAATACCAATTACGGGACCAAAAATATAACCCGTAATCTTAATCATTAAACCTTCAATAGCTATTCTAATCGGCGGTAAAACCGCTGCTGGCATATACAATGCAATAACGACAGTTGTTACTACCGATACCGTTGATAACATCGCAATATAAGCAATATTTTTCGTTGTCAAACGAAGGCCACGATATCGTTCTTTTTTTATAAACATTGAAAGCCCTGTCATTAAAATATAAGACAATGCCGCTAAAACTAATGCTCCCGCAACAATATACGCTGTTCTAATATCAAATAACGACAAACCATTTTTATTACTATTAAAAAAAATCATTAATCTAGTTTCCTTTCTAAAGAAAAACTATAACTGTCAATCAATCGGCTTCTTATTATGCTTTATCAAGTATTCATTAATCTTACTAAAATACTTCTGATTAAAAAACCCATAATGTGCTCCCAACGGTGAGGGATGTGGTCCCATAAGAATAAGATGCTTTTGGTCATTAATTAAATTAATCTTTGCTTGTGCTTTTTTACCTCATAAAACAAAAATAACATTATTATGATAATTGTCAATATATTTTATGAGATTATCAGTAAATTCTTGCCAATTAAAATTAGCATGTGAAAATGCTTGATCTTTTTGTACCGTTAAAACAGCATTTAAAAGAAAAACACCACTTCGGACTCATTTAGTTAAATCACCATTTTGTACAATAATTCCTAAATCATTTTCCAATTCTACAAAAATATTTTTTAAACTTGGTGGCAATTTAACACCGCGATTAACACTAAAAGCCAAACCATTAGCTTGATTTGGTTGATGATATGGATCTTGTCCTAAAATAACTACTTTAATATCATTAAAACTAACAATTTTTAATACCCTTAAAATATCTTGTGGCTGTGGATAACACTGATTATTTTTATATGCTAATGCTACTTTACTAACTAATTCAATAAAATAAGGTTGAGTAGTTTGACTAATAAGAAAATCTTTCCAACTAGAATGAATATTTTGAAACATATTTTTAATTAACCAATAAATAATTCTTTAATTTTATCACTCATACCACCAACATTTATTCCTACTAAAAGTCCTAAAATACCAAAACCAACAATGACCACTGCCAAAATAATAAGCACAACGCACACTCAAGTTTTAATCTTTTTATTATCTATAAAACTTTCTTCTTCACTACCTTGTTTTAAAGCATCCATATTACTAATAGTAAAACCACTTTTCAATTTTTGTTCAACATCAGCTCTTTCTAAATCAATAGTACTTGATGAATTAACCTTTGACTGCTTAGCGTTATTAAATGCAAAACTACTTGGTTTACTATTTACCCCCAACTTGTTTTCGGTTCCATTACTTTGTAATTGCTTTTTTTTAACGACATCATCCAAATGTTGACGAAACTTATCAAGTTTAAGTTTTCGCTCATCACCTTTTTGTTCTGATTGTTGTAAACTATGACCATTCAATTGTGATCGATATTCTTGTTCATTAAATAACTGCTCATTTAACATACTATTAGTCATATTAATTGTTGGTTCAAATTTTTCTCTAACAACTAGATTAGGATTAGGACCCTGCTGGGGCTGGGGCTGTAGGCGGGGGTCATTAACAACAAAATTGCCATTATTTGGATACATATTACCATTTACCATTGATGTTGTATATGGATGTTGTCTTCCGATTGGTGGTTGATGATACGGATTTTGCAATATTGGTCCATTTTGATTTGGACAATAATTATTTATTATTGGTAAAGCAGGATAATGTTGTTTATGTGATATTGTTATTTGTTGTGGCATATGATATTGTCTTTTAATAAATGCAATGGCTTCTGGCATTAGCATAAAAATTGCTACTTCTTGATCATATAGATTATAAACTACATAGCCTCGTTGTTCCACTAAAATATACATAACAACGCTGTCCTTTCCGTAAAAAATTAATATAAATATATTTTGAATTATATCACAAATTTAAAAAAAGCAAAAGCACACCATTCTTATACTTAAGAATGGTGTAAAATTTAATTATAACAAATATATGAATATATAATTAAGAAAATTTTTTTTAATTTTGTCGAAAACTCTTGATATTTATTGAATATACTTAATTTTAGGTATATTTTTAATATGATAGAGGTGGATAATAATTATGGAAAAAATAATTCAAGAACTAGTAAATACTTTAACAGATGATCAATTTTTAGAATTTTATGAAAAAGTCAAACAACAAGCAGAATTAATAAAAAAACAAAAACGTTTAAATGAAATTGATCAAAAATTTAGAGCACAAGGTATTAAATGCCCTAAATGTGAATCTTACCATTGCGTTAAAAATGGACATAATTCAGAAGGAAAACAAAAATATTTATGTAAAAATTGCCGTGCAAGTTTTGACGCTTTTCGTAATCATTTTATTTATTGAAGTCATTTAAATTATGAACAATGAAATTTATTGATTCAAATTTCATTGCTGGGGCAATCTAGTAAAACAATTTCTCGTTTTATTAAAACTACATTAAAAACTGCTTGATATAATCGTCAAAAATTAATGAAATCAAAACAATTAGAAAATACCCAATTAAAATTTAAAAAATTATCTGGTAAAATCCAAATCGATGAAACATTTATTAAAGAAATCCATAAAGGAAATTTCAAATATAAAACTGATCCACGAAGAATTCACCTTGACCCATTCGCAACTAATACTAAATGTTGTATTCAAATGGCAATTGATAATAATAACAATATTTATGTTAAATCCACAAACACCAAACGTTTACAAAAACAATGAGTTATTGAAAATATGAACAAAGAATTAATTAACGAAAATTCAATTATTACTTCTGATATGCAAAAATTATATTTTTTAGTAGCAAAACAAACAAATTCTACTTTATGTGTAACTAAAACAACAACTAATCCTGAAGCTAGTTATCGTAACTTAAATAAAATCAGTAAATTACAATCTAGTCTTAAAGAAGCCTTAATTCATTATCATGGTTTAGGTTTTACTAATATTCAAAATTATTTAAATAGACTTCTTGCAAAATTAATATGATAATTATAATTTTTAAATTTAAAATAAATATAAAAGTGTTATTAAAATAATTTTTAGATTATTTTTACAAATATTTTGTCATTAAAACATAATAAAAATTATTATTTACAATAAAAAAAGACTGAAATTTTAAATTATCAAATATATTTAAACTAATAGTTGTAAATTATAAATTGAAGCTATTAAATTAAATCTTAAAGCAAATCTTTTTCTACGATTTCGATATTTTTCACTAATAATTTTAAATTTTTTAAGTATAGCAAAAACATTTTCAATAACAATTCTCATTTTTGAAATTCGCTCATTATTTTGCTTTTCTTCTTTATTTAAAGGGTTTTTCTTTGATTTTCTTTTAGGAATTAAAACATTATGATTAATTTTTTGTATGCCTTGATAACCTAAATCCACTAAAACAGTTGTTTCTGGTAAAAATTTAATTTTTGAATCTTTTAAAATTTTAAAGTCATGGTTTTTACCATAAGAAAAATCAGAACTAATAATTTTTTTACTATCTTTTTCAATTATAACTTGTGTTTTTATTGTGTGTTTTTTCTTTTTTCCTGAGTAGTGCTGTTTTTGTCTTTTTTTGGGCGTTGGATTTGGCTTTCAGTTACATCAATTATAACAGTCTTATCTTTGAAATAATCTTTTAATAGTGATTTTTGACCAGTAAGTTGTTGAAAATTAGGGTGTTTTATTAAAGTGTCTTCAATTCATTTGATATTTCTATAACAACTACTTTCACTAATATCATAACTTTTTGCAATATGAAAATAAGTTCTATATTCTCTTCAATATTCTAAAGTCATTAAAATACGATTTTCTAATGATAATTTATTGGTTCTTCCGCGACGAAATCTCTTTTTTAATTCTTCTATTTTTAAAATTTCTAGCATTTTATTAAAAGTAGTATGTTTAATACCAGTTAATCTTAAAAAATTTTTATCACTTATTTGATTATTTTTTTTAAATTTCATTTAAATTCCACCTTTTTATTAAAAACAACAATTCAATTATATTTTAAATTAATTTTGCAAGAAGTCTAATCTCTGAAAATGAAAATACCAACATAAGGGTTTAACTCCAAACCAACAAACAGCGGTATTATATTTTAATGTATAAAAAAGTTAAAGTAAAAATAGTAATTTTACATAAAAGCCTTTTAAAATTATCAAGTTGATGATTTTTTTTATTTTATCAAGAGTTTTCGACAAAATTAAAGATTTTTTTCAGTTTATTGAATACTAAAATTTGTTAAAGTTACTATCAAGAAAGGTAATTTATTATGTTAAAAATTAATAATAATGTAAAAACCTCAGAAAACAAGCATTGGTTTAGTTTATTTATAACCCATAAAAATATGTACACCAACAAATGTGAACAATTAGCTAATGAATATGAAAAATTAGATGAAGACTTATATAAATATCATTATCGGTTAAAACAAGGTTATAAAGTAGTTCATTTTGCTTGAAGAACAATTATTACAATTTTTGGTGAAGTTGTTTTTAAACGACGCCGATATAAATATTGAAATCAAAAATTAGGGAAATTTGAATATGTATGTTTATTAGATAAAGAAATTGGTTTATTGCCTAAACAACGCATTTATTTTGATGTTCAATTTAAAGTTTTAAGTCTTTTGGGTGATGGTAAACGCTATCGTGATGTTTTAGATGCTCTAAATCATTGTTATATTTCAAAAGCTAGTATTTCAAGCATTTTAAATAAATATGATATTGCTGAATATTTTCAACTAGCAGAAAAAGAAACTAAAACTAGAATTGATATCAAAAATAAGGATTTATATATTCAACTAGATGAGACATTTTTAGCAACATTAGACCATAAAGTTAAACAAGACCAAAGAATTCGTTTAGTTACTTTTCATACCGGACATAAAGAAAAAAATTACAAACATGCTCGTAGAGAATTAGAAAACAAACGAGGTCATTTTCTAATGTTAAAAGTTGGTAAACGAATAAATACGATGAATTATCGTGATTTATTAATTAAGGAATTACAAAAATATTATGTAAATATTAATTATGACAAAATAATTGTTTGTGGCGATGGTGATACTTGAATTAGAGAAATTGCCAATAGTTTTGGTAATGTTAGATATATTTTAGATGGTTATCATGCTATTAAAAAATTAAAACAAACTGCATTTAATATTATTTTTGAAAATCGCAAAGTAGCACTAAATAGTTGAATTAAATTATATAAGGATGGAAATCATCAAGAATTAATCAAAAACATTCGTAATGTTGCTAAAAATGAATTAAATAAAGATATTAAAACAAAGTTAAGGAAGGCGAGTAATTATTTCAGTAATAATAAACATGGTATTCCTCATCAAAATTTAGAATGAAATATTGGTTGTAGCATTGAAAGTGATGTGTCACATTTGGTAAAACAACAATTAGGATATGGGGCAAAAATATATAATCATAAGAATTTAAATAACTTATTACATTTAAGAATGGCAAATTTAAACAAATTAAATGTATTACATTAGACTTCTTGCAAAATTAATATGATAATTATAATTTTTAAATTTAAAATAAATATAAAAGTGTTATTAAAATAATTTTTAGATTATTTTTACAAATATTTTGTCATTAAAACATAATAAAAATTATTATTTACAATAAAAAAAGACTGAAATTTTAAATTATCAAATGAGCCTGTCCAAAATTCTGTGTCTCGATAATTCATTCTGAATTATACTTAAAAGAAGGAGAACAGAAAATGACAAAAAAAAATAAAAAAAGAACCTGACGCAATTGATAAAGTTGTTGATTATTTTTTAGAAAATATTGATAATCCACAAGATTTATTTAAAGGCAATACTATTTTTCAGGAATTTACCAAAAAATTAACTGAACGAATGTTAAATACGGAAATTAAAGATTATCTTGAAACTGATGAGAATCATAATAAAAGAAATGGCAACACACAAAAAACCATTATTACTAAAAATGGTTCAATCGCAATTGATGTACCAAGAGATCGAAATAGTACTTTTGAACCAGTAATTATTCCAAAAAGACAAAGAAGATTTGATAACTTTGATCAAAAAGTAATTTCTTTATATGCAAGAGGAATGACAATTTCTGATATCAAAGCACAATTGCAAGAATTCTATCACGGAGCAGAAATTTCAGAAAGTTTAATTAGTCAAATAACTGATGATGTTATTGAAGAAGTTAAAATGTGACAAACTAAACCTTTAGAGAAGATTTATCCGATTGTTTATTTTGATTGTATTGTTGTTAAAGTAAAGCAAGATAAACGAATAATAAATAAAGCAGTTTATCTTGCCTTAGGAATTAATTTAGATGGTTTAAAAGATATTTTAGGAATGTGAATTAGTGAGAATGAGGGAGCCAAATTTTGACTTAATAATCTTACGGAAATGAAAAATCGTGGCTTACAAGATATTCTTGTTGCTTGTAGTGATAATTTAACTGGGATGTCTGATGCAATAGAAGCTGTTTTCCCAAAAACACAGCATCAATTATGCATTGTTCATCAAATTCGCAATAGTTTAAAATTTGTTCCTTACAAAGATCGCAAACTTGTAGCTAATGATTTAAAATCAATTTATACAGCAATTAATGAAGAAATAGCGTTAATTGCTTTAGATCATTTTTCAGAAAAATGAAATAAAAAGTATCCACAAATTACTAAATCATGAAAAAATAACTGAAATAATTTAATAATTTTTCTTGAATATCCTCAGGAATTTAGAAGAATTATTTACACAACTAATGCGATTGAATCTGTTAATAGTCAATTAAGAAAAGTCATTAAGAATAAAAAGATTTTTCCTAATGACGCATCAGTTTTTAAAATATTTTATTTAGCATTTCAAAATATGGTTAAGAAATGAACGATGCCAATTCAAAATTGGGGTAGTGCAATTTCACATTTAATGATAAAATTTGAGGACAGAGTGAATTTAAGTTAATTACTTAGAGACACAGTTAATTGTACAGTCCCTATCAAATATATTTAAACTAATAGTTGTAAATTATAAATTGAAGCTATTAAATTAAATCTTAAAGCAAATCTTTTTCTACGATTTCGATATTTTTCACTAATAATTTTAAATTTTTTAAGTATAGCAAAAACATTTTCAATAACAATTCTCATTTTTGAAATTCGCTCATTATTTTGCTTTTCTTCTTTATTTAAAGGGTTTTTCTTTGATTTTCTTTTAGGAATTAAAACATTATGATTAATTTTTTGTATGCCTTGATAACCTAAATCCACTAAAACAGTTGTTTCTGGTAAAAATTTAATTTTTGAATCTTTTAAAATTTTAAAGTCATGGTTTTTACCATAAGAAAAATCAGAACTAATAATTTTTTTACTATCTTTTTCAATTATAACTTGTGTTTTTATTGTGTGTTTTTTCTTTTTTCCTGAGTAGTGCTGTTTTTGTCTTTTTTTGGGCGTTGGATTTGGCTTTCAGTTACATCAATTATAACAGTCTTATCTTTGAAATAATCTTTTAATAGTGATTTTTGACCAGTAAGTTGTTGAAAATTAGGGTGTTTTATTAAAGTGTCTTCAATTCATTTGATATTTCTATAACACCTACTTTCACTAATATCATAACTTTTTGCAATATGAAAATAAGTTCTATATTCTCTTCAATATTCTAAAGTCATTAAAATACGATTTTCTAATGATAATTTATTGGTTCTTCCGCGACGAAATCTCTTTTTTAATTCTTCTATTTTTAAAATTTCTAGCATTTTATTAAAAGTAGTATGTTTAATACCAGTTAATCTTAAAAAATTTTTATCACTTATTTGATTATTTTTTTTAAATTTCATTTAAATTCCACCTTTTTATTAAAAACAACAATTCAATTATATTTTAAATTAATTTTGCAAGAAGTCTATTACATTAATGAAAATATTAATTCAGAAATAGAAATCAGAAAAGAAATATATAAAAGTTCATTATGAAATAAATATAATAGATTTGGTACATAACCTTTAATTTTATCTACTATTTTGATAATATTATTTCCTAGGTGAAGTACAAATGTTAGATAAATACAAAGACGAAAACGAATTTTATAGTTTAATAGGCATAAAATATAAAACTTTCATGAAAATGGTAGAAATTTTAAAAGAAGGTGAAGCTAAACAAAAACAAATTGGTGGTAGACCAAATAAATTATCAATAGAGCAAAGATTACTTATGACTTTAGAATACTGAAAAGAATATAGTACATATCGTATTATTGCAAAAAAATATAATATTAGTCATGTTAGTTGTATTCGTAATATCTTTTGAGTTGAAAATACTCTAATAAAAAATAGTCACTTTCATATACCTGGCAAAAAGATATTATTAGAAAATAAGGGTACTACTAATAATTTATTAGCAATTGATGCTACAGAAATTCCAATTGAAAGAATTAAAAAAAACTAAAATTATTATTTTCTGGTAAGAAAAGGCAACATTCATTAAAATCGCAAATAATTATTGATTTATTTAACAATAAAATTATTTCAGTAGATTTTTGTTATGGCAGTACTCATGATTATAAGTTATTTTTAAAATCAAATACACTTATAAATCCAAAATTAGAATTAATTGCCGATTCAGGATATCAAGGTTTGCAAAATGTTCATAAAAATACATTATTGCCAATTAAAAAGAGTAAAAATAATTTTTAATTTTGTCGAAAACTCTTGATATTTATTGAATATACTTAATTTTAGGTATATTTTTAATATGATAGAGGTGGATAATAATTATGGAAAAAATAATTCAAGAACTAGTAAATACTTTAACAGATGATCAATTTTTAGAATTTTATGAAAAAGTCAAACAACAAGCAGAATTAATAAAAAAACAAAAACGTTTAAATGAAATTGATCAAAAATTTAGAGCGCAAGGTATTAAATGCCCTAAATGTGAATCTTACCATTGCGTTAAAAATGGACATAATTCAGAAGGAAAACAAAAATATTTATGTAAAAATTGCCGTGCAAGTTTTGACGCTTTTCGTAATCATTTTATTTATTGAAGTCATTTAAATTATGAACAATGAAATTTATTGATTCAAATTTCATTGCTGGGGCAATCTAGTAAAACAATTTCTCGTTTTATTAAAACTACATTAAAAACTGCTTGATATAATCGTCAAAAATTAATGAAATCAAAACAATTAGAAAATACCCAATTAAAATTTAAAAAATTATCTGGTAAAATCCAAATCGATGAAACATTTATTAAAGAAATCCATAAAGGAAATTTCAAATATAAAACTGATCCACGAAGAATTCACCTTGACCCATTCGCAACTAATACTAAATGCTGTATTCAAATGGCAATTGATAATAATAACAATATTTATGTTAAATCCACAAACACCAAACGTTTACAAAAACAATGAGTTATTGAAAATATGAACAAAGAATTAATTAACGAAAATTCAATTATTACTTCTGATATGCAAAAATTATATTTTTTAGTAGCAAAACAAACAAATTCTACTTTATGTGTAACTAAAACAACAATTAATCCTGAAGCTAGTTATCGTAACTTAAATAAAATCAGTAAATTACAATCTAGTCTTAAAGAAGCCTTAATTCATTATCATGGTTTAGGTTTTACTAATATTCAAAATTATTTAAATCTCTGAAAATGAAAATACCAACATAAGGGTTTAACTCCAAACCAACAAACAGCGGTATTATATTTTAATGTATAAAAAAGTTAAAGTAAAAATAGTAATTTTACATAAAAGCCTTTTAAAATTATCAAGTTGATGATTTTTTTTATTTTATCAAGAGTTTTCGACAAAATTAAAAAAAATAATCCTTTAAATCCAGATAAAAAGGAATATAATAGCTTTTTAAGTAAAGTTAGAATTGTCATTGAACATGTTTTTGCTAGATTAAAAAGATTTAAAATACTAGTTTATCGTTATCGCAATAAGATTAGAAGATTTGGATTACGATTTAACTTAATTTCAGGAATATATAATTTTGAATTAAGCTAGTTATAGTTATGTACCAAGTCTAATAATAAAAATGATGATAGTTGAATTAATTATAAAGGTAATGCTGTAACAAATAAATATAATAGATTTAAGTAAGTAAAAATATAAAATTAATATATATTAGTGAAAATTTAATAATAATTAATAATTTTTTATTTTAATTTTGTCGAAAACTCTTGATATTTATTGAATAGACTTCTTGCAAAATTAATATGATAATTATAATTTTTAAATTTAAAATAAATATAAAAGTGTTATTAAAATAATTTTTAGATTATTTTTACAAATATTTTGTCATTAAAACATAATAAAAATTATTATTTACAATAAAAAAAGACTGAAATTTTAAATTATCAAATATATTTAAACTAATAGTTGTAAATTATAAATTGAAGCTATTAAATTAAATCTTAAAGCAAATCTTTTTCTACGATTTCGATATTTTTCACTAATAATTTTAAATTTTTTAAGTATAGCAAAAACATTTTCAATAACAATTCTCATTTTTGAAATTCGCTCATTATTTTGCTTTTCTTCTTTATTTAAAGGGTTTTTCTTTGATTTTCTTTTAGGAATTAAAACATTATGATTAATTTTTTGTATGCCTTGATAACCTAAATCCACTAAAACAGTTGTTTCTGGTAAAAATTTAATTTTTGAATCTTTTAAAATTTTAAAGTCATGGTTTTTACCATAAGAAAAATCAGAACTAATAATTTTTTTACTATCTTTTTCAATTATAACTTGTGTTTTTATTGTGTGTTTTTTCTTTTTTCCTGAGTAGTGCTGTTTTTGTCTTTTTTTGGGCGTTGGATTTGGCTTTCAGTTACATCAATTATAACAGTCTTATCTTTGAAATAATCTTTTAATAGTGATTTTTGACCAGTAAGTTGTTGAAAATTAGGGTGTTTTATTAAAGTGTCTTCAATTCATTTGATATTTCTATAACAACTACTTTCACTAATATCATAACTTTTTGCAATATGAAAATAAGTTCTATATTCTCTTCAATATTCTAAAGTCATTAAAATACGATTTTCTAATGATAATTTATTGGTTCTTCCGCGACGAAATCTCTTTTTTAATTCTTCTATTTTTAAAATTTCTAGCATTTTATTAAAAGTAGTATGTTTAATACCAGTTAATCTTAAAAAATTTTTATCACTTATTTGATTATTTTTTTTAAATTTCATTTAAATTCCACCTTTTTATTAAAAACAACAATTCAATTATATTTTAAATTAATTTTGCAAGAAGTCTAATATACTTAATTTTAGGTATATTTTAATATGATAGAGGTGGATAATAATTATGGAAAAAATAATTCAAGAACTAGTAAATACTTTAACAGATGATCAATTTTTAGAATTTTATGAAAAAGTCAAACAACAAGCAGAATTAATAAAAAAACAAAAACGTTTAAATGAAATTGATCAAAAATTTAGAGCACAAGGTATTAAATGCCCTAAATGTGAATCTTACCATTGCGTTAAAAATGGACATAATTCAGAAGGAAAACAAAAATATTTATGTAAAAATTGCCGTGCAAGTTTTGACGCTTTTCGTAATCATTTTATTTATTGAAGTCATTTAAATTATGAACAATGAAATTTATTGATTCAAATTTCATTGCTGGGGCAATCTAGTAAAACAATTTCTCGTTTTATTAAAACTACATTAAAAACTGCTTGATATAATCGTCAAAAATTAATGAAATCAAAACAATTAGAAAATACCCAATTAAAATTTAAAAAATTATCTGGTAAAATCCAAATCGATGAAACATTTATTAAAGAAATCCATAAAGGAAATTTCAAATATAAAACTGATCCACGAAGAATTCACCTTGACCCATTCGCAACTAATACTAAATGCTGTATTCAAATGGCAATTGATAATAATAACAATATTTATGTTAAATCCACAAACACCAAACGTTTACAAAAACAATGAGTTATTGAAAATATGAACAAAGAATTAATTAACGAAAATTCAATTATTACTTCTGATATGCAAAAATTATATTTTTTAGTAGCAAAACAAACAAATTCTACTTTATGTGTAACTAAAACAACAACTAATCCTGAAGCTAGTTATCGTAACTTAAATAAAATCAGTAAATTACAATCTAGTCTTAAAGAAGCCTTAATTCATTAGACTTCTTGCAAAATTAATATGATAATTATAATTTTTAAATTTAAAATAAATATAAAAGTGTTATTAAAATAATTTTTAGATTATTTTTACAAATATTTTGTCATTAAAACATAATAAAAATTATTAGACTTCTTGCAAAATTAATATGATAATTATAATTTTTAAATTTAAAATAAATATAAAAGTGTTATTAAAATAATTTTTAGATTATTTTTACAAATATTTTGTCATTAAAACATAATAAAAATTATTATTTACAATAAAAAAAGACTGAAATTTTAAATTATCAAATATATTTAAACTAATAGTTGTAAATTATAAATTGAAGCTATTAAATTAAATCTTAAAGCAAATCTTTTTCTACGATTTCGATATTTTTCACTAATAATTTTAAATTTTTTAAGTATAGCAAAAACATTTTCAATAACAATTCTCATTTTTGAAATTCGCTCATTATTTTGCTTTTCTTCTTTATTTAAAGGGTTTTTCTTTGATTTTCTTTTAGGAATTAAAACATTATGATTAATTTTTTGTATGCCTTGATAACCTAAATCCACTAAAACAGTTGTTTCTGGTAAAAATTTAATTTTTGAATCTTTTAAAATTTTAAAGTCATGGTTTTTACCATAAGAAAAATCAGAACTAATAATTTTTTTACTATCTTTTTCAATTATAACTTGTGTTTTTATTGTGTGTTTTTTCTTTTTTCCTGAGTAGTGCTGTTTTTGTCTTTTTTTGGGCGTTGGATTTGGCTTTCAGTTACATCAATTATAACAGTCTTATCTTTGAAATAATCTTTTAATAGTGATTTTTGACCAGTAAGTTGTTGAAAATTAGGGTGTTTTATTAAAGTGTCTTCAATTCATTTGATATTTCTATAACAACTACTTTCACTAATATCATAACTTTTTGCAATATGAAAATAAGTTCTATATTCTCTTCAATATTCTAAAGTCATTAAAATACGATTTTCTAATGATAATTTATTGGTTCTTCCGCGACGAAATCTCTTTTTTAATTCTTCTATTTTTAAAATTTCTAGCATTTTATTAAAAGTAGTATGTTTAATACCAGTTAATCTTAAAAAATTTTTATCACTTATTTGATTATTTTTTTTAAATTTCATTTAAATTCCACCTTTTTATTAAAAACAACAATTCAATTATATTTTAAATTAATTTTGCAAGAAGTCTATTATCATGGTTTAGGTTTTACTAATATTCAAAATTATTTAAATCTCTGAAAATGAAAATACCAACATAAGGGTTTAACTCCAAACCAACAAACAGCGGTATTATATTTTAATAGACTTGGTACATAACTATAACATTTTATGCCGACTAAACTATAAAATTCATTTTTATCTTTGTATTTATCTACTATTTTGATAATTATTTTTTAGATGAAATACAAATGTTAGATAAATACAAAGATAAAAATGAATTTTATAGTTTAGTCGGCATAAAATGTTATAGTTATGTACCAAGTCTAATGAATAAAAATGACAATAACAAGAAAGGCAGGCTTAGTTTAGTAATTAAATAATATAATTAGCTGATTGTTTTACTTCTTCAAAACAATACCTAAGAAAACTAAACGCGACCTCAAAATAAATGGGACTGTACAATTAACTGTGTCTCTAAGTAATTAACTTAAATTCACTCTGTCCTCAAATTTTATCATTAAATGTGAAATTGCACTACCCCAATTTTGAATTGGCATCGTTCATTTCTTAACCATATTTTGAAATGCTAAATAAAATATTTTAAAAACTGATGCGTCATTAGGAAAAATCTTTTTATTCTTAATGACTTTTCTTAATTGACTATTAACAGATTCAATCGCATTAGTTGTGTAAATAATTCTTCTAAATTCCTGAGGATATTCAAGAAAAATTATTAAATTATTTCAGTTATTTTTTCATGATTTAGTAATTTGTGGATACTTTTTATTTCATTTTTCTGAAAAATGATCTAAAGCAATTAACGCTATTTCTTCATTAATTGCTGTATAAATTGATTTTAAATCATTAGCTACAAGTTTGCGATCTTTGTAAGGAACAAATTTTAAACTATTGCGAATTTGATGAACAATGCATAATTGATGCTGTGTTTTTGGGAAAACAGCTTCTATTGCATCAGACATCCCAGTTAAATTATCACTACAAGCAACAAGAATATCTTGTAACCCACGATTTTTCATTTCCGTAAGATTATTAAGTCAAAATTTGGCTCCCTCATTCTCACTAATTCACATTCCTAAAATATCTTTTAAACCATCTAAATTAATTCCTAAGGCAAGATAAACTGCTTTATTTATTAGACTTCTTGCAAAATTAATTTAAAATATAATTGAATTGTTGTTTTTAATAAAAAGGTGGAATTTAAATGAAATTTAAAAAAAATAATCAAATAAGTGATAAAAATTTTTTAAGATTAACTGGTATTAAACATACTACTTTTAATAAAATGCTAGAAATTTTAAAAATAGAAGAATTAAAAAAGAGATTTCGTCGCGGAAGAACCAATAAATTATCATTAGAAAATCGTATTTTAATGACTTTAGAATATTGAAGAGAATATAGAACTTATTTTCATATTGCAAAAAGTTATGATATTAGTGAAAGTAGTTGTTATAGAAATATCAAATGAATTGAAGACACTTTAATAAAACACCCTAATTTTCAACAACTTACTGGTCAAAAATCACTATTAAAAGATTATTTCAAAGATAAGACTGTTATAATTGATGTAACTGAAAGCCAAATCCAACGCCCAAAAAAAGACAAAAACAGCACTACTCAGGAAAAAAGAAAAAACACACAATAAAAACACAAGTTATAATTGAAAAAGATAGTAAAAAAATTATTAGTTCTGATTTTTCTTATGGTAAAAACCATGACTTTAAAATTTTAAAAGATTCAAAAATTAAATTTTTACCAGAAACAACTGTTTTAGTGGATTTAGGTTATCAAGGCATACAAAAAATTAATCATAATGTTTTAATTCCTAAAAGAAAATCAAAGAAAAACCCTTTAAATAAAGAAGAAAAGCAAAATAATGAGCGAATTTCAAAAATGAGAATTGTTATTGAAAATGTTTTTGCTATACTTAAAAAATTTAAAATTATTAGTGAAAAATATCGAAATCGTAGAAAAAGATTTGCTTTAAGATTTAATTTAATAGCTTCAATTTATAATTTACAACTATTAGTTTAAATATATTTGATAATTTAAAATTTCAGTCTTTTTTTATTGTAAATAATAATTTTTATTATGTTTTAATGACAAAATATTTGTAAAAATAATCTAAAAATTATTTTAATAACACTTTTATATTTATTTTAAATTTAAAAATTATAATTATCATATTAATTTTGCAAGAAGTCTATTATTCGTTTATCTTGCTTTACTTTAACAACAATACAATCAAAATAAACAATCGGATAAATCTTCTCTAAAGGTTTAGTTTGTCACATTTTAACTTCTTCAATAACATCATCAGTTATTTGACTAATTAAACTTTCTGAAATTTCTGCTCCGTGATAGAATTCTTGCAATTGTGCTTTGATATCAGAAATTGTCATTCCTCTTGCATATAAAGAAATTACTTTTTGATCAAAGTTATCAAATCTTCTTTGTCTTTTCGGAATAATTACTGGTTCAAAAGTACTATTTCGATCTCTTGGTACATCAATTGCGATTGAACCATTTTTAGTAATAATGGTTTTTTGTGTGTTGCCATTTCTTTTATTATGATTCTCATCAGTTTCAAGATAATCTTTAATTTCCGTATTTAACATTCGTTCAGTTAATTTTTTGGTAAATTCCTGAAAAATAGTATTGCCTTTAAATAAATCTTGTGGATTATCAATATTTTCTAAAAAATAATCAACAACTTTATCAATTGCGTCAGGTTCTTTTTTTATTTTTTTTGTCATTTTCTGTTCTCCTTCTTTTAAGTATAATTCAGAATGAATTATCGAGACACAGAATTTTGGACAGGCTCAAATAAATAATAGTATTATTATGTTGAGGATTGTTATATAATTACTGTTGAATTAATAAATTCCCATATTAATTTCTTGTTCTGTTAAAAGAACCAATAATATTTATTGTCCAGAGGAGGTTGAAGTGATGAATAAGTACGAAATTATGTATATTATTAATCCAGAATGTAAAGATATTAAAGCATTGCAAGAAAAGATGCATAATATTTTAACACAAACGGGAAAAGTTGAAAGTGTTACTGATTGAGGGTTAAGAGATTTAGCTTATCCAATTAATCATAAAAATAAAGCTTATTATACAATATTAAAAGTTGCGGTTAATAAAGAAGCAATTAATGAGTTTATGCGTATTGCTAAAATTGAACAAAATATCTATCGTCATTTAATTATTAATCTTGATACTGAAGAAAATTATAGTGATAAAATGATTGCTGATTTAAAGTTAAATACTAATGAAAATGATGAACGACCAAGTCGTTATAGCGGTGAAAGAAGACAAAGACCCTATGTACCGCGTGAAACTTATAAAAAACCTGAAAATAAGTAAATACCATAAAGGAATGAATATATTATGTTAAATAAAGTAATTTTAATTGGTAGAATTACTAATGATTTAAATTTACGGTCAGCAAAAAATAATAAATCATTTTTATATTTTACAATAGCCATTAATAATTTTAATAATCAAGCAGATTTTATTAATTGTGTTGCTTGAGAAAAGGTCGCAGACTCAATGTATAATAATCTTCGTAAAGGTTCATTAGTAGCGGTTGAAGGTCGCATTCAATCAAGAAAACAGGAGCAAAATGGTGTGTTAACAACAATTACTGATGTTAGAGCGATTAGTGTTAAGTTTTTAGATTCAAGAGGTAGTGGCACTGGGGTTGGAAATTCTCGTGATGCTTCGACACCGTCATTTGTTACTGATTATAATTCTCCTGTTGAGAACAAAATTGATGATCAGGCCTTTGCTCTTGATAATATGAATTTTAATTTTGTTAATAATGCTGTTGATAATAAGGAACAAGGGGAAAATAATGAAGGAGCAAATTTAACATTTGCTAATGATGATGCTATTGCGTGAGGAGAAGAGTAAATTATGGAAAATAAGCGTGCAAATGTAAATCGGTTTAAAAAGCGAAAAAAACCATGTTTTTTTACAAAAAATAAAATTAATTACATTAATTATAAAGATGTTGAAAAATTAAAAGAATATATTTCTGCTAATGGACAGATTTTAACAAGAAGAGTTAGTGGTAATTGTTCTTTCCATCAAAGAATGGTGGCAATGGCAATTAAAAGAGCAAGAACAGTGGCTTTATTACCATATCTTGTAAAATAATTAGGGTTGATTGGCATACTTAATATTTATATTAAGTATGCTTTTTATATTACAATTAGTAAGTAATGTATTATATATAATGCAAAAAATTTGTGATGTGGAGTGTTAACAAGTGAAAGTAATTTTATTGAAAGATTTAAAAAATTATGGTAAGAAAAACGATATTATTACCGTTGCTGATGGATATGCAAAAAACTATTTATTATCACAAAAAATAGCAATTGTCGCTTCAAGTCAAGCTTTAGTGCAGTTAGGAAAACAACAACAGAAATTTGATAATGAAATTAATGAAAAAAAACTTGAAAATGAAGTATTAAAATTAGAAATTGAAAAGCTAATTTTAAATTTTGATTTGAAAGTTAATAAAAATAAGGTATTTGGAACAATTACTAGTAAACAGATTATTGAGAAATTAAGTCAAGAGTATAATATTCAAGTAGATAAAAAACAGTTAGTTAATTATCAAAATATTAATACTATTGGTATTAATGATATTAATATTAAATTATTTAATGATATTTTTGCAATTTTGAAAATTCAAGTTGTAGGTAAAAAGTAATGACGATTACTAATAATTTTTTATTAGAAGATGCTGAGGTTAGTGTTTTAGCGGCAGTTATTAATTCTAAAAATGCTAGTGATGAGGTTGTTGCTCTGCTTAATGAGAATGATTTTATTAATTCTCGCCATAAATTAATTTTTAAAGCCATTATTTCGTTATATAATCATCAATTACCAATTGATTTACCAATTTTAACTGATATGCTAGTTAAACAACAAAGTCTTAATCAGGCTGGCGGGGTGGAATATTTGACTTTGATTACGCAAAGTTATATTAGTGATGCTAATTTAGATGATTATTTAAAAATTATTGTTGAACGCACAATGTTAAGAAATTTGCAAGTAGTAACCCAAGATATTACTAAGAAAATTAATACTGAAATTAGTGTGTGAGAACTTTTAGGAATTGCTGAACGACAGATTTTGGAAATTGCTAATAATCGTAAAAAAAACGAGTTTAAAAGTACTAAGGATGTTGTTGATGCGACATTATCTAAGATTGAAAAGTTACAAAATAGTGATAATCAATTAACAGGTTCAGATAGTGGTTTTATGCAATTAAATAAGATTACTAATGGCTTTCAAAATGGCGATTTTATTATTTTGGCGGCGCGACCATCAATGGGAAAAACAGCTTTAGCATTAAATTTTGCTGTTAATTGTGCACGAGTTTATAAAGATAGTGCTGTGGTTATTTTTTCTTTAGAAATGCCAACTGAGCAACTAATTTTAAGAATTTTAGGTTCAGAAACAAAAATTGGTTCAATGCAAATTAAAACGGGAAAAAATTTAACAAGTCGTAATTGACAAGATTTAACTAGTGTTGGTAGTAAATTAAAGCAAAGTAATATTTTTATTGATGATTCGCCAGGATTGCGAGTGATTGAGTTAATTTCTAAATTAAGAAAATTAAGTCGTAATTATGACTTAAAATTAGTTGTTATTGATTATTTGCAATTATTAGCAGGTGATGGTGAGAATCGACAACAAGAAATTTCTAATATTTCTCGAAGTTTAAAGGCATTAGCAAGAGAGTTAGAAGTTCCAATTGTTTGTTTGTCACAATTATCGCGAAAAGTGGAATCAAGAGAAGATAAACGACCATTAATGTCCGATTTGCGTGAATCAGGTGCAATTGAACAGGATGCTGACTTAATTATGTTTCTTTATCGTGAAGATTATTATGAAAAGAAAGAAGATAGTTTGAATGAAGAATCACATAAAGCACAATTAATTATTTCTAAGCATCGCAATGGTCCCACTGGCATAGTAGAATTACTTTTTTTACAAAAGTATGGTAATTTTATTGATTATAATAAGACTGTGAATAAAAATGAAAAGAAAGAAGGAACACAATATGAGAAGAATGTTTTCAGTAATTAGTCATTTAATGACTAGTTTTGTAACGATATTTACTATTGTTGCTTGTAGTATGAAGACCCCTCCGATTACGATTAATATTACTAATGCTGCCAGTGAATCAATAATATTTGATAAGATTTTTCGTGCTGAGGCGGTTACGAAGACAATAAATAGTTTATTTTATACTTATAAAAAAACTGGTAAAACAGCGTGAGTAGAAACTAATAAAGAGAAAGTAAACCAATTAAATAGTGAATTAGCAACGCAATTTTATGCTGATTTTTATACAAGGTCAGGGGATACCTTTTCATATCAGTTTGATATTAATAATTCGTTTGTTAATGATAAATTAAATTTTAATGGCGTGGAAATTAAGGTAATTGATGGTATTAAGGCAGAAGTAACGGATGAAAAGACAGCACCTAAAGAAATTGCTTTTGATGTTTTCTTTCAAGGTATTGCTCAGAAGTATAAGTTTAGTGGTACTGTTAATTGAAAATATAATATTATGAAACTTAATCCGAAGGAAGAAACAACTGATAAATTGATATTTTTTTGAGATTATCAGAATGATTTAGCACAGATTAAGATTAATGATTTTGTAAAAGTAACTTAATTTAATATTTAATTATTATTTCCATAATTCTTTTTAAAAGAGTTATGGAAATTTTCTTAGTTGGTGTTAGGTTTGCTTCTTTGTGATAAATATGTTATAATTAACTTGGAAAAGGTATAAACTAGCAATAAATGAGTTACTATTATTTTTAGGTAATTTTAGTTTATATTGAGTAAAAATGAGGTATTAAAGCGATGAATAAAATAATTAAATTAGTAATAAACATTTATTTTAGGTGCTGGAGCAGCAGGAATTGGGATTGGAACATTAGTTGCTTGTTCGGGCTCTTGAATTATGGAACAAGAAATAAAAATTGAAGTTCAAGATCAAAAAATTAAGCAACTAATTGCTAATCTTGAAGCAGAAATTAAAATTAAAACAGAACAGTTAGAAGTAGCAATTAATGATTTAAAAGAAAAAGCAATTAATTTAGGATATAAAGAAGTTTTAAAGGATTTAAAAACTTCTTTAATTTTATAGATAAATATTGATATTTCAATAAAACCTTGATTTTGCTGGGTTTTTAGTAAAACCGTGTTTTTACAAATCCCTATATTTAATAAGGGTTTTTTACCCTGTCAATACTTATCTTTAAAATTAGAAAAAAATTTTTAGTTTAGAGTTTAATGCAGAGCTTGTAAATAACAGAATTAAACAAAAAGACTTTCAAAAAATAACAAATACTTATGGAACAAAAATAGATACTTCCAATTTAAATTTTTATACCTGAATGATTAATATACCCAATAAAACAATAAGAATTAAAGCGCAAGGGACAGAATTACTAACTTTTGAACATGGTAATACTAACAATTATAGATTAAATAAAACAAATAATTTTGAAATTGAAATTGAAAAAGATAGTACTGATATTGACTTGCCAACAACAACTATTAAATTTCATGGCAACCATAACTATAATGATGTTATTGAGAACCTTGATTACTTAATGATTCATCGTGATGATTTTGATAAATTTAATTATTCTTATCTCTATTGAACGCCAATATTCAATTTCATTGACACTTTAGAAAAAGGTTATTATAAAGAATTCGCCATTAAAAATCATGGTTTTAAAAACGAAAACTATTTTTATCACAAAACTTCTACTAGTGAAAATGAGATTAATACAAATATTTTAAAAATTAAAGCTTTTAATAAAACCTTAATCGCAGGTAATAACTATTTACAATTATTACACGGTGAAAGTGAAATCTGAAAATATAACACCGAAAATACTAACGATTATTATCTAATTAAGTATCTTTTTGGTACCTTAAATTACCTCAATGTTAGATTTAGTTTTCTACGCTATGACCCCGATTTACGAAATGACATTTACTTTTATTTTAAAAACAACATTCCTAGTATTAACAACAGCGATTACAAAAATGTTTTTGATGAAATCTATGAAATTCTTGGCAATTTCTTTGCTAGTTTATTTTATGCGACTTTTGATATGGACGAAAAAACTCATACTGAAATTGATTTTAAGGGTATAGAAAACTATAAGAAGGATTACTTTATTCAAATCGGTTTCTTTTATCGTTCATTAATTACCTTTTATCCCAAAAAATACTTAGTAAATATTATAGGAAACTCAGAATTATTACTAAAGACTTGGTAGGGCGCATAAAGTTTTCTTAGGTAGGAAAAGGTTTGAATAAGTATTAAGACAGTCAGTAATGATTGTCTTTTTATTTTATAAGGTGTTAAAAGTTTGTTCTTTGAAAATTAAATACAAGTGAATTAATAATGTTGGTATGTATTAAAGCACGATAAATTGTGGGTGGTCGCCATAACCAAAAGAAGTTTACCAGTTAATAGATAACATCCTATTAGCTATAGCAATTTGTTTCGTTTTGCAATAAAAAAATGAATGGGTGGATTTCCTAAAAATATACACGCTATTAAATTAGTTCCAAGGACAGGATGCGGATGTTAAAGTGTAGAAATTTCTATATAGGGGTATGCTAAGTTTAAAATTATTAAAATCTTTATCTAATTAAAAAACAAAATTAAATAACAAAGCTTGTTAAACACTTAAATCTGCGATATATAAGTGTTTAAAAAACTAAGTTAACTAACTTAGTTAATATAACTTAGTTTATAACAAATAAGAAAGGTAATTTACTATGAAAAACATTGAAAACATTTTCTTAAATACTAAAAAATATCTTTTAAAAGAAACACAAAACGCAATGCTTATTAAAGCACCAAAAATTCCGTGATTTAATGAACAAATCGGTATTTGGTTTCCAAAGCGATTTGTTTATAAAGGAAAATACGAAAATTCAATTTGCATTGGAATAATAAAAGATAGTAAATATCAAGTAATTTCAATTAATCAACAAGAGCAAGAAACCAAGTTAATTAAAGGCCAAGAATTATTAGGCTTCTTCATTGCCGAAAAAGAAAACAATAAAAAAGATATAAATTATAACTATTTTAAAGGAGTTTAAAAATGAATATTGCGATTGGATTAATATTTATTATCACTTGCATAATGCTATTGGCGTATTTTGCTTATAAAATTTATGCCAAAATAAAAATGCGAATTAAATTTAAAAATGCCATTAAAAATAATACTGGTAATTTCACAAAAGACGAAAAAGTATTTATTGCTCGCTTTGAAGAATGAGTTAAAACTCCTAATTCAAAAGAAAATAATGAGAATAAAAAATAATGTTTTGAAAAATTATTATGGAATTTTTAGAACTGTTTGTTCCGATAGAAAAAATGCCTGCACAAGTTGCATTTATTGCCGGATTAATTATTATCATTACTTTTCTTTTCGCATTAATTTCAATTATGTATTTACCAATAAAAATGATTTTTGGTAGATAAAAAATGACAGTAAATTTAAAAGAATTTAATTGAGAACAAATTAAACAAACTTTCTGAGATTTGTTTATCCAAATTACAACTATTCCGGCTCATATTAGTGGTGGTAAAGAAATTGATTTAACCCAAGAAATACTTTGACTTTTAATGGCAAACATTGCTTTTTGATTCTTAACAGCGATTATGGTGTGATTTATTCTAATGCTACTTTGAAAAACCATATCAGTATTTAGATAGGTACAAAAGCAATGTCAAGAAGTTACATTGTGATGCATTCACAAAGAAATTCAAAATTAATTAGAAAAAAATATAACCGTGTTAAGGTTAATCGTGGTTTTAACAAATTTAAGAAAAACTTTGAATATAAATGATGAATGTTTTAAAAAGAAAGGGGGTGATTATATGATTGGAACTTTCTTGGCCGATGCACCAGCAACAGTAGAAAAAATAACAGCTAGTGACGCGATGACTAAATTATGAAATGCAATTATAACGGCGTTTACTAAAATGTGAGAAATTATTGCTGTTAATATGCCACAAGTCGGTAACTTCTTTGCTGATTACTGAATATTCATTTTTCCATTTATTTTGGCAATATTCTTTATTTGCTTTAAAATGTTTGAAAAATTACTTGGAGCAGTACGCTAATAAAAAAATAAAGTGAGGTGCAAGATGAAATTTTGCAAATGAATAATAGAAAAAAATAACCATTTTATTGAATTAAATCGCACCTCATTTTTAATTTTATGACATTGAGGAGCAATTTGATATATTTACAACGGTTATTTTAAAAACATTGTAAGCTATTTATTTTTAGCAGGTTGTATTTTAATTTTAATTTTTAAAATCGGTAATTTAACACAAATTAACAAAGTTATTAATTTCTTAAAAAACTCACCATTAAATATTGTTATTGGTTCATTAGGAACTGGAAAAACTGCCTTTCTAGTATACGCATCAAAATTACTAAAAAAGAAGAAATATCACATCGCCTCAACCTTTCCATTACTAGAAACCCAAAAATTAAGTTTAGGACATATGGGATTATTAGACTTTGATTATCCGGTATTGCCAGACAAAACCTTACTTTTGTGAGATGAAACCAATTTATTTTTAGAAGGAACTGATTGAGAAAAAAATAATACCAAAAACGAGGAAACCGGTATTCAAGAATATTTCGCTCTGGCACGCCATTTTGGTCATATTGTGCTGGCTAGCGGTCAAAGAGATAAACATATTTGAGTTAAAGTTCGTGATATTGCCAATAATGTAATTGTGGGAATTCGTAAAAAACCTGTTAATATTTTTCGCCCCTACTTAAAAGTCATCTATGGCACCTTTACGAGCATTGAAGAATATGAACGCTGACGAAACACCTTAATTGATGCGAAAAATAGTAAAAAGGGTCGTCGCATTAAATACCGTGATATCCCTGAACTTGATATTTATTTTTTTAAACTAAAAATTCCTCTACCAATACTTAACACTTACAATTCTTTTTACCTAGCGTTTTTAAGAGATTACTTAAATTCAAAAGTTAATCCCGACTATGAAGACAAATACTATACTGACACCGCAATTGATTTAGAAGACTTAGAATACTTAAAAATGGATAAATTTAGCAAATTTTTAAGAAAAATGAAAGAAAAGGAATAATAAAAAATGGAAAATCTCGCAAAAATGGCCGACTTTCTCGCCCAAATGCTTTATAAAGTTTTTGATTTAATTTGAAGTCTTGAAGTGCCGGGAACAAATATTCAACTAATATTTCCTTTATTCTTAACACTGGCTGTAGAATTTCTTATGGCAATTATTCTTGGTTTTGGTAGTCAACAAGTTAATTTAGAAAAACAACGCCAATATGCTGTTAAAAATAAGGGGCGTTTAAGTGCGTGAGGAAAAGCTAAAAAACAAATAAAACCAATAAAAACAAAACAAGGTAACTAAAAATGTTTAAACTAATTATTATTTTTATCTTAATAACTGTGCTTGGATTATTAGCTGGTAGTCATTTTGAAACTTTAACGAACTATATTAGCGAAGGGCTTGCCAATTTCCAAAAGTTTATTACTAGCAATTTAACAATTTTAGAACTGTTTAAACCAATGGCTCGGACATTTTCACAACATCCAATCTTTACCATTCTTGGTGTCACTTCTGTACTTATTGCTTTATTTATTGTGATTAAAGGACGATAAAAATATGAAAGGAGAATTAAAATGAAAAAACTTTTAGGAAAATTATTTAAAAAAGATAATTCAAAAGAAAAAACGCCGTTAAAATTAAGAATTAAAAATTCTTTTAAAAAACAGTGATTAAAAATAGTATTAAGTATCATTTTCATCTTTATAAGCTTATTAATTTGTGCATTAACAGCATTCGATACTAAATGAATAACCGGAACAAGTGGCGAATTTAATGATTTTATGAATAAAGAAATGGTTGATTTCTTTGGCAAATTTAATAGTGGTATTATGCTGGCAGGAATATTTGTTTTTTGATGAGGCGGAGCAATATATTTTGCACTTAAATTTGAAAAATTAATTCGCTTGATTATTCAGAAAATTAAAGCAAAAAAAGTCTTGAAAAATGAAATCAAACAAACTAATTAATTCTTTAAAAAAATATTGATGGATAATTTTACCTTACATTTTTATGATTATTATCTTTTTCATTCCATTTTTAAAATTGGAAATTAATGATTTGAAATTATTATATGAAAAATTTGAAGCATTAATTTCACTTATGATACTAGGATATTTAGATATATGCATTACAATAGCGGTAATTATAAATTGTGGTATTGAGTGACTTATTAAAAAAATTAAAGAAAAAAGAACAATGAAAAATAAAATATTTTAAAAAGGAGTGATAAAAATGTTTATGAAAATATTTACCGTGTTAATTATTAGTTTCAATAACATTTTTACTATTCCCCAAAACATTAACAATGACAAAGCAACATCACAACCACTAATTAGAAATAAAAGACAAAATAATGAAACATACGAATTTACTTTATCAAAAGCAAGAATTAATTGAATGTGAGACGGATTTAGACAAAATTTTAGTATAGCCTTAAGTGAATTTGATAAAAATGAAAGCGGATTAAATAAATTACCAATTGATTTTAAAAATACATTAGCTATGAAAAATAGTTATATTTATTTAGATGAAGAAGGAATAAGCACATTAAAAACTGATAATCTTGGAAGAAACGGTGAATTAAAAGTAACAAATATCAAAGGTAAAATAATTAAAACACGGAATTTTTATAATTGATTAGAATTTAATTTTCAACATAAAAAAACTACCGATATTGAATTACCTACAACAACCACTAATTTTGACGGTAACCATAAATACAGTGATGTTATTGATAACCTTGATTATTTAATGGTTCATCGTGGTGATTTTGACAAATTCAATTACTCTTATCTTTATTGAACACCAGTTTTTAATTTTATTGACACCTTAGAAAAAGATTATTACAAAGAATTTACGATTAAAAATCATGGTTTTAAAAATGAAAGCTATTTTTATCACAAAAATTCAACTATTTTACCAAACTCAGAAATAATTGATCCGACAAATGCAACCAAAATTGAAGTTATCAAAATAATTAAAAAAATACTTAATGAAAAAATTAACAATCTTGCTGGCGTAAATAATGCAATTGAAGGCATTGACTATAATACAGAAATTAAAGACAATGACAACAATTACTTAGATGATAGAGCTACTTTTGATTTAACAACAAACAATATCGCTGACAGAACATTTATCATTAAAGTCATTGCAACTGAAACAAGTACACAATTGCAAGGAACAAATACAATTAAAATTGTCATTCCAAAACAAAAGGATACCAACGATAATATCCTTAAAATTAAGGCATTTAATAAAACCCTAATTGCTGGAAATAACTATTTACAATTGCTACACGATGAAACCGAGATCTGAAAATATAACACTGCAAATGCTAACGATTATTATCTAATTAAGTATCTTTTTGGTACCTTAAATTATCTTAATGTTAAATTTAGTTTTTTGAGATACGACCCTGAATTAAAAAATGACATTTACCTTTATTTTAAAAACAACATTCCTAGTATTAACAGTAATAATTATAAAAATACTTTTGATGAAATTTACGAAATTCTTGGAAATTTCTTTGCTAGTTTATTTTATGCTACTTTTGATATGGACGAGAAAACTTATACCGAAATTGATTTTAAAAGTGTAGAAAACTATAAGAAAGATTATTTTATTCAAATCGGTTTTTTTTATCGCTCATTAATTACCTTTTATCCTAAAAAATATTTAATCAATGTTACTGGTAATTCGGAATTATTACTAAGAAGTTATTTTTTTACTTTTGACAAAAAAATGCACCAAGAGAATTACAATGCTATTAACAACAATACCAATAGCATTTATCAAATTGATTTTAATGTCCTTAAATCCTATGATAATAAACTCATTGCCTTACCAACCACCAAAACTGCTAATAGTATTAATTATCTTAACACCGACATTGATATTCGTTATGGTATTAATATTTTTACCTTAACTTTTCCACTTTATCACAAAGGCAATATCTCTAATTACAATTTTAAAATTTATGACTTTAATGTCTTAAATTCCACAGCCTTTATTCCTGACGGTTCAACCAACTCAGAATGAGATGACTTAATTCCGCCGGCAAATTGCAAATATTCTGGACGATGAATACCAACATTTAATGATATTGGTTGTGCCATTCAAAATGCTGGTATTAAAATGCTAAACTGAATGCTGACGGCGTCACAAATCATTACAATTTTACGCCCGTTAGCAATTATTGCAAAAGCAACAGTTAACTTTTCAACCGCCATTTTTCCGGTTTTTAAAACGGTACCCGCCTTTTACCATACCTTTCAATTTTTAATCGGTTTCGCCATCTTTCTAATGATTTTAAGAATTTTTGTATAATATATATATATATATATATATATATATTGAAAAAATAAAATAAAGGAGTTAAATTTATGAAATTTTTAAATACAATAGCTCTTTTGGGGCTAACAACATTGCTAATAGGTGGATGTTCTAAAAAGGAAAACAAAACAATATTACAAGTTGAGAATGAAACATACGAATTTACTTTATTAAAAGCAAAAATTAATTGAATGTGAGACGGATTTAGACAAAATTTTAGTATAGCCTTAAGTGAATTTGATAAAAATGAAAACGGATTAAATAAATTACCAATTGATTTTAAAAATACATTAGCTATGAAAAATAGTTATATTTATTTAGATGAAGAAGGAATAAGCACATTAAAAACTGATAATCTCGGAAGAAACGGTGACTTAAAAGTAACAAATATCAAAGGTAAAATAATTAAAACACGGAATTTTTATAATTGATTAGAATTTAATTTTCAACATAATTTTAAAGGGACTGTACAATTAACTGTATCTCTAAGTAATTAACTTAAATTCACTCTGCTCTGTTCTCAAATTTTATCATTAAATGTGAAATCACACTACCCCAATTTTGAATTGGCATCGTTCAATATTTTAAAAACTGTAAACTACCCAAAGAAAGATGGCTTTTTACGATAAAAACACCTTTGAACAACTAAACAACTTTTTCATTTTTTCTATTTTGTCAAAATAAAAAAGCAGTATTTAAACTTAAATACTGCTTTAGTAAAAATATTTTTAATCTTAATTTAAATAATTAACAAATATATTAAAATTAAAATTTGAACTCAGATTATTGAGCATAACAAATATAAGAAATATTTTGCTCTTTTAATTAATAATGTTAAATTTTATTCTATTCCTAGTCAATCGCCTTCAGTGTTGGTTATAATGACAAAACCATCATTTTCATTATCTAATATTTCAAAATAACCATTTATTTGTTCGAAATGAAGTACTATTACTTTTACAAAAGTGTTGAAATCTGCATTTGTGACACTCCCGCCTCAACCGGAATGGTCATTTATAACAAATTTATTTTTAATAATTTTTATAATGTTTGCTTGTGAATTTTTATTTTGTTTGATTTCATTTCATGTATTTTTGTTAATTTTAATTTTTAATTTATCATGGGCTAGAAATTTATATCATTTTTCAATGTTATCATAAACATTATGATGAATTGAAGTTGGCAACTCAATATTAGATGTTTCATGATGATGAAAAGCAAAATACATTCATGTTCCTGCAATTGCTAATCCTCCAATTACTAAAGATAGCCCTAGAGTTTCCGGGGCCAGAGCGGCAGCAGTACCAGTTTCTCCGGCTATAACCCCGCCTTCAACTGCTGCTGTTTCGGCAACAGTAATTGTTTCTGCGGTGGCTAAGCTTTCTGTTGTGCTTGTTGTTGTTGATAAGAGCGGAGTCATTTCCATTGCTTCTGCATTTGTGATACTAGTGGCAGCGGCACCGCTAACAGTGATTTTTGTTCCATAAGCTGTTAATGCACCTCCACTTAAAGCTGCTAATCCAGTATTTGTTAATTTTTCTTTAAAAGCTTTTTTATCGTTTTCCGGTAAGTTTTGATAATAACGATTAATTTCATTTAATTTTTTTAATTTTTCTTCTTTTGAAAGAGCGTTGTATTGATTTATTGCCTCAACAGTTGTTGTTTGTAAATTTTCCATATTTGTGTTGATGGGTTGATTTACTACCGCGACATTTTGTTTGATTTGATGATTGGGTTTAATTAAGTTAATTTCTAAATTTTCATCATTTTTTAAACTTTTTTCTTCTGTTTTTTTATCGAAAAAATGATATTCATCTTTTTGTAATTGGGTTGTTGTTTTTTCTTGTGCCTTGGTAATATTATTACCTTGATTAGCATCATCATCTTCATTATTTTTAGACAAAATTACATGATGTCGAGCATGATCATCAACTGGTAATTTAATTGGCTTTGTATCTGGTTTTGGGGTTGTTGGTGTAGAACATCCTGCATTTGGCTTTTGCGTAGTTTTTTCTTGTGAATTTATACTGCTTCCTTCAATTGTCTGTTCTGATAAAGCAAAATTATAATGGTTGCCATTTACATGAAATATATTTATGGTATTAGTTGCATTTTGATTAATTGGTTGATAAGAACCATTATTATTTACACTAATATTAGCATTTAAAAGATTACTCATTGCTACTATTTCTGGTGTCCCGCCTCATGTTGAAGAATCATTAGGTATTGGATTTCTCATTCTTATTAAGTAATTTTCTATATTAACTTCATTATTATCTTGAATAAGATCTTCAAATGTTAATTCACCATCGCGATTTGTAATCGTACTTAAATGTGATTGTATATAATCAACAACACGATTACGAAAGTCATCCCTTACTAATTTCTTTGCTGTTTCATCTTGGTATCAAGCTTGCATAGAACTAAAATTTGTTAAATCAAATTGTTTTAATAAAGTTTGAATATATGGCAAATTATCTTTCGCTTCCCCAAATAATTGGATAAATCGGTTTCTAAATTCTTCATCATTATTTCTCACTGGCCATAAGTAAGATGTTACTACCGATCAAAATAAACAACTTCCATCCGCCGGCACATCATACATGTTATTTTGACTTGTTGTTTTAGTATTTTGGTTTTGTGTGCCACTGGTTCCAGCTTGTTCACCAACAGAAACATTTGTATTACTGTTGATATTAGATTTAGTAGATGGGTTTAAAAAACCACGTTTAAATCCCCCAAAACCTGATTCATCTTTTTGGTTTTGTTTTTTACTTGGGTTATCTGATGATTTTTTAGCAAGTGTAAATGTAACTTTGATTGTATTATCAGAATATACACTTCGATCAATTGATTCAATAGTCGCGGTGGTATAAGTAATACTATTCTCTTGTACTTTAACTTGATTAATATCTAAGTGAGAATTTAGTTCTTGTAGCCTATTTAAAATTGTTTCTGATTGATTATCTGATATTTCTCCTAACTCAGTTTGGGCAATAACATCTGACAATTCAATTTTTAATAATTTTTTTAATTCTTCTTTATTTTCTTCTAATCTTTTTTGAATTTTAATTATCAATGATTGTTTTTGCTCTGATGTTAATTTTTCTAATAAATTTTTTAGTAGATTTTCATCTTCTTTTATTTTTTGATTTAACTTATTTTCTAACTCTTTATTAAGTTCGGTTGTAAATTTATTATAAAATTCACTAATTTCATTAGCAGTACTTAATTGATATTTTTTTCTAAAACAATCAATTAATATAGCGCGGGGGGCATTTTTTATTATTTTTAAACCTTCTATTGAAATTTTTTGAAAATTCATTTCTGTAAAAATTTCTTTTGATAATTTACGTATTTCTTCAATTGTTGAATTTAAAACTAATTTTTCTTGAAAGTATTTTATTTTTTCTGGTGATATTTTTGATAAAGTTTTTTCTCATTGCTCTTTATCTATTTTAATTAATTCTTCAATTTTTTTTACATCTATTTTATTATTAATAATTTCTTTAATTTTATCATTACCTGAATTATAAAAATATCTAAATTGATAATCATTAATATCGGCAGCGGCATCATTATCAAGTAATAATCTCACAATTTCATCACGACTAGTTAAAATTGCTAAGTCTAAAGGAGTTTTACCCATATGATTTTGATCAACAGATAGAACATTTTTTTTATTTACATTAATTTTATTTTTACTATTTTGATTTGTTAATAATTCTCGAACAATATTTGTATAACCATAAAAGGATGCTAAATGTAAAGGTGTTTCACCATCTTTATCTTGATAATCAGGATTTGCACCATTATCAAGTAATAATCTCACAAATTCAATATTATTTTTTCATACTGCATAATGAAGTAATGTAAAATCATAAATATGTTTAAAGTTTATATCTTTAATTTTAGGAATTATTAATTCTAATAAATCTTTATTATTAGCAGTTATTATTGAAATTATAATATTATTTTTTAAGTTTTTTTCTTGTTCTTCAGGAAAAAAATTCAAACTTAAGTTAAGGATTCTGTTAGTATTACATTTTTTGTTTAAACTAATTCAATTAATTATTTTACAATTTATTTTCTCAAAAAAACCATCCAAAGATCTTTTTTTAAATGTATTTGTTAATTTTTCTATTTTTTGTTCTTTAATTAATTTACTTTCGCCTATTTTTTTAAAATTTTGAATTTTATTTTCTCATTCATTATTTATATTTAATTGCCTAAAAATTATTATTTCTTCATTTATTTTATTTTCTTCATATTTTTTTAATTCCAAAGCTCATTCAATTTCTTCTAAAATTTTTTCTTTTAACATTTCATCTCTAATATTTAATTTCGCTATTTTAGAGGCATATTCTATATCTTTTTTTATTTCATCAATAATAGTATTCGATTTATTATTTCAATATTTTTTTCATTCTTCAAGTTTTTGCTCTGGTTCTTTTTCTAATCCTAATAAATCAAAATTAGGTTCTCTTGGATAACTAATTGACAATTTTTTTAACTTTTCTATAACATCTTTATGTTGGTCGCTTTTTATATTAACTTCAAAATTATTATTTTTGTCTTTTAAATAATCTAAAATTATTTCACTATAGGTAATTTCATAATCTATTAGCGAAAAAAGATCTTTCCTCTTTTGTTCTAAATCTTCACTAGCTGCTTTTCACCCACCTATTAACTGTTCTTCATATTTTTTTCATTGAATTATATCATCATTTGTAGAATTAATAATATTTTGGATATCTTCTGGAATATTTTTAAATTCAACTGATTTTTTAGCTTTTTCATAATTAAAATATTTAAGATGAGAACCAAATCGCATGGCTTCACTGGTTACAAAAATCATGCGCGCTAAATTATCTTTAGTTTCTTGACTTTGTTTGTTGTTATTATTAACTTCTGGTAATTTTTCAATGGCATCTTTTAAAGTATTCTGAGAAATAATAATATTTTGATTAACAGTGTTTAAACCCTTATTTTGATATGAACCATTATAGTTTAACTTATTTTGTCCTTTTGTATTTATTGAATATTGTTTTATTATTTCTTCATTTATTTTATTTTCTTTTATTTTTTTATGTTGAATTGTATTAATATTACTTTCGATAATTGAAATTATTTTATTAATCATTACATTATCTCATTGATAGTTTTTTATTTTTTCTTCGTATTCTTTTTCATTTTCTTTTTTTAATTTCATATTCTTTAATAACTTTAGGGCATCTTGTTTGTTTTGTTGGATTTTTTGATAGATGTTTACTTCTTCTTGATTTTGATCAAGATATATTTTTTCTTGATTTAATGTTTGAACTTTTTCTTTTAATTCATTTAATTTACTGGAATCTTCTAAAATAATTTGATCAAATAAATTTTTATTTAATAAATCAATTTTTTCTTTATTTTCTTTAAAATTGTTACCCAATTCACTTTTTAGTTGTTCTTTAAGTTGATCAATTTTTTTGATTATATCTTTATTATTTTCAAATTTTTCTAAATCTAATGATTTAATATCTTTTTCTATTTCTTCTGTTCATTTTTCTAATTCTTTTTTAAAATTAGTTATTTCTTGATTTCATTGCTCAAGGGTTTTTTCTTCTTTAAAATAAAAATATTGTTCTTTACCATCTTTATCTTTATTAATAAATCCTTGGACATAAAAATTATCTAAATTAATTACTAGTTTTATCTCCTTATTTTCCTCACTATTTTTTAAAGTTAGAATTAAAATTCTTATTTTACTTGCATCAAATTTTTCTAATTCTAAAATTGCATCTAATTTTTCTATAATTTTAATATTAGCGTCACGTTCTTTTTTTCTTGTATCCGTTTCATAATAATCTGTCGCAACAATTCCTTCGTTATTTATCATTCGTAATGGGTCAACTTGACCATTTTTCATAAAGTCTTTTAACATTTTTTTAATCTCTTTAGCATAATTACCATTTAAAGCAATTTCTTTTTCAATAAATTCAACTTGATTATCTGTTGTGCTTGTTGAAGGTTGTTCATTTTGTGGTTTTGGGGTACTACTTTTTATTGGGTTGTCTTTTTTATTTTTTCCTTTTCCACCTTTTGGTGCTTGTCTTTTTTGGCGTGTTAATGTTTCGAGACTGTTTTTAATTTTATCGTTATTATTATTGGGCTTATTGGCAACTAATGGTCCTGCGGCATTGTTGGTTATCAAAATTATTCCTAGCAATTCTAAAAGTTTTTTCATACTAACCAAATTCCTTTCTTGAATTTTTGCTAATTAATAAATTTTTATAGTAA
Source organism: Spiroplasma endosymbiont of Clivina fossor (assembly GCF_964031115.1). Classification (GTDB taxonomy): domain Bacteria; phylum Bacillota_I; class Bacilli_A; order Mycoplasmatales; family Nriv7; genus Nriv7. The sequence continues at coordinate 848,374 of NZ_OZ035006.1, forward strand.
TCACTCAACCCCTTCTTAAATTTATAAAATTTAATTATATAAATTAATTATAAATCATCAAATAAGAATCTTTATCATTTTTTCAAAATATTGAATACTAATTCTAGAAAAACATTCTTCATTAAAGAAGAAAAATAAGCATGGCTAATTTTAACTTTGTTAAAATTACTACCAAGAAAGGCGATTTTTTATGTTAGAAATTAATAATAATGTAAAAACCCCAGAAAATAAACATTGATTCAGTTTATTTACAACCCATAAAAATATGTACACCAATAAATGCGAACAACTAGCTAATGAATATGAAAAATTAGATGAATACTTATATAAATATCATTATCGCTTAAAACAAGGTTATAAAGTAGTTCATTTTGCGCCAAGAACAATTATTACAATTTTTGGTGATGTTACTTTTAAACGACGCCGATATAAATATTGAAATCAAAAATTAGGGAAATTTGAATATGTGTGTTTGTTAGATAAAGAAATTGGTTTATTGCCCAAACAACGCATTTATTTTGATGTCCAATTTAAAGTTTTAAATCTTTTAGGTGATGGTAAAAGGTATCGCGATGTTTTAGATGCTCTAAATCATTGTTATATTTCAAAAGCTAGTATTTCAAATATTTTAAATAAATACGATCTTGCTGAATATTTTCAACTAGCAGAAAAAGAAACTAAAACTAGAATTGATGTCAAAAATAAGGATTTATATATCCAACTAGACGAGACATTTTTAGCGACATTAGATCAGAAAGTTAAACAAGACCAAAGAATTCGTTTAGTTACTTTTCATACCGGGCATAAAGAAAAAAATTACAAACATGCTCGTAGAGAATTAGAAAACAAACGAGGTCATTTTCTAATGTTAAAAGTTGGTAAACGAATAAATACAATGGATTATCGTGATTTATTAATTAAGGAATTACAAAAATATTATGTAAATATTAATTATGACAGAATAATTGTTTGTGGTGATGGTGATACTTGAATTAGGGAAATTGCCAACAGTTTTGGTAATGTTAGATATATTTTAGATGGTTATCATGCTATTAAAAAATTAAAACAAACCGCATTTAATATTATTTTTGAAAATCGTAAAGTAACACTAAATAGTTGAATTAAATTATATAAGGATGGAAATCATCAAGAATTAATCAAAAACATTCGTAATGTTGCTAAAAATGAATTAAATAAAGATATTAAAACAAATTTACGAAAGGCGAGTAATTATTTCAGTAATAATAAGCAAGGTATTCATCATCAAAATTTAGAATGAAATATCGGTTGTAGCATCGAAAGTGATGTATCACATTTAGTAAAACAACAATTAGGCTATGGGGCAAAAATATATAATCATAAGAATTTAAATAACCTATTACATTTAAGAATGGCAAATTTAAACAAATTAAATGTATTACATCATATTAATGAAAATATTAATTCAGAAATAGAAATCAGAAAAGAAATATATAAAAATTCATTATGAAATAAATATAATAATAAAAATGATGATAGTTGAATTAATTATAAAGGTAATGCTGTAACAAATAAATATAATAGATTTAAGTAAGTATTAGTTAAAATTTAAAAATAATAAAATTAATAATTTTTTATTGTATAAAAATTCAATAATATGATAAAATAAAAAAGAATAAAAATGACAATAACAGGAAAGGCAGGGTTAGTTTAGTAATTAAATAATATAATTAGCTGATTGTTTTACTTCTTCAAAGCAATACCTAAGAAAACTAAACGCGACCGACTTGGTACATAACCTTTAATTTTATCTACTATTTTGATAATATTATTTCCTAGGTGAAGTACAAATGTTAGATAAATACAAAGACGAAAACGAATTTTATAGTTTAATAGGCATAAAATATAAAACTTTCATGAAAATGGTAGAAATTTTAAAAGAAGGTGAAGCTAAACAAAAACAAATTGGTGGTAGACCAAATAAATTATCAATAGAGCAAAGATTACTTATGACTTTAGAATACTGAAAAGAATATAGTACATATCGTATTATTGCAAAAAAATATAATATTAGTCATGTTAGTTGTATTCGTAATATCTTTTGAGTTGAAAATACTCTAATAAAAAATAGTCACTTTCATATACCTGGCAAAAAGATATTATTAGAAAATAAGGGTACTACTAATAATTTATTAGCAATTGATGCTACAGAAATTCCAATTGAAAGAATTAAAAAAAACTAAAATTATTATTTTCTGGTAAGAAAAGGCAACATTCATTAAAATCGCAAATAATTATTGATTTATTTAACAATAAAATTATTTCAGTAGATTTTTGTTATGGCAGTATTCATGATTATAAGTTATTTTTAAAATCAAATACACTTATAAATCCAAAATTAGAATTAATTGCCGATTCAGGATATCAAGGTTTGCAAAATGTTCATAAAAATACATTATTGCCAATTAAAAAGAGTAAAAATAATTTTTAATTTTGTCGAAAACTCTTGATAAAATAAAAAAAATCATCAACTTGATAATTTTAAAAGGCTTTTATGTAAAATTACTATTTTTACTTTAACTTTTTTATACATTAAAATATAATACCGCTGTTTGTTGGTTTGGAGTTAAACCCTTATGTTGGTATTTTCATTTTCAGAGATTTAAATAATTTTGAATATTAGTAAAACCTAAACCATGATAATGAATTAAGGCTTCTTTAAGACTAGATTGTAATTTACTGATTTTATTTAAGTTACGATAACTAGCTTCAGGATTAATTGTTGTTTTAGTTACACATAAAGTAGAATTTGTTTGTTTTGCTACTAAAAAATATAATTTTTGCATATCAGAAGTAATAATTGAATTTTCATTAATTAATTCTTTGTTCATATTTTCAATAACTCATTGTTTTTGTAAACGTTTGGTGTTTGTGGATTTAACATAAATATTGTTATTATTATCAATTGCCATTTGAATACAGCATTTAGTATTAGTTGCGAATGGATCAAGGTGAATTCTTCGTGGATCAGTTTTATATTTGAAATTTCCTTTATGGATTTCTTTAATAAATGTTTCATCGATTTGGATTTTACCAGATAATTTTTTAAATTTTAATTGGGTATTTTCTAATTGTTTTGATTTCATTAATTTTTGACGATTATATCAAGCAGTTTTTAATGTAGTTTTAATAAAACGAGAAATTGTTTTACTAGATTGCCCCAGCAATGAAATTTGAATCAATAAATTTCATTGTTCATAATTTAAATGACTTCAATAGACTTCTTGCAAAATTAATATGATAATTATAATTTTTAAATTTAAAATAAATATAAAAGTGTTATTAAAATAATTTTTAGATTATTTTTACAAATATTTTGTCATTAAAACATAATAAAAATTATTATTTACAATAAAAAAAGACTGAAATTTTAAATTATCAAATATATTTAAACTAATAGTTGTAAATTATAAATTGAAGCTATTAAATTAAATCTTAAAGCAAATCTTTTTCTACGATTTCGATATTTTTCACTAATAATTTTAAATTTTTTAAGTATAGCAAAAACATTTTCAATAACAATTCTCATTTTTGAAATTCGCTCATTATTTTGCTTTTCTTCTTTATTTAAAGGGTTTTTCTTTGATTTTCTTTTAGGAATTAAAACATTATGATTAATTTTTTGTATGCCTTGATAACCTAAATCCACTAAAACAGTTGTTTCTGGTAAAAATTTAATTTTTGAATCTTTTAAAATTTTAAAGTCATGGTTTTTACCATAAGAAAAATCAGAACTAATAATTTTTTTACTATCTTTTTCAATTATAACTTGTGTTTTTATTGTGTGTTTTTTCTTTTTTCCTGAGTAGTGCTGTTTTTGTCTTTTTTTGGGCGTTGGATTTGGCTTTCAGTTACATCAATTATAACAGTCTTATCTTTGAAATAATCTTTTAATAGTGATTTTTGACCAGTAAGTTGTTGAAAATTAGGGTGTTTTATTAAAGTGTCTTCAATTCATTTGATATTTCTATAACAACTACTTTCACTAATATCATAACTTTTTGCAATATGAAAATAAGTTCTATATTCTCTTCAATATTCTAAAGTCATTAAAATACGATTTTCTAATGATAATTTATTGGTTCTTCCGCGACGAAATCTCTTTTTTAATTCTTCTATTTTTAAAATTTCTAGCATTTTATTAAAAGTAGTATGTTTAATACCAGTTAATCTTAAAAAATTTTTATCACTTATTTGATTATTTTTTTTAAATTTCATTTAAATTCCACCTTTTTATTAAAAACAACAATTCAATTATATTTTAAATTAATTTTGCAAGAAGTCTAATAAATAAAATGATTACGAAAAGCGTCAAAACTTGCACGGCAATTTTTACATAAATATTTTTGTTTTCCTTCTGAATTATGTCCATTTTTAACGCAATGGTAAGATTCACATTTAGGACATTTAATACCTTGCGCTCTAAATTTTTGATCAATTTCATTTAAACGTTTTTGTTTTTTTATTAATTCTGCTTGTTGTTTAACTTTTTCATAAAATTCTAAAAATTGATCATCTGTTAAAGTATTTACTAGTTCTTGAATTATTTTTTCCATAATTATTATCCACCTCTATCATATTAAAAATATACCTAAAATTAAGTATATTCAATAAATATCAAGAGTTTTCGACAAAATTAAAAAAAATAATCCTTTAAATCCAGATAAAAAGGAATATAATAGCTTTTTAAGTAAAGTTAGAATTGTGTCATTGAACATGTTTTTGCTAGATTAAAAAGATTTAAAATACTAGTTTATCGTTATCGCAATAAGATTAGAAGATTTGGATTACGATTTAACTTAATTTCAGGAATATATAATTTTGAATTAAGCTAGTTATAGTTATGTACCAAGTCTTAAGAAGTTATTTCTTTACTTTTGACAAAAAATGCACCAAGAAAATTACAATGCTATTAACAACACCAATAGCATTTATCAAATTGATTTTAATGTCCTTAAATCTTACGACAATAAACTGATTACCTTGCCAACCAGCAAGACTGCTAACAGTATTAATTATCTCAATACCGATATTGATATTCGTTATGGTAGTAATATTTTTACCTTAACTTTTCCACTTTATCACAAAGGTAATATCTCTAATTACAATTTTAAAATTTATGATTTTAATGTCCTTAATTCCATGGCATTTATTCCTGATGGTTCCACCAATTCAGAATGGGATGACCTAATTCCGCCACCAAATTGCAAATATTTCGGACGATGAATATCAACCTTCAATGACATTGGTTGTGCCATTCAAAATGCTAGTATTAAAATGCTAAACTGAATGCTGACAGCGTCACAAATCATTACAATTTTACGCCCGTTAGCAATTATTGCAAAAGCAACAGTTAACTTTTCAACCGCCATTTTTCCAATTTTTAAAACGGTACCGGCTTTTTACTATACTTTTCAATTTTTAATCGGTTTTGCCATTTTTCTAATGAAATTAAGGATTTTCGTGTAGTATGTATATTACAATTGAAAAAATAAAGTAATAAAGGAGTTAAAATAATGAAAATTTTAAATATAATAGCTCTTTCAACATTAACAATATTACCCATAGTTGGATGTTCTGAAAAAGAAAACAAATCAGTAGAACAAAAAAATAAAAATAACGAAAACAAAATTTATAATTTTGAAATCAGAAATCTAGAAAAAATAAGATTTTTAACGGAAAGGCAAGACCACGACCTTTTAAAAGTTGAGATAACAACAGAAGATAATATAAAAGCAAATATAGATAAACAATTATCAAATTTAAAAAATATAAAAATTTTTTTTAATTTTGTCGAAAACTCTTGATAAAATAAAAAAAATCATCAACTTGATAATTTTAAAAGGCTTTTATGTAAAATTACTATTTTTACTTTAACTTTTTTATACATTAAAATATAATACCGCTGTTTGTTGGTTTGGAGTTAAACCCTTATGTTGGTATTTTCATTTTCAGAGATTTAAATAATTTTGAATATTAGTAAAACCTAAACCATGATAATGAATTAAGGCTTCTTTAAGACTAGATTGTAATTTACTGATTTTATTTAAGTTACGATAACTAGCTTCAGGATTAATTGTTGTTTTAGTTACACATAAAGTAGAATTTGTTTTTAATTTAGAGTTTAATGTAGAGCTTGTAAATAACAGAATTAAACAAAAAGACTTTCAAAAAATAACAAATACTTATGGAACAAAAATAGATACTTCCAATTTAAATTTTTATACCTGAATGATTAATATACCCAATAAAACAATAAGAATTAAAGCAGTTTATCTTGCCTTAGGAATTAATTTAGATGGTTTAAAAGATATTTTAGGAATGTGAATTAGTGAGAATGAGGGAGCCAAATTTTGACTTAATAATCTTACGGAAATGAAAAATCGTGGGTTACAAGATATTCTTGTTGCTTGTAGTGATAATTTAACTGGGATGTCTGATGCAATAGAAGCTGTTTTCCCAAAAACACAGCATCAATTATGCATTGTTCATCAAATTCGCAATAGTTTAAAATTTGTTCCTTACAAAGATCGCAAACTTGTAGCTAATGATTTAAAATCAATTTATACAGCAATTAATGAAGAAATAGCGTTAATTGCTTTAGATCATTTTTCTGAAAAATGAAATAAAAAGTATCCACAAATTACTAAATCATGAAAAAATAACTGAAATAATTTAATAATTTTTCTTGAATATCCTCAGGAATTTAGAAGAATTATTTACACAACTAATGCGATTGAATCTGTTAATAGTCAATTAAGAAAAGTCATTAAGAATAAAAAGATTTTTCCTAATGACGCATCAGTTTTTAAAATATTTTATTTAGCATTTCAAAATATGGTTAAGAAATGAACGATGCCAATTCAAAATTGGGGTAGTGCAATTTCACATTTAATGATAAAATTTGAAGACAGAGTGAATTTAAGTTAATTACTTAGAGACACAGTTAATTGTACAGTCCCAATCAATTATTTTGGCACTAATTGTTCCCATAATTTTTTGTTTTAAATTTAATATAATTTCAGATTCAATTATTCTTATTGGATAAGTAATTTTTAATTTTTCATTGGGATTAAGTTCAAATTTATCATCGGATTCCTTAAAAATACTTAAAATTGTTTCTTTTTCTTGTTTGTTTAAATTTGAAAGATCAAAATCCTGTGATAAATTATGTCTTATTGTTTTTTCTCTATTATTAATATTTACAAAATCTGTTAATTTATTTTCATCATCAATATTTAAAGATCAACTATTTTTTATCTTTTCTTTTTGATTTTTAATTATTCCTTTTCTAATTTGAAATATTAATTTTGATTTTGAATTATATTCACACGCAGGTACATTAAACGATCTTATATTTGGAGTTTTATTAGTAACTTCTCTATCGAAACATACATTTTTAGGAACATTAGATCATGAAAATGAATTTTTTTTTTTTGTTATTTCAATATCTGAAAAATTTAAATTATTAGTATCAATATAATTTATTTCCTTAAATTTTAAATTAGAATTTTTGTTAGCATCTTTATTTTTAAAGAAAATTGCTTTTTTAATTAATTCATTTAAATTAATAATTTTATTTTGTTGATTATCAATTAAATAATATATTTTTACATTAATATCATTATTTAAATTATCTTTTATTTTTACTATAGCTGAATTATTTGTTTTGCTAATAATTTCTAATTGTGAAATATCTAAATCAGGATTTAAATAATTTAATTCACTTAAAATTATATTATCAAAATTATTACTAATTTCTCCTAAATTAGAATTTAAATCATAATTACTGTATTCATAAACATTATGATCTCCAGAACCAATATATAATTTATTGTTGGAAACAACACCAGAAGAATCAATCCAACCATTTGCTTTAAAAGCAATTTTTTGCTCTCCCTTAGCAGGATCATACTCATAAACATTGTTGCCTGATGAACCAAAATATAATTTATTTTTGAAAACTATACCTGAAGATCTTACTCAAGAATTTGAACGAATAACAATTTTTTGTTGTTGTGTTACTGAATCATATTCATATACATTAGTATCATCTGAACCAAAATATAATAGACTTCTTGCAAAATTAATATGATAATTATAATTTTTAAATTTAAAATAAATATAAAAGTGTTATTAAAATAATTTTTAGATTATTTTTACAAATATTTTGTCATTAAAACATAATAAAAATTATTATTTACAATAAAAAAAGACTGAAATTTTAAATTATCAAATATATTTAAACTAATAGTTGTAAATTATAAATTGAAGCTATTAAATTAAATCTTAAAGCAAATCTTTTTCTACGATTTCGATATTTTTCACTAATAATTTTAAATTTTTTAAGTATAGCAAAAACATTTTCAATAACAATTCTCATTTTTGAAATTCGCTCATTATTTTGCTTTTCTTCTTTATTTAAAGGGTTTTTCTTTGATTTTCTTTTAGGAATTAAAACATTATGATTATCATATTAATTTTGCAAGAAGTCTATTGTTTTTGTAAACGTTTGGTGTTTGTGGATTTAACATAAATATTGTTATTATTATCAATTGCCATTTGAATACAGCATTTAGTATTAGTTGCGAATGGGTCAAGGTGAATTCTTCGTGGATCAGTTTTATATTTGAAATTTCCTTTATGAATTTCTTTAATAAATGTTTCATCGATTTGGATTTTACCAGATAATTTTTTAAATTTTAATTGGGTATTTTCTAATTGTTTTGATTTCATTAATTTTTGACGATTATATCAAGCAGTTTTTAATGTAGTTTTAATAAAACGAGAAATTGTTTTACTAGATTGCCCCAGCAATGAAATTTGAATCAATAAATTTCATTGTTCATAATTTAAATGACTTCAATAGACTTCTTGCAAAATTAATATGATAATTATAATTTTGCAAGAAGTCTAATATATTTCAGTATTAACTTCATCACTGTTGCTATTAATTATTTTTAAATTATCTCTTTTAACTCTATTTAAATTTTCTAAATTATTTGTTTGTTGATAATTAATTTCATTTTTTGCTGGAGTTGATGCATTCCCGACAATTCCGGTCATTCCACTTCCTGCTATGGTGATTGTTCCTAAGATTCCTAATAATTTTTTCATATTAATCAACTTCCTTTGGGTGAATTTTTCCTAATTAATAAAATTTATAAGCGTCCCCCCCCTCTTCTTCAAAAATTAATCTACAGTCTCTTTACTTTGGAATTTAATTATATATCATTAAATAATAATTTCCTTTAATTTTGTCGAAAATAATTGATAAAGTCAAAAGTCCTTATCAATTATAGGTTTTTGCAAAAACATTAATTTATTAAAAATCCAATAAAATTAAAATCAAGGTTTTATTAAAATATCAAGAGTTTTCGACAAAATTAAAAATAATTTCTATCATTTTTTCAGGATATTGAATACTAATTCTAAAAAAACATTTATCATATAAAGCAGAAAAATAAGCTAACTAAACTTTATTAAAATTACTATCAAGAAAGATAATTTATTAGACTTCTTGCAAAATTAATTTAAAATATAATTGAATTGTTGTTTTTAATAAAAAGGTGGAATTTAAATGAAATTTAAAAAAAATAATCAAATAAGTGATAAAAATTTTTTAAGATTAACTGGTATTAAACATACTACTTTTAATAAAATGCTAGAAATTTTAAAAATAGAAGAATTAAAAAAGAGATTTCGTCGCGGAAGAACCAATAAATTATCATTAGAAAATCGTATTTTAATGACTTTAGAATATTGAAGAGAATATAGAACTTATTTTCATATTGCAAAAAGTTATGATATTAGTGAAAGTAGTTGTTATAGAAATATCAAATGAATTGAAGACACTTTAATAAAACACCCTAATTTTCAACAACTTACTGGTCAAAAATCACTATTAAAAGATTATTTCAAAGATAAGACTGTTATAATTGATGTAACTGAAAGCCAAATCCAACGCCCAAAAAAAGACAAAAACAGCACTACTCAGGAAAAAAGAAAAAACACACAATAAAAACACAAGTTATAATTGAAAAAGATAGTAAAAAAATTATTAGTTCTGATTTTTCTTATGGTAAAAACCATGACTTTAAAATTTTAAAAGATTCAAAAATTAAATTTTTACCAGAAACAACTGTTTTAGTGGATTTAGGTTATCAAGGCATACAAAAAATTAATCATAATGTTTTAATTCCTAAAAGAAAATCAAAGAAAAACCCTTTAAATAAAGAAGAAAAGCAAAATAATGAGCGAATTTCAAAAATGAGAATTGTTATTGAAAATGTTTTTGCTATACTTAAAAAATTTAAAATTATTAGTGAAAAATATCGAAATCGTAGAAAAAGATTTGCTTTAAGATTTAATTTAATAGCTTCAATTTATAATTTACAACTATTAGTTTAAATATATTTGATAATTTAAAATTTCAGTCTTTTTTTATTGTAAATAATAATTTTTATTATGTTTTAATGACAAAATATTTGTAAAAATAATCTAAAAATTATTTTAATAACACTTTTATATTTATTTTAAATTTAAAAATTATAATTATCATATTAATTTTGCAAGAAGTCTAATAAATAAAATGATTACGAAAAGCGTCAAAACTTGCACGGCAATTTTTACATAAATATTTTTGTTTTCCTTCTGAATTATGTCCATTTTTAACGCAATGGTAAGCTCCACATTTAGGGCATTTAATACCTTGCGCTCTAAATTTTTGATCAATTTCATTTAACCGTTTTTGTTTTTTTATTAATTCTGCTTGTTGTTTAACTTTTTCATAAAATTCTAAAAATTGATCATCTGTTAAAGTATTTACTAGTTCTTGAATTATTTTTTCCATAATTATTATCCACCTCTATCATATTAAAAATATACCTAAAATTAAGTATATTCAATAGACTTCTTGCAAAATTAATATGATAATTATAATTTTTAAATTTAAAATAAATATAAAAGTGTTATTAAAATAATTTTTAGATTATTTTTACAAATATTTTGTCATTAAAACATAATAAAAATTATTATTTACAATAAAAAAAGACTGAAATTTTAAATTATCAAATATATTTAAACTAATAGTTGTAAATTATAAATTGAAGCTATTAAATTAAATCTTAAAGCAAATCTTTTTCTACGATTTCGATATTTTTCACTAATAATTTTAAATTTTTTAAGTATAGCAAAAACATTTTCAATAACAATTCTCATTTTTGAAATTCGCTCATTATTTTGCTTTTCTTCTTTATTTAAAGGGTTTTTCTTTGATTTTCTTTTAGGAATTAAAACATTATGATTAATTTTTTGTATGCCTTGATAACCTAAATCCACTAAAACAGTTGTTTCTGGTAAAAATTTAATTTTTGAATCTTTTAAAATTTTAAAGTCATGGTTTTTACCATAAGAAAAATCAGAACTAATAATTTTTTTACTATCTTTTTCAATTATAACTTGTGTTTTTATTGTGTGTTTTTTCTTTTTTCCTGAGTAGTGCTGTTTTTGTCTTTTTTTGGGCGTTGGATTTGGCTTTCAGTTACATCAATTATAACAGTCTTATCTTTGAAATAATCTTTTAATAGTGATTTTTGACCAGTAAGTTGTTGAAAATTAGGGTGTTTTATTAAAGTGTCTTCAATTCATTTGATATTTCTATAACAACTACTTTCACTAATATCATAACTTTTTGCAATATGAAAATAAGTTCTATATTCTCTTCAATATTCTAAAGTCATTAAAATACGATTTTCTAATGATAATTTATTGGTTCTTCCGCGACGAAATCTCTTTTTTAATTCTTCTATTTTTAAAATTTCTAGCATTTTATTAAAAGTAGTATGTTTAATACCAGTTAATCTTAAAAAATTTTTATCACTTATTTGATTATTTTTTTTAAATTTCATTTAAATTCCACCTTTTTATTAAAAACAACAATTCAATTATATTTTAAATTAATTTTGCAAGAAGTCTAATAGCTTTTTAAGTAAAGTTAGAATTGTCATTGAACATGTTTTTGCTAGATTAAAAAGATTTAAAATACTAGTTTATCGTTATCGCAATAAGATTAGAAGATTTGGATTACGATTTAACTTAATTTCAGGAATATATAATTTTGAATTAAGCTAGTTATAGTTATGTACCAAGTCTAATATAAATATTTAATATCAATATATTTAAATAGTAAAGTTGCAAGAAAAATAAAAGCAATCATATTAGGCAAATATGCAACAAACGATGCTAATAGTGCTCCAATAATACCAGCTATTTATAACAAAACCAACAGAAGCTGATACTTGAAAAATGCTCGGCCCAGGAATAGTATTTGCTAAGATTAATAAATGATTAAATTCATCCTCAGTTATTCACCGCTTCTTAACTACAACTTCATTTTTAATTAAAGGAATTACGGCATTACCGCCACCAAAATCAAAAAAGATATTTTTAAAAAAACATAAAACAATTGTCAATATAATTGTCATTTTGAATATTTTGTTTTTTTCATCATATCAACCCTTAATAAAATATCTTATAAAAAGAAAAAGAATCAGCATCTAATTCTCTTTCTTAATAATTTCAATTTATTATTTTCTTAGTTTTAATTGTTCAATTACTTTACGATAACGATTAATATCATGATCTTTTAAGTAATCTAACATATTTCGTCTTTGTGATACTTTTCTTACTAAACTTCGTTCAGTGACAACATCTTTACGATGTACTTTTAAATGTGCTGTTAAATTAGTAATATCCGCTGTTAAAAGTGCTATTTGTACTTCTGCTGAACCCGTATCTTTCTCTTTTCTACCAAATTTAGCAATAATTTGTTTTTTATCCTCAGCTGTAATTGCCATTTAATAAATCCTCCAATAATTATAAACTTAACTAAAACCAATTAATAAAACAGAAGGTATTTTAAAAACTTGTAATAGTCGTATTCCTATTAAATATTAACCTATTTTATGAAAATATTCAAGGGTTTTGCTGTAATCGGTCGCGTTTAGTTTTCTTAGGTATTGCTTTGAAGAAGTAAAACAATCAGCTAATTATATTATTTAATTACTAAACTAACCCTTCCCTTCTTGTTATTGTCATTTTTATTCTTTATGATTTTATCATATTATTGTTTTAATTTTGTCGAAAACTCTTTTAATTTTGTCGAAAACTCTTTTAATTTTGTCGAAAACTCTTGATATTTATTGAATATACTTAATTTTAGGTATATTTTTAATATGATAGAGGTGGATAATAATTATGGAAAAAATAATTCAAGAACTAGTAAATACTTTAACAGATGATCAATTTTTAGAATTTTATGAAAAAGTCAAACAACAAGCAGAATTAATAAAAAAACAAAAACGTTTAAATGAAATTGATCAAAAATTTAGAGCGCAAGGTATTAAATGCCCTAAATGTGAATCTTACCATTGCGTTAAAAATGGACATAATTCAGAAGGAAAACAAAAATATTTATGTAAAAATTGCCGTGCAAGTTTTGACGCTTTTCGTAATCATTTTATTTATTGAAGTCATTTAAATTATGAACAATGAAATTTATTGATTCAAATTTCATTGCTGGGGCAATCTAGTAAAACAATTTCTCGTTTTATTAAAACTACATTAAAAACTGCTTGATATAATCGTCAAAAATTAATGAAATCAAAACAATTAGAAAATACCCAATTAAAATTTAAAAAATTATCTGGTAAAATCCAAATCGATGAAACATTTATTAAAGAAATTCATAAAGGAAATTTCAAATATAAAACTGATCCACGAAGAATTCACCTTGACCCATTCGCAACTAATACTAAATGCTGTATTCAAATGGCAATTGATAATAATAACAATATTTATGTTAAATCCACAAACACCAAACGTTTACAAAAACAATGAGTTATTGAAAATATGAACAAAGAATTAATTAACGAAAATTCAATTATTACTTCTGATATGCAAAAATTATATTTTTTAGTAGCAAAACAAACAAATTCTACTTTATGTGTAACTAAAACAACAATTAATCCTGAAGCTAGTTATCGTAACTTAAATAAAATCAGTAAATTACAATCTAGTCTTAAAGAAGCCTTAATTCATTATCATGGTTTAGGTTTTACTAATATTCAAAATTATTTAAATCTCTGAAAATGAAAATACCAACATAAGGGTTTAACTCCAAACCAACAAACAGCGATATTATATTTTAATGTATAAAAAAGTTAAAGTAAAAATAGTAATTTTACATAAAAGCCTTTTAAAATTATCAAGTTGATGATTTTTTTTATTTTATCAAGAGTTTTCGACAAAATTAAAAGTGCATTTAATAAAAGTCGTAAGATTTATGGTGCTCGTAAAATTAAAGCTGTTTTAATAAGAAAAAATATCATCTTATCACGACGAAAAATCCGATTCATTATGATCAAAAATAATTTGGTTTCTAAATACACCAAATTAAAATATCGTAATCATGAAAAAACAGTTAATAATGACCAAATTAATAATGTTTTAAATCGTTAATTTAATGACCAAAAACCCAATGAAGTTGTTGTTAGTGATTTAACATATGTTCAAGTTGGTACTAAATGACATTATATTTGTTTATTAATTGACTTGTTTAATCGCGAAGTAATTGGCTATAGTGCTAGACCAAATAAAACTGCTGAACTAGTTCAACAAGCTTTTCACAAGATAACACGACCATTAAATAAAATAACTTTATTTCATACTGATCGTGGTAATGAATTCAAAAATAAAATCATTGATGAAATTTTAATAACCTTTAAAATTCAAAGATCATTAAGTACCAAAGGATGCCCATATGATAATGCTGTTGCTGAAGCAACTTACAAAACCTTTAAAACTGAATTTATTAACGGTAAAAAATTTGCAAACTTAACACAATTAAAATGCGAACTATTTGATTTTGTTAATTGATATAACAATATTCGAATTCATGGCAGTTTAAATTATTTAACTCCCGTTGAATTTAGAAAATACCAGTCTACATAAAAAGTGTCCTAAAAAGGGTTGCCATTCCATACAACCGATATTTCATTCTAAATTTTGGTTATGAATACCATGCTTGTTATTACTGAAATAATTACTCGCCTTCCTTAAATTTGTTTTAATATCTTTATTTAACTCATTTTTAGCAACATTACGAATGTTTTTTACCAATTCTTGATGATTTCCATTTTTTTATATAATTCAATTCAACTATTTAGTGCTACTTTACGATTTTCAAAAACAATATTAAATGCCGTTTGTTTTAATTTTTTAATAGCATGATAACCATCTAAAATATATCTAACATTACCAAAACTATTGGCAATTTCTCTAATTCAAGCATCACCATCACCGCAAACAATTATTTTATCATAATTAATATTCACATAATGTTTTTGTAATTCTCTAATTAATAAATCACGATAATCCATCGTGTTTATTCGTTTACCAACTTTTAACATTAGAAAATGACCTCGTTTGTTTTCTAACGCTCTACGAGCATTTTTATAATTTTTTTCTTTATGTCTTATGTCCGGTATGAAAAGTAACTAAACGAATTCTTTGGTCTTGTTTAACTTTCTTATCTAATGTCGCTAAAAATGTCTCATCTAGTTGAATATATAAATCCTTATTTTTAACATCAATTTTGGTTTTAGTTTCTTGTTCTGCTAGTTGAAAATATTCAGCAATATCGTATTTATTTAAAATATTTGAAATACTAGCTTTTGAAATATAACAATGATTTAGAGCATCTAAAACATCGCGATAGCGTTTACCATCACCCAAAAGATTTAAAACTTTAAATTGGACATCAAAATAAATGCGTTGTTTGAGCAATAAACCGATTTCTTTATCTAACAAACATACATATTCAAATTTACCTGATTTTTGATTTCAATATTTATATCGGCGTCGTTTAAAAGTAACATCACCAAAAATTGTAATAATTGTTCTTGTTGCAAAATGAACTACTTTATAACCTTGTTTTAAACAATAATAGACTTCTTGCAAAATTAATTTAAAATATAATTGAATTGTTGTTTTTAATAAAAAGGTGGAATTTAAATGAAATTTAAAAAAAATAATCAAATAAGTGATAAAAATTTTTTAAGATTAACTGGTATTAAACATACTACTTTTAATAAAATGCTAGAAATTTTAAAAATAGAAGAATTAAAAAAGAGATTTCGTCGCGGAAGAACCAATAAATTATCATTAGAAAATCGTATTTTAATGACTTTAGAATATTGAAGAGAATATAGAACTTATTTTCATATTGCAAAAAGTTATGATATTAGTGAAAGTAGTTGTTATAGAAATATCAAATGAATTGAAGACACTTTAATAAAACACCCTAATTTTCAACAACTTACTGGTCAAAAATCACTATTAAAAGATTATTTCAAAGATAAGACTGTTATAATTGATGTAACTGAAAGCCAAATCCAACGCCCAAAAAAAGACAAAAACAGCACTACTCAGGAAAAAAGAAAAAACACACAATAAAAACACAAGTTATAATTGAAAAAGATAGTAAAAAAATTATTAGTTCTGATTTTTCTTATGGTAAAAACCATGACTTTAAAATTTTAAAAGATTCAAAAATTAAATTTTTACCAGAAACAACTGTTTTAGTGGATTTAGGTTATCAAGGCATACAAAAAATTAATCATAATGTTTTAATTCCTAAAAGAAAATCAAAGAAAAACCCTTTAAATAAAGAAGAAAAGCAAAATAATGAGCGAATTTCAAAAATGAGAATTGTTATTGAAAATGTTTTTGCTATACTTAAAAAATTTAAAATTATTAGTGAAAAATATCGAAATCGTAGAAAAAGATTTGCTTTAAGATTTAATTTAATAGCTTCAATTTATAATTTACAACTATTAGTTTAAATATATTTGATAATTTAAAATTTCAGTCTTTTTTTATTGTAAATAATAATTTTTATTATGTTTTAATGACAAAATATTTGTAAAAATAATCTAAAAATTATTTTAATAACACTTTTATATTTATTTTAAATTTAAAAATTATAATTATCATATTAATTTTGCAAGAAGTCTAATAAATATCAAGAGTTTTCGACAAAATTAAAAAAAAGTTATGATATTAGTGAAAGTAGTTGTTATAGAAATATCAAATGAATTGAAGACACTTTAATAAAACACCCTAATTTTCAACAACTTACTGGTCAAAAATCACTATTAAAAGATTATTTCAAAGATAAGACTGTTATAATTGATGTAACTGAAAGCCAAATCCAACGCCCAAAAAAAGACAAAAACAGCACTACTCAGGAAAAAAGAAAAAACACACAATAAAAACACAAGTTATAATTGAAAAAGATAGTAAAAAAATTATTAGTTCTGATTTTTCTTATGGTAAAAACCATGACTTTAAAATTTTAAAAGATTCAAAAATTAAATTTTTACCAGAAACAACTGTTTTAGTGGATTTAGGTTATCAAGGCATACAAAAAATTAATCATAATGTTTTAATTCCTAAAAGAAAATCAAAGAAAAACCCTTTAAATAAAGAAGAAAAGCAAAATAATGAGCGAATTTCAAAAATGAGAATTGTTATTGAAAATGTTTTTGCTATACTTAAAAAATTTAAAATTATTAGTGAAAAATATCGAAATCGTAGAAAAAGATTTGCTTTAAGATTTAATTTAATAGCTTCAATTTATAATTTACAACTATTAGTTTAAATATATTTGATAATTTAAAATTTCAGTCTTTTTTTATTGTAAATAATAATTTTTATTATGTTTTAATGACAAAATATTTGTAAAAATAATCTAAAAATTATTTTAATAACACTTTTATATTTATTTTAAATTTAAAAATTATAATTATCATATTAATTTTGCAAGAAGTCTATTGTATGCAAGTCAGGGTCTGATTGTTCGGTGTAATTTGCAAAGTCCAGTGGAGTATTATCAATTGCATAATCACGATATTTTGTTTCATTTTCTTGACTTGGTTTAGTCTTCCAATCCGCCATTTTCTTGTCCTTTCATATCAATATTATTAATTTCTTTACCAATTGTGGTCGTTACATTCAAATTGACTTTGATTGTCATTTTTTCAAGTTCTTTTGAAATAAAACTGTTACCATTCAAGTCGCGGTCAAATTTAAGTAGTAAGTAAATAAAGTTTGCATGGGCTTCTTCTCGTAATAATAATTTTTGCTCGAGCATATTGTTAGTTTGAATATTAACCGCAGAACTTTCTTGACGAGTTTGTTGAGCCCCTTTATGAATTGCAGGTACATGCATTCCAATCCGTTTATTAATCTCGGTCACATTTCAATCATATAAATAAGTTAATTCTTTTCCTCTAAATTGACCATTAATAGTAGAAAAGGGTATTGGATTTTGTGCTTGATCATAATTCATGACTAAAACATGATTTTTAATAAAATCATCAATAATCTTATTTACATTTTTTTGAACATTACCAACAAGTGAATTTGTATTAATAAGAAATCTTGTGGCGTTTAAAATCGCATCTAGAATGCTTTGTTCATAAAAAATATCTAAAGCTTTCAATTTATCTTCAACACCAGCGATGTCAGCACGCTCACTTGGTAAATTAGAAAAAATTGCAATTGGTATGTAATTAATTTCTAAAACTTGGTTAATATTTAATTTTTCATTATTGCGTTGTTTTTCAAAATCATTAACTTTTATTATTGTTTGTTCTAATTTGGAAGTGCCATTATTGTCAACAATTTTTTTGGTGCTTAGTTCATAAATTTCACGCATAATTTTTACTTTGCTGTTTTCTAATTGGTAAGTTTCGTACATGCGTAAATTAAAATTATTTTTCTTATAGTCGTCGTAAAAAATTGTACATTAGACTTCTTGCAAAATTAATTTAAAATATAATTGAATTGTTGTTTTTAATAAAAAGGTGGAATTTAAATGAAATTTAAAAAAAATAATCAAATAAGTGATAAAAATTTTTTAAGATTAACTGGTATTAAACATACTACTTTTAATAAAATGCTAGAAATTTTAAAAATAGAAGAATTAAAAAAGAGATTTCGTCGCGGAAGAACCAATAAATTATCATTAGAAAATCGTATTTTAATGACTTTAGAATATTGAAGAGAATATAGAACTTATTTTCATATTGCAAAAAGTTATGATATTAGTGAAAGTAGTTGTTATAGAAATATCAAATGAATTGAAGACACTTTAATAAAACACCCTAATTTTCAACAACTTACTGGTCAAAAATCACTATTAAAAGATTATTTCAAAGATAAGACTGTTATAATTGATGTAACTGAAAGCCAAATCCAACGCCCAAAAAAAGACAAAAACAGCACTACTCAGGAAAAAAGAAAAAACACACAATAAAAACACAAGTTATAATTGAAAAAGATAGTAAAAAAATTATTAGTTCTGATTTTTCTTATGGTAAAAACCATGACTTTAAAATTTTAAAAGATTCAAAAATTAAATTTTTACCAGAAACAACTGTTTTAGTGGATTTAGGTTATCAAGGCATACAAAAAATTAATCATAATGTTTTAATTCCTAAAAGAAAATCAAAGAAAAACCCTTTAAATAAAGAAGAAAAGCAAAATAATGAGCGAATTTCAAAAATGAGAATTGTTATTGAAAATGTTTTTGCTATACTTAAAAAATTTAAAATTATTAGTGAAAAATATCGAAATCGTAGAAAAAGATTTGCTTTAAGATTTAATTTAATAGCTTCAATTTATAATTTACAACTATTAGTTTAAATATATTTGATAATTTAAAATTTCAGTCTTTTTTTATTGTAAATAATAATTTTTATTATGTTTTAATGACAAAATATTTGTAAAAATAATCTAAAAATTATTTTAATAACACTTTTATATTTATTTTAAATTTAAAAATTATAATTATCATATTAATTTTGCAAGAAGTCTAATTTATTTTTGAAAACTACACCAGAAGATCAAACTTCTCCTTCTGTTCTAATAACAATTTTTTGTTGTTCTGTAGCGGGATCATTCATACTCATAAACATTATGGTCTACTGAACCAAAATATAATTTATTATTTAATGTAATTCCTCTAGCAGGAACCGCGCCCTTTGTTGTAATGACAATTTTTTGTTGATTTGTTGTTGAATCATACTCATAAACATTATGGTCTACTGAACCAAAATATAATTTATTATTTAATGTAATTCCTCTAGCAGGAACCGCGCCCTTTGTTGTAATGACAATTTTTTGTTGATTTGTTGTTGGATCATACTCATAAACATTATGGTCTACTGAACCAAAATATACTTTATTGTTTAAATCAATTCCACCACCATGAATTTCACCCTTTGCTGAAATGACAACTTTTATTTGTTGGTAAATTTGTTGTTCTCTTTTATCTTTTTTAACTCTTTTTAATTTTGGTAAATTTTCTAAATTATTTGTCTGTAAATAATTAATTTCGTTTTTTGCTGGAGCCGGAGTATTTCCAACAATACCTGTCATTCCACCGCTCGCTATTGTTGTTGTGCTTAATAAACTAAGTAATTTTTTCATATTAATTAAATTCCTTTCGTGAATTTTTATTAATAAAAATTTTTTTTTAATTTTGTCGAAAACTCTTGATAAAATAAAAAAAATCATCAACTTGATAATTTTAAAAGGCTTTTATGTAAAATTACTATTTTTACTTTAACTTTTTTATATATTAAAATATAATACCGCTGTTTGTTGGTTTGGAGTTAAACCCTTATGTTGGTATTTTCATTTTCAGAGATTTAAATAATTTTGAATATTAGTAAAACCTAAACCATGATAATGAATTAAGGCTTCTTTAAGACTAGATTGTAATTTACTGATTTTATTTAAGTTACGATAACTAGCTTCAGGATTAATTGTTGTTTTAGTTACACATAAAGTAGAATTTGTTTGTTTTGCTACTAAAAAATATAATTTTTGCATATCAGAAGTAATAATTGAATTTTCGTTAATTAATTCTTTGTTCATATTTTCAATAACTCATTGTTTTTGTAAACGTTTGGTGTTTGTGGATTTAACATAAATATTGTTATTATTATCAATTGCCATTTGAATACAGCATTTAGTATTAGTTGCGAATGGGTCAAGGTGAATTCTTCGTGGATCAGTTTTATATTTGAAATTTCCTTTGTGGATTTCTTTAATAAATGTTTCATCGATTTGGATTTTATCAGATAATTTTTTAAATTTTAATTGGGTATTTTCTAATTGTTTTGATTTCATTAATTTTTGACGATTATATCAAGCAGTTTTTAATGTAGTTTTAATAAAACGAGAAATTGTTTTACTAGATTGCCCCAGCAATGAAATTTGAATCAATAAATTTCATTGTTCATAATTTAAATGACTTCAATAAATAAAATGATTACGAAAAGCGTCAAAACTTGCACGGCAATTTTTACATAAATATTTTTGTTTTCCTTCTGAATTATGTCCATTTTTAACGCAATGAATTAAGGCTTCTTTAAGACTAGATTGTAATTTACTGATTTTATTTAAGTTACGATAACTAGCTTCAGGATTAATTGTTGTTTTAGTTACACATAAAGTAGAATTTGTTTGTTTTGCTACTAAAAAATATAATTTTTGCATATCAGAAGTAATAATTGAATTTTCGTTAATTAATTCTTTGTTCATATTTTCAATAACTCATTGTTTTTGTAAACGTTTGGTGTTTGTGGATTTAACATAAATATTGTTATTATTATCAATTGCCATTTGAATACAGCATTTAGTATTAGTTGCGAATGGGTCAAGGTGAATTCTTCGTGGATCAGTTTTATATTTGAAATTTCCTTTATGGATTTCTTTAATGAATGTTTCATCGATTTGGATTTTACCAGATAATTTTTTAAATTTTAATTGGGTATTTTCTAATTGTTTTGATTTCATTAATTTTTGACGATTATATCAAGCAGTTTTTAATGTAGTTTTAATAAAACGAGAAATTGTTTTACTAGATTGTCCCAGCAATGAAATTTGAATCAATAAATTTCATTGTTCATAATTTAAATGACTTCAATAAATAAAATGATTACGAAAAGCGTCAAAACTTGCACGACAATTTTTACATAAATATTTTTGTTTTCCTTCTGAATTATGTCCATTTTTAACGCAATGGTAAGATTCACATTTAGGGCATTTAATACCGTGCGCTCTAAATTTTTGATCAATTTCATTTAAACGTTTTTGTTTTTTTATTAATTCTGCTTGTTGTTTGATTTTTTCATAAAATTCTAAAAATTGATCATCTGTTAAAGTATTTACTAGTTCTTGAATTATTTTTTCCATAATTATTATCCACCTCTATCATATTAAAATATACCTAAAATTAAGTATATTCAATAAATATCAAGAGTTTTCGACAAAATTAAAAAAAAAAATTAATAAAAATTCTTATTTGATGATTTATAATTAACTTGTATTAATTAAATTTTATAAATTTAAGGAGGGATGTTGATTATTTGATAAATTTTATTAATTAGCAAAAATTCACAAAAAGGATTTAATAAATGAAAAAATTACTAGAAATTTTAGGAACAATAACAATAGCAAGTAGTGGAATAGCAGGAATTGTTGCTAATAGTCCTTATAAAAAAGCAAAATTAGAAAATATTAATAATAAAAGACAAAAACGAAGAAACAATGAAAATATAAATAGAGCAAAAATTGTTATTACAACAAAAGAAAAAATTGAATCTTCTGGTGTTGTTTTAAACAATAAAGTATATTTTGGTTCACAAGATCATAATGTTTATGAGTATGATCCTGCTACAGAACAACAAAAAATTGTTATTAGAACAGAAGGAGAAGTTTGATCTTCTGGTGTGGTTTTCAACAATAAATTATATTTTGGTTCTGATGATCATAATGTTTATGAGTATGATCCAGCTACAAATCAACAAAAAACTGTTATTACAGCAAATAGTCTTATAAGAACTTCTGGTGTAGTATTTAATAATAAACTATATTTTGGTTCATCAGATAAAAATGTGTATGAATATAATCCTGCTACAGGACAACAAAAAACTGTTATTAAAACAAATGGATGAATTGATTCTTCTGGTGTAGTATTTAATAATAAACTATATTTTGGTTCATCAGATAAAAATGTGTATGAATATGATCCAGTAACAGAACAACAAAAAACTGTTATTAAAACAAATGGAGAAATTCTTTCTAAAGGAATTATTTTAAATAATAATTTATATTTTGGCTCATGAGATAAAAATGTTTATGAATATGATCCAGTAACAGAACAACAAAAAACTATCATTAGAACAAAAGGGAAAGTTCAAACTTCTGGTGTAGTATTTAATACTAAACTATATTTTGGTTCATTCGATCACAATGTTTATGAATATGATCCAGTAACACGACAACAAAAAGTTGTTATTACAGCAAATAGTCTTATAAGAACTTCTGGTGTAGTATTTAATACTAACCTATATTTTGGTTCATCAGATAATAATGTTTATGAATATAATCCTGCTACAGGGCAACAAAAAATTGTTATTAAAACAAATGGAGAAGTTATATCTTCTGGTGTGGTTTTAAACAACAAATTATATGTTGGTTCACATGATCATAATGTTTATGAATATGATACTAACTATTACAATTTAGAACAAATTAATAATTCTGATTTAAGACAAATTAATAATAACTCTGATAATACAATTTTAAATGAATTAAATTATTTAAATCCTGATTTAGATATTTCGCAATTAGAGATTATTAGCAAAACAAATAATTCAGCTGTAGTAAAAGAAAAAAATAATTTAAATAATGATAATAAATTAGAAATACATTATTCAATTGATAATGAACAAAGTAAAATTATTAATTTAAATGAATTAATTAAAAAAGCATCATTTTTTAAATTTCGAGATGAAAATCCTAATTTAAAGTTTAAAGAAATAAAAAATATTTTTAATTTTGTCGAAAACTCTTGATATTTATTGAATATACTTAATTTTAGGTATATTTTAATATGATAGAGGTGGATAATAATTATGGAAAAAATAATTCAAGAACTAGTAAATACTTTAACAGATGATCAATTTTTAGAATTTTATGAAAAAGTCAAACAACAAGCAGAATTAATAAAAAAACAAAAACGTTTAAATGAAATTGATCAAAAATTTAGAGCGCAAGGTATTAAATGCCCTAAATGTGAATCTTACCATTGCGTTAAAAATGGACATAATTCAGAAGGAAAACAAAAATATTTATGTAAAAATTGCCGTGCAAGTTTTGACGCTTTTCGTAATCATTTTATTTATTGAAGTCATTTAAATTATGAACAATGAAATTTATTGATTCAAATTTCATTGCTGGGGCAATCTAGTAAAACAATTTCTCGTTTTATTAAAACTACATTAAAAACTGCTTGATATAATCGTCAAAAATTAATGAAATCAAAACAATTAGAAAATACCCAATTAAAATTTAAAAAATTATCTGGTAAAATCCAAATCGATGAAACATTTATTAAAGAAATCCATAAAGGAAATTTCAAATATAAAACTGATCCACGAAGAATTCACCTTGACCCATTCGCAACTAATACTAAATGCTGTATTCAAATGGCAATTGATAATAATAACAATATTTATGTTAAATCCACAAACACCAAACGTTTACAAAAACAATGAGTTATTGAAAATATGAACAAAGAATTAATTAACGAAAATTCAATTATTACTTCCGATATGCAAAAATTATATTTTTTAGTAGCAAAACAAACAAATTCTACTTTATGTGTAACTAAAACAACAATTAATCCTGAAGCTAGTTATCGTAACTTAAATAAAATCAGTAAATTACAATCTAGTCTTAAAGAAGCCTTAATTCATTATCATGGTTTAGGTTTTACTAATATTCAAAATTATTTAAATCTCTGAAAATGAAAATACCAACATAAGGGTTTAACTCCAAATCAACAAACAGCGGTATTATATTTTAATGTATAAAAAAAGTTAAAGTAAAAATAGTAATTTTACATAAAAGCCTTTTAAAATTATCAAGTTGATGATTTTTTTTATTTTATCAAGAGTTTTCGACAAAATTAAAAAAAAATATTGATACTAATAATTTAACTTTTTCAAATGTTGAAGTTACAAGAAAAGAAAATTCATTTTTATGATCTAATGTTCCTAAAAATGTATGTTCTGATAGAGAAATCATCAATAAAACTCCAAATATAAGATCATTTAATGTACCCGCTTGTGAATATAATTCGAAATCAAAATTAGTATTCCAAATTACAACAGGATTAACTAAAACAAAACAAGAAAATAAATTAAATGGTTGAAACATAAATTCTGATGATGAAATAAAATTAACAGATTTTACAAATATAAATAATAAAAATTCTGAAATCATTAATGTATTATCAAATGAATTTGATTTATCAAACACAAATAAACAAGAAAAAGAAATGATTTTAAGTATTTTTAAGGAACCCGCTGATAAATTTGAACTTAATCCCAATGAAAAATTAAAAATTACTTATCCAGTAAGAATAATTACATCTAAAGTTATATTAAATTTAAAACAAAAAATTAGAGGAACAATTACTGCTAAAATAATTGATGATAATAATGAAGAACAAATAATTATATTATCAATTAAAGAAGCAATGCAAATATTAAAAAAATATAGCTTATTACCAGATGAAATTACTGTAGATAAAAACAATGATAACATAACATTTAATGGGAAAGCATTTTTCTCATCAGAAAGAGAAGGGTCAGTAAGAACAAATACAGTTACTACTATAGTATAAGGTTTTATAAAAACGATATTAGCTATTTAGAACAATAACTTTAATTGAAACAAGCACAACAAGTTTAAATTTCTTGTGATAAAATAAGAAAAATATTCAAACCAGTAATTTTAATTAATTACTGGTTCCTTATTTTATTAAAATATAAAAAATGAAAAGTTGCTTAGTTGTTTAAGAGTATTGTCATCATAGAAAACCACCTTTTAAGGGGATGATTTTAACGGTTTTTAAATTTAGTTATTACGGATGATTTTCAATTTCAATTTCAAAATCATTTGTACTTCTTAATATGTAATCTATTTTATTATCATCATAAACAGGACTAATATTTCCTAAACTATCATATTTGCAGTCATCTAAATTTGTACCTTGTGCTTTAATTGTTATTTTTTTATTAATTACTCATGTATTTCGCATGGCGGTTTCTTGGCCGTCTGTATTTATTAGTTGTCTAATCTTATCTTGTTTGCTCTGATTATTTTGTAATTTTTGTGTAAATAAGAAACTAAGGTTTTCTAAATTTCTTAATTCTGGTAATTTTTCATTTAGATTGTTATTATCTATTTTATTTATTTGAACTTGTGTAATATTATGATATGAAAGACAAAAATATAGAATTTAGTAGTAGTGACGAAAAAGAAAAAATATATGATATTTCTATTTTATCTACAAAAGATAATTAAAAAACGAAAAAAATATTAAACATTTTAGGTTTAATCACTTTAATTGGAACAAGTACAGTACAATAAGAATAAGTTTAATCTTTTGTAGAAACAAGAAAAATATTCAAACCAGTAATTAAAATTACTGGTTTCTTATTTTGTTAAAATAGAAAAAATGAAAAAGTTGTTTAGTTATTTAAGGGTATTGTCATAATGAAAAACCATCTTTCTTGTAAAGAAATCTTTACATTTTATATAAGACTTGGTACATAACTATAACATTTTGCACCTACCAAACTATAAAATTCACTTTCATCTTTATATTTATCTAATATTTGTGCTTCATCTAGAAAATAATATTATCAAAATAGTAGATAAAATTTGAGGACAGAGTGAATTTAAGTTAATTACTTAGAGACACAGTTAATTGTACAGTCTCTACTGATTTTCAATTTCAAAATCATTTGTACTATTTAATGTGTAATCTCATATGTTATTAATAACTGATTCTTTGAAATTAGTTAAATTTGTGCCTTGTGCTTTGATTGTTATTTTTTTATTAATTACTCAGAATTTGGACCCATTTATCTCTGTTATTTCTTGTCCGTGTGTAGTTATTAGTTGTCTAATCTTATTTTGTTTACTCTGATTATTTTGTAATTCTTGTGTAAATTTGAAACTAAGGTTGTTTAAATATCTTAATTCTGGTAATTTTTCATTTAGATTGTTATTATCTATTTTATTTATTTGAACTTGTGTAAGGTAATTTTTGCTTGGTGAGAAATGAAATTTCACTTTTTGTAAATTTTTAATTTCAAAATTATAAGTTTTATCTTTTTTGTTGTTATCTTCATTTTTTTGTTCTACTGGTTCATTTGCTGTTTTAGAACAACCAACTATTGGTAATGTTATTAGTCCTAAAACAGCGGTTATATTTAAAAATTTCATAAATTTAACTCCTTTATTTTTTCAATATATATATATATATATATATATTATACAAAAATTCTTAAAATCATTAGAAAAATGGCAAAACCGATTAAAAATTGAAAGGTATAGTAAAAGGCTGGCACTGTTTTAAAAACTGGAAAAATGGCGGTTGAAAAGTTAACTGTTGCTTTCGCAATAATTGCTAATGGTCGTAAAATGGTAATGATTTGTGAAGCTGTAAGCATTCAGTTTAGCATTTTGATACCAGCATTTT
Organism: Spiroplasma endosymbiont of Clivina fossor; assembly: GCF_964031115.1. Classification (GTDB taxonomy): domain Bacteria; phylum Bacillota_I; class Bacilli_A; order Mycoplasmatales; family Nriv7; genus Nriv7. The sequence goes on from NZ_OZ035006.1 coordinate 876,107, forward strand.
GAATGGCACATCCAATATCATTAAATGTGGGTATTCATCGCCCTGAATATTTGCAATTTGGTGGCGGAATTAAGTCGTCTCATTCTGAGTTGGTTGAACCGTCAGGGATAAAGGCTGTAGAATTTAAGACATTAAAGTCGTAGATTTTAAAACTGTAGTTAGAGTTGTTTCCTTTATGATAAAGTGGAAATGTTAAGGTAAAAATGTTAATACCATAACGAATATCAATGTCGGTATTGAGATAATTAATTTTGCTATTTATTGGTTCAGATAGTATGGTAATAAGTTTATTATCGTAAGATTTAAGCACATTGAAGTCAATTTGGTAGATACTATTTTTATTTTTAAAGGCATTATAATTCTCTTGGTGCGTTTTTTTATCAAAAGTAAAGAAATAACTTCTTAGTAATAATTCCAAATTACCAGTAACATTGATTAAATATTTTTTAGGATAAAAGGTAATTAATGAGCGATAAAAGAAACCGATTTGAATAAAATAATCCTTATTATAGTTTTCTAGACCTTTAAAATCAATTTCGGTATAAGTTTTCTCGTCCATATCAAAAGTAGCATAAAATAAACTGGCAAAGAAATTCCCAAGAATTTCGTAAATTTCATCAAAAGTATTTTTATAATTATTACTGTTAATACTAGGAATGTTGTTTTTAAAATAAAGGTAAATGTCATTTTTTAATTCAGAGTCGTATCTCAAAAAACTAAATTTAACATTAAGATAATTTAAGGTTCCAAAAAGATACTTAATTAGATAATAATCGTTAGCATTTGCAGTATCATATTTTCAGATTTCCTTTTCACCGTGTAATAATTGTAAATAATTGTTTCCGGCAATTAGGGTTTTGTTAAATGCCTTGATTTTAAGGATATTTTCATTAATATTGTTTAAATCTGTCGATGTTTTGTGATAAAAATAACTTTCGTTTTTAAAGCCGTGATTTTTAATGGTGAATTCTTTATAGTAACCTTTTTCTAAGGTGTCAATGAAATTAAATACTGGTGTTCAATAAAGATAAGAATAATTAAATTTGTCAAAATCACCACGATGAATCATTAAATAGTCAAGATTATCAATAATATCACTGTATTTATGGTTGCCATCAAAATTAGTTGTTGTTGTCGGTAATTCAATATCGGTACTTTCTTTTTTAGTTTCAATTTCAAAATCATTTGTACTATTTAATGTGTAATCTCATATGTTATTAATAACTGATTCTTTGAAATTAGTTAAATTTGTGCCTTGTGCTTTGATTGTTATTTTTTTATTAATTACTCAGAATTTGGACCCATTTATCTCTGTTATTTCTTGTCCGTGTGTAGTTATTAGTTGTCTAATCTTATTTTGTTTACTCTGATTATTTTGTAATTCTTGTGTAAATTTGAAACTAAGGTTGTTTAAATATCTTAATTCTGGTAATTTTTCATTTAGATTGTTATTATCTATTTTATTTATTTGAACTTGTGTAAGGTAATTTTTGCTTGGTGAGAAATAAAATTTCACTTTTTGTAAATTTTTGATTTCAAAATCATAAATTTTATTATCTTCTCTTTTATTTCTAACTAGTTGTGTTGTTATTTTGTCGTTGTTAATATTTTGGGGAATAGTAAAAATGTTATTGAAACTAATAATTAACACGGTAAATATTTTCATAAACATTTTTATCACTCCTTTTTAAAATATTTTATTTTTCATTGTTCTTTTAGTTTTGATTTTTTTAATAAGCCATTCGATGCTACAGTTCATAATTACCGCTATTGTAATGCATATATTCAAATATCCTAGTATCATAAGTGAAATTAATGCTTCAAATTTTTCATATAATAATTTCAAATCATTAATTTCCAATTTTAAAAATGGAATGAAAAAGATAATAACCATAAAAATGTAAGGTAAAATTCTTCATCAATATTTTTTTAAAGAATTAATGAGTTTGTTTGATTTCATTTTTCAAGACTCTTTTTGCTCTAATTTTCTGAACAATAAAGCGGATTAATTTTTCAAATTTAATTGCAAAATATATTGCTCCGCCTCATCAAAAAACAAATATTCCTGCCAGCATAATACCACTATTAAACTTGCCAAAGAAATCAACCATCTGTTTATTCATAAAATCATTAAATTCGTTACTTGTTCCGGTTATTCATTTAGCATCGATTACTGTTAATGCGCAAATTAATAAGCTTATAAAGATGAAAATGATACTCAATACTATTTTTAACCACTGCTTTTTAAAAGAATTTTTAATTCTTAATTTTAATGGCATTTTTTTGAATTATCTTTTTTAAATAATTTTACTAAAAATTTTTTCATTTTAATTCTCCTTTCATATTTTTTATCGTCCTTTAATCACAATAAATAAGGCAATAAGTACACAAGTGACGCCAAGAATGGTAAAAATTGGGTGTTGTGAAAATGTTCGTGCCATTGGTTTAAATAGTTCTAAAATTGTTAAATTGCTAGTAATAAACTTTTGGAAATTGGCAAGACCTTCGCTAATATAGTTCGTTAAAGTTTCAAAATGACTACCGGCTAATAACCCAAGAACAGTTATTAAGATAAAAATAATAATTAGTTTAAACATTTTTAGTTACCTTGTTTTGCTTTTATTGGTTTTATTTGTTTTTTAGCTTTTCCTCACGCACTTAACCGCCCTTTATTTTTAACAGCATATTGGCGTTGTTTTTCTAAATTAACTTGTTGACTACCAAATCCAAGAATAATTGCCATAAGAAATTCTACAGCAAGCGTTAAGAACAAAGGAAATATTAGTTGAATTTTTGTTCCCGGTACTTCAAGACTTCAAATTAAATCAAAAACTTTATAAAGCATTTGGGCAAGAAAGTCGGCCATTTTTGCGAGATTTTCCATTTTTTTATATTATTCCTTTTCTTTCATTTTTCTTAAAAATTTGCTAAATTTATCCATTTTCAAGTATTCTAAGTCTTCTAAATCAATTGCTGTGTCAGTATAGTATTTGTCTTCATAGTCAGGATTTACTTTTGAATTTAAGTAATCTCTTAAAAATGCTAGGTAAAAAGAATTGTAAGTGTTAAGTATTGGTAGAGGAATTTTTAGTTTAAAAAAATAAATATCAAGTTCAGGAATATCACGATATTTAATACGGCGACCTTTTTTGCTATTTTTCGCATCAATTAAGGTGTTTCGTCAGCGTTCATATTCTTCAATGCTAGTAAAGGTGCCATAGATGACTTTTAAGTAGGGGCGAAAAATATTAACGGGTTTTTTGCGAATTCCCACAATCACATTATTGGCAATATCACGAACTTTAACTCAAATATGTTTATCTCTTTGACCGCTAGCCAGCACAATATGACCGAAATGGCGTGCCAGAGCGAAATATTCTTGGATACCCGTTTCTTCGTTTTTGGTATTATTTTTTTCCCAATCAGTTCCTTCTAAAAATAAGTTGGTTTCATCTCACAACAGTAAGGTTTTGTCTGGCAATACCGGATAATCAAAGTCTAATAATCCCATATGACCTAAACTTAATTTTTGGGTTTCTAGTAATGGAAAGGTTGATGCAATGTGATATTTCTTCTTTTTTAGTAATTTTGATGCGTATACTAGAAAAGCAGTTTTTCCAGTTCCCAATGAACCAATCACAATATTTAATGGTGAATTTTTTAAGAAATTAATAACTTTGTTAATTTGTGTTAAATTACCGATTTTAAAAAGGAAAATTAAAATACAACCCGCTAAAAATAAATAGCTTACAATGTTTTTAAAATAACCGTTGTAAATATATCAAATTGCTCCGCAATGTCATAAAATTAAAAATGAGGTGCGATTTAATTCAATAAAATGGTTATTTTTTTCTATTATTCATTTGCAAAATTTCATCTTGCACCTCACTTTATTTTTTTATTAGCGTACTGCTCCAAGTAATTTTTCAAACATTTTAAAGCAAATAAAGAATATTGCCAAAATAAATGGAAAAATGAAGATTCAGTAGTCAGCAAAGAAGTTACCGACTTGTGGCATATTAACAGCAATAATTTCTCACATTTTAGTAAACGCCGTTATAATTGCATTTCATAATTTAGTCATCGCGTCACTAGCTGTTATTTTTTCTACTGTTGCAGGTGCATCGGCCAAGAAAGTTCCAATCATATAATCACCCCCTTTCTTTTTAAAACATTCATCATTTATATTCAAAGTTTTTCTTAAATTTGTTAAAACCACGATTAACCTTAACGCGATTATATTTTTTTCTAATTAATTTTGAATTTCTTTGGGAATGCATCACAATGTAACTTCTTGACATTAATTTTTTCCCTATCTAAATACTGATATGGTTTTTCAAAGTAGCATTAGAATAAATCACACCATAATCGCTGTTAAGAATCAAAAAGCAATGTTTGCTATTAAAAGTCAAAGTGTTTCTTGAGTTAAATCAATTTCTTTGCCACCACTAATATGAGCCGGAATAGTTGTAATTTGAATAAATAAATCTCAGAAAGTTTGTTTAATTTGTTCTCAATTAAATTCTTTTAAATTTATCGTCATTTTTTATCTCCCAAAAATCATTTTTATTGGTAAATACATAATTGAAATTAATGCGAAAAGAAAAGTAATGATAATAATTAATCCGGCAATAAATGCAACTTGTGCAGGCATTTTTTCTATCGGAATAAACAGTTCTAAGAATTCCATGATAATTTTTCAAAACATTATTTTTTATCCGCGTTATTTTCTTTTGAATTAGGAGCTTTAACTCATTCCTCAAAGCGAGCAATAAATACTTTTTCGTCTTTCGTGAAATTACCAGTATTATTTTTAATGGCATTTTTATATTTAATTCTAATTTTTATTTTGGCATAAATTTTGTAAGCAAAATATGCCAATAGCATGATGCTGATAATAATAAATATTAGTCCAATCGCAATATTCATTTTTAAACTCCTTTAAAATAGTTATAATTTATATCTTTTTTGTTGTTTTCTTTTTCGGCAATGAAAAAACCTAATAATTCTTGTCCTTTAATTAATTTGGTTTCATTTTCTTTTTGGTTAATTGAAATTACTTGATATTTACTATCCTTGATTATTCCGACACAAATCGAATTTTCATATTTTCCTTTATAAACAAATCGCTTTGGAAACCAAATACCGATTTGTTTATTAAATCACGGAATTTTTGGTGCTTTAATAAGCATTGCGTTTTGTGTTTCTTTTAAAAGATATTTCTTAGTATTTAAGAAAATGTTTTCAATGTTTTTCATAATAAATTACCTTTCTTATAGATAAACTAAGTTATATTAACTAAGTTAATTAACTTAGTTTTTTAAACACTTATATATCGCAGATTTAAGTGTTTAACAAGCTTTGTTATTAAATTTTGTTTTTTTATTATTAGATAAAGATTTTAATAATTTTAAACTTAGCATACCCCTATATAGAAATTTCTACACTTTAATGTCCGCATCCTGCCCTTGGAACTAATTTAATAGCGTGTATATTTTTAGGAAATCCACCCATTCATTTTTTTATTGCAAAATGAAACAAATTGCTATAGCTAATAGGGTGTTATCTATTAACTGGTAAACTTCTTTTGGTTATGGCGACCACCCACAATTTATTGTGCTTTAATACATACCAACATTATTAACTCACTTGTATTTAATTTTCAAAGAACAAATTTTTAACACCTTATAAAATAAAAAGACAATCATTGCTGACTGCCTTAATACTTATTCAAATCTTTATCTACCTAACAAAACTTTATGCGTCCCAGTGTTGGTTATAATGACAAAACCATCATTTTCATTATCTAATATTTCAAAATAACCATTTATTTGTTCAAAATGAAGCAGTATTACTTTTACAAAAGTGTTGAAATCTTCATTTGTGACACTTCCACCTCAACTAGAATGGTCATTTATAACAAATTTATTTTTAATAATTTTAGTAATGTTTGCTTGTGAATTTTTATTTTGCTTGATTTCATTTCATGTGTTTTTGTTAATTTTAATTTTTAATTTATCATGGGCTAGAAATTTATATCATTTTTCAATGTTATCATAAACATTATGATGAATTGAAGTTGGCAACTCAATATTAGATGTTGCATGATGATGAAAAGCAAAATACATTCATGTTCCTGCGATTGCTAATCCTCCAATTACTAAAGATAGCCCTAGAGTTTCCGGGGCCAGAGCGGCAGCAGTACCAGTTTCTCCGGCAAATTGCAAATATTCCGGACGACGATGAATACCAACATTTAATGATATTGGTTGTGCCATTCAAAATGCTGGTATCAAGATGATTAACTGGATGCTAACGGCCTCACAAGTCATTACCATTTTACGACCGCTAGCAATTATTGCAAAAGCAACAGTTAATTTTTCAAGTGCTATTTTTCCAGTCTTTAAAACCGTACCGGCTTTTTATCATACCTTTCAATTTTTAATTGGTTTCGCCATTTTTCTAATGATTTTACGAATTTTTGCATAATATATATATATATATATATATGAAATAAAGGAGTTAAATTTATGAAATTTTTAAATACAATAGTTCTTTGAGGACTAACGATGTTGCCGATAGTTGGATGTTCTAAAAAAGCAAATGAATCAGCAGAGCAAATTAATAAAGTTTATGATTTTGAAATTAAAGACTTACAAAAAGTAAAGTTTCATTTTTCACAAATCACAAATAACCTTACACAAGTTGAAATACAGAAAGCATTTAACATTGATATAAATGAAAAATTACCAGAATTAAAAAAGTTAAAAGACTTTTCTCTTCAATTTACACAAGAATTCTATAATGATAAGAAAAAACAAAATAAAATTAGACAACTAATAACTAAACACGGAACCAAAATAGAAAATAAAAAAACTCCTATATGAATAATTAATAAAAAAATAACAATCAAAGCAAAAGGCACAGAGATGTTTGACTTAGATGATCACAAAAATAATACAGTAAATTATGTATTAAGAGATGTATTTGAATTTGAAATTGAAAATTTTAATAACTAAATTTAAAAACTGATGGGGACTGTACAATTAACTGTGTCTCTAAGTAATTAACTTAAATTCACTCTGTCTTCAAATTTTATCATTAAATGTGAAATTGCACTACCCCAATTTTGAATTGGCGGGACTGTACAATTAACTGTGTCTCTAAGTAATTAACTTAAATTCACTCTGTCCTCAAATTTTATCATTAAATGTGAAATTGCACTACCCCAATTTTGAATTGGCATCGTTCATTTCTTAACCATATTTTGAAATGCTAAATAAAATATTTTAAAAACTGATGCGTCATTAGGAAAAATCTTTTTATTCTTAATGACTTTTCTTAATTGACTATTAACAGATTCAATCGCATTAGTTGTGTAAATAATTCTTCTAAATTCCTGAGGATATTCAAGAAAAATTATTAAATTATTTCAGTTATTTTTTCATGATTTAGTAATTTGTGGATACTTTTTATTTCATTTTTCAGAAAAATGATCTAAAGCAATTAACGCTATTTCTTCATTAATTGCTGTATAAATTGATTTTAAATCATTAGCTACAAGTTTGCGATCTTTGTAAGGAACAAATTTTAAACTATTGCGAATTTGATGAACAATGCATAATTGATGCTGTGTTTTTGGGAAAACAGCTTCTATTGCATCAGACATCCCAGTTAAATTATCACTACAAGCAACAAGAATATCTTGTAACCCACGATTTTTCATTTCCGTAAGATTATTAAGTCAAAATTTGGCTCCCTCATTCTCACTAATTCACATTCCTAAAATATCTTTTAAACCATCTAAATTAATTCCTAAGGCAAGATAAACTGCTTTATTTATTATTCGTTTATCTTGCTTTACTTTAACAACAATACAATCAAAATAAACAATCGGATAAATCTTCTCTAAAGGTTTAGTTTGTCACATTTTAACTTCTTCAATAACATCATCAGTTATTTGACTAATTAAACTTTCTGAAATTTCTGCTCCGTGATAGAATTCTTGCAATTGTGCTTTGATATCAGAAATTGTCATTCCTCTTGCATATAAAGAAATTACTTTTTGATCAAAGTTATCAAATCTTCTTTGTCTTTTCGGAATAATTACTGGTTCAAAAGTACTATTTCGATCTCTTGGTACATCAATTGCGATTGAACCATTTTTAGTAATAATGGTTTTTTGTGTGTTGCCATTTCTTTTATTATGATTCTCATCAGTTTCAAGATAATCTTTAATTTCCGTATTTAACATTCGTTCAGTTAATTTTTTGGTAAATTCCTGAAAAATAGTATTGCCTTTAAATAAATCTTGTGGATTATCAATATTTTCTAAAAAATAATCAACAACTTTATCAATTGCGTCAGGTTCTTTTTTTATTTTTTTTGTCATTTTCTGTTCTCCTTCTTTTAAGTATAATTCAGAATGAATTATCGAGACACAGAATTTTGGACAGGCTCGAATTGGCATCGTTCATTTCTTAACCATATTTTGAAATGCTAAATAAAATATTTTAAAAACTGATGCGTCATTAGGAAAAATCTTTTTATTCTTAATGACTTTTCTTAATTGACTATTAACAGATTCAATCGCATTAGTTGTGTAAATAATTCTTCTAAATTCCTGAGGATATTCAAGAAAAATTATTAAATTATTTCAGTTATTTTTTCATGATTTAGTAATTTGTGGATACTTTTTATTTCATTTTTCTGAAAAATGATCTAAAGCAATTAACGCTATTTCTTCATTAATTGCTGTATAAATTGATTTTAAATCATTAGCTACAAGTTTGCGATCTTTGTAAGGAACAAATTTTAAACTATTGCGAATTTGATGAACAATGCATAATTGATGCTGTGTTTTTGGGAAAACAGCTTCTATTGCATCAGACATCCCAGTTAAATTATCACTACAAGCAACAAGAATATCTTGTAACCCACGATTTTTCATTTCCGTAAGATTATTAAGTCAAAATTTGGCTCCCTCATTCTCACTAATTCACATTCCTAAAATATCTTTTAAACCATCTAAATTAATTCCTAAGGCAAGATAAACTGCTTTATTTATTATTCGTTTATCTTGCTTTACTTTAACAACAATACAATCAAAATAAACAATCGGATAAATCTTCTCTAAAGGTTTAGTTTGTCACATTTTAACTTCTTCAATAACATCATCAGTTATTTGACTAATTAAACTTTCTGAAATTTCTGCTCCGTGATAGAATTCTTGCAATTGTGCTTTGATATCAGAAATTGTCATTCCTCTTGCATATAAAGAAATTACTTTTTGATCAAAGTTATCAAATCTTCTTTGTCTTTTCGGAATAATTACTGGTTCAAAAGTACTATTTCGATCTCTTGGTACATCAATTGCGATTGAACCATTTTTAGTAATAATGGTTTTTTGTGTGTTGCCATTTCTTTTATTATGATTCTCATCAGTTTCAAGATAATCTTTAATTTCCGTATTTAACATTCGTTCAGTTAATTTTTTGGTAAATTCCTGAAAAATAGTATTGCCTTTAAATAAATCTTGTGGATTATCAATATTTTCTAAAAAATAATCAACAACTTTATCAATTGCGTCAGGTTCTTTTTTTATTTTTTTTTTTGTCATTTTCTGTTCTCCTTCTTTTAAGTATAATTCAGAATGAATTATCGAGACACAGAATTTTGGACAGGCTCCTTAATAACTAAACAATTTTTTCATTTTGTCAGAATAAAAACCAGTAATTTTAGTTAATTACTGGTTTGAACATTTTTTATTTTTACAAGAAATTTAAACTTGTTGTGCTTGTTTCAATTAAAGTTATTGTTTTAAATAGCTAATATCGTTTTTATAAAACCTTATACTATAGTAGTAACTGTATTCGTTCTTACTGGCCCTTCTCTTTCTGATGAAAAAAATGCTTCACCGTTAAATGTTATTTTATCATTGTTTTTATCTATAATAATTTCATTGGGTTTTAATTTTGTCGAAAACTCTTGATAAAATAAAAAAAATCATCAACTTGATAATTTTAAAAGGCTTTTATGTAAAATTACTATTTTTACTTTAACTTTTTTATACATTAAAATATAATACCGCTGTTTGTTGGTTTGGAGTTAAACCCTTATGTTGGTATTTTCATTTTCAGAGATTTAAATAATTTTGAATATTAGTAAAACCTAAACCATGATAATGAATTAAGGCTTCTTTAAGACTAGATTGTAATTTACTGATTTTATTTAAGTTACGATAACTAGCTTCAGGATTAATTGTTGTTTTAGTTACACATAAAGTAGAATTTGTTTGTTTTGCTACTAAAAAATATAATTTTTGCATATCAGAAGTAATAATTGAATTTTCATTAATTAATTCTTTGTTCATATTTTCAATAACTCATTGTTTTTGTAAACGTTTGGTGTTTGTGGATTTAACATAAATATTGTTATTATTATCAATTGCCATTTGAATACAGCATTTAGTATTAGTTGCGAATGGGTCAAGGTGAATTCTTCGTGGATCAGTTTTATATTTGAAATTTCCTTTATGGATTTCTTTAATAAATGTTTCATCGATTTGGATTTTACCAGATAATTTTTTAAATTTTAATTGGGTATTTTCTAATTGTTTTGATTTCATTAATTTTTGACGATTATATCAAGCAGTTTTTAATGTAGTTTTAATAAAACGAGAAATTGTTTTACTAGATTGCCCCAGCAATGAAATTTGAATCAATAAATTTCATTGTTCATAATTTAAATGACTTCAATAAATAAAATGATTACGAAAAGCGTCAAAACTTGCACGGCAATTTTTACATAAATATTTTTGTTTTCCTTCTGAATTATGTCCATTTTTAACGCAATGGTAAGATTCACATTTAGGACATTTAATACCTTGCGCTCTAAATTTTTGATCAATTTCATTTAAACGTTTTTGTTTTTTTATTAATTCTGCTTGTTGTTTAACTTTTTCATAAAATTCTAAAAATTGATCATCTGTTAAAGTATTTACTAGTTCTTGAATTATTTTTTCCATAATTATTATCCACCTCTATCATATTAAAAATATACCTAAAATTAAGTATATTCAATAAATATCAAGAGTTTTCGACAAAATTAAAATCATTGGGTAATAAACTATATTTTTGTAAAATTTGCATTACTTCTGTAATTGGCAATGTAACTATTTGTTCTTTATTGTTATCATCAATTATTTTGGCAGTAATATTTCCTGTAATTTTTTGTTTTAAATTTAATAGACTTCTTGCAAAATTAATATGATAATTATAATTTTTAAATTTAAAATAAATATAAAAGTGTTATTAAAATAATTTTTAGATTATTTTTACAAATATTTTGTCATTAAAACATAATAAAAATTATTATTTACAATAAAAAAAGACTGAAATTTTAAATTATCAAATATATTTAAACTAATAGTTGTAAATTATAAATTGAAGCTATTAAATTAAATCTTAAAGCAAATCTTTTTCTACGATTTCGATATTTTTCACTAATAATTTTAAATTTTTTAAGTATAGCAAAAACATTTTCAATAACAATTCTCATTTTTGAAATTCGCTCATTATTTTGCTTTTCTTCTTTATTTAAAGGGTTTTTCTTTGATTTTCTTTTAGGAATTAAAACATTATGATTAATTTTTTGTATGCCTTGATAACCTAAATCCACTAAAACAGTTGTTTCTGGTAAAAATTTAATTTTTGAATCTTTTAAAATTTTAAAGTCATGGTTTTTACCATAAGAAAAATCAGAACTAATAATTTTTTTACTATCTTTTTCAATTATAACTTGTGTTTTTATTGTGTGTTTTTTCTTTTTTCCTGAGTAGTGCTGTTTTTGTCTTTTTTTGGGCGTTGGATTTGGCTTTCAGTTACATCAATTATAACAGTCTTATCTTTGAAATAATCTTTTAATAGTGATTTTTGACCAGTAAGTTGTTGAAAATTAGGGTGTTTTATTAAAGTGTCTTCAATTCATTTGATATTTCTATAACAACTACTTTCACTAATATCATAACTTTTTGCAATATGAAAATAAGTTCTATATTCTCTTCAATATTCTAAAGTCATTAAAATACGATTTTCTAATGATAATTTATTGGTTCTTCCGCGACGAAATCTCTTTTTTAATTCTTCTATTTTTAAAATTTCTAGCATTTTATTAAAAGTAGTATGTTTAATACCAGTTAATCTTAAAAAATTTTTATCACTTATTTGATTATTTTTTTTAAATTTCATTTAAATTCCACCTTTTTATTAAAAACAACAATTCAATTATATTTTAAATTAATTTTGCAAGAAGTCTAATATAACATTAGATGGAATTATTCTTACTGGATAAGTAATTTTTAATTTTTCATCGGGATTAAGTTCAAATTTATCAGCGGATTCCTTAAAAATACTTAAAATCATTTCTTGTTTTTGTTTATTTGTATTTGATAAATCAAATTCATTTGATAATACATTAATGATTTCAGAATTTTTATTATTTATATTTGTAAAATCTGTTAATTTCATTTCATCATCAGAATTTATGTTTCAACCATTTAATTTATTTTCTTGTTTTGTTTTAGTTAATCCTGTTGTAATTTGAAATACTAATTTTGATTTCGAATTATATTCACAAGCAGGTACATTAAATGATCTTATATTTTGGGTTTTATTGATGATCTCTCTATCAGGACATACATTTTTAGGAACATTAGATCATAAAAATGAATTTTCTTTTCTTGTAACTTCAACATTTGAAAAAGTTAAATTATTAGTATCAATATTTTTTATTTCTTTAAATTTTAAATTAGGGTTTTCATCACGAAACTTAAAAAATACTGCTCTTTTAATTAATTCATTTAAATTAATAGCATCAACATCATCTTTATTTTTAATTTTATAATTAACAGTAACTTCACCAAAATATTTACCATTGTCTTTTGCTTTAACTGTAGCTGATGTATCTGATGTATCTGATGCTGTTTTATTAATAATTTCTAATTGTGATATATCTAAATCAGGATTTAAATAATTTAATTCATTTAAAATAATTTCATCATTAATAATGTTATTAAATCTTAAATTATTTATTTGAATAATAATATTTAAAAGCATTTTAGTTTTAGTTATTGCAAATGCATTACCACTTTTTTGTTCAATTATAATAGAACTAACTGCTTCATTTATACCATTTATTTTATGTGGTTTTCATGAATTATCATCATGCATAAAATAAAGGCCATCATCTGTCGCGAAATAAAGACTATTAGCTTTTACACTATCAGAAATATCATTTTGATGAACAGATATAGAATTAATAAATCCTGATATTTCAATAATTTTTCTAGCACCATAATTACCAGGTGTATTACTAATAAAATAAGATTTTCCTGTTTTAGTTATTGCAAATGCATTACCACTTATTGGTGCAATTGTAACAAAAATAACTGCTTCATTTATACCATTTATTTTTTGGACTCTTCAATCTGCTCCCATAAAATAAAGGCCATCATTTGTTGCAAAATAAAGACTATTAGCTATGGTTGTACCAACAGTATTTGAAAAAATAGCAATATGATTAACTGATCTTGTTATTTCATTAATTTGTCTAACATTAAAATTATCTTTATTAATAAAATAAGATTTTCCTGTTTTAGTTATTGCAAATGCATTACCACTTTTTTGTTCAATTATAATAGAACTAACTGCTTCATTTATACCATTTATTTTATGTGGTTTTCATGAATTATCATCATGCATAAAATAAAGGCCATCATCTGTCGCGAAATAAAGACTATTAGCTTTTACACTATCAGAAATATCATTTTGATAAACAGATATAGAATAGACTTCTTGCAAAATTAATATGATAATTATAATTTTTAAATTTAAAATAAATATAAAAGTGTTATTAAAATAATTTTTAGATTATTTTTACAAATATTTTGTCATTAAAACATAATAAAAATTATTATTTACAATAAAAAAAGACTGAAATTTTAAATTATCAAATATATTTAAACTAATAGTTGTAAATTATAAATTGAAGCTATTAAATTAAATCTTAAAGCAAATCTTTTTCTACGATTTCGATATTTTTCACTAATAATTTTAAATTTTTTAAGTATAGCAAAAACATTTTCAATAACAATTCTCATTTTTGAAATTCGCTCATTATTTTGCTTTTCTTCTTTATTTAAAGGGTTTTTCTTTGATTTTCTTTTAGGAATTAAAACATTATGATTAATTTTTTGTATGCCTTGATAACCTAAATCCACTAAAACAGTTGTTTCTGGTAAAAATTTAATTTTTGAATCTTTTAAAATTTTAAAGTCATGGTTTTTACCATAAGAAAAATCAGAACTAATAATTTTTTTACTATCTTTTTCAATTATAACTTGTGTTTTTATTGTGTGTTTTTTCTTTTTTCCTGAGTAGTGCTGTTTTTGTCTTTTTTTGGGCGTTGGATTTGGCTTTCAGTTACATCAATTATAACAGTCTTATCTTTGAAATAATCTTTTAATAGTGATTTTTGACCAGTAAGTTGTTGAAAATTAGGGTGTTTTATTAAAGTGTCTTCAATTCATTTGATATTTCTATAACAACTACTTTCACTAATATCATAACTTTTTGCAATATGAAAATAAGTTCTATATTCTCTTCAATATTCTAAAGTCATTAAAATACGATTTTCTAATGATAATTTATTGGTTCTTCCGCGACGAAATCTCTTTTTTAATTCTTCTATTTTTAAAATTTCTAGCATTTTATTAAAAGTAGTATGTTTAATACCAGTTAATCTTAAAAAATTTTTATCACTTATTTGATTATTTTTTTTAAATTTCATTTAAATTCTACCTTTTTATTAAAAACAACAATTCAATTATATTTTAAATTAATTTTGCAAGAAGTCTAATATCGCTGTTTGTTGGTTTGGAGTTAAACCCTTCCCTTATGTTGGTATTTTCATTTTCAGAGATTTAAATAATTTTGAATATTAGTAAAACCTAAACCATGATAATGAATTAAGACTTCTTTAAGACTAGATTGTAATTTACTGATTTTATTTAAGTTACGATAACTAGCTTCAGGATTAATTGTTGTTTTAGTTACACATAAAGTAGAATTTGTTTGTTTTGCTACTAAAAAATATAATTTTTGCATATCAGAAGTAATAATTGAATTTTCGTTAATTAATTCTTTGTTCATATTTTCAATAACTCATTGTTTTTGTAAACGTTTGGTGTTTGTGGATTTAACATAAATATTGTTATTATTATCAATTGCCATTTGAATACAGCATTTAGTATTAGTTGCGAATGGGTCAAGGTGAATTCTTCGTGGATTAGTTTTATATTTGAAATTTTCTTTATGGATTTCTTTAATAAATGTTTCATCGATTTGGATTTTACCAGATAATTTTTTAAATTTTAATTGGGTATTTTCTAATTGTTTTGATTTCATTAATTTTTGACGATTATATCAAGCAGTTTTTAATGTAGTTTTAATAAAACGAGAAATTGTTTTACTAGATTGCCCCAGCAATGAAATTTGAATCAATAAATTTCATTGTTCATAATTTAAATGACTTCAATAAATAAAATGATTACGAAAAGCGTCAAAACTTGCACGGCAATTTTTACATAAATATTTTTGTTTTCCTTCTGAATTATGTCCATTTTTAACGCAATGGTAAGATTCACATTTAGGGCATTTAAAATACCTTGCGCTCTAAATTTTTGATTAATTTCATTTAACCGTTTTTGTTTTTTTATTAATTCTGCTTGTTGTTTGACTTTTTCATAAAATTCTAAAAATTGATCATCTGTTAAAGTATTTACTAGTTCTTGAATTATTTTTTCCATAATTATTATCCACCTCTATCATATTAAAAATATACCTAAAATTAAGTATATTCAATAAATATCAAGAGTTTTCGACAAAATTAAACAAAAAATTATTAATTTTATTAAATTTTCACTAATTATATAAATTTATGTTTTCTATATTTATTCGTATATACAATAATACCTTTATTAATTCAACTATCATCATTTTTCTTATTATATTTATTTCATAATGAATTTTTATATATTTCTTTTCTGATTTCTATTTCTGAATTAATATTTTCATTAAACTTGGTACATAACTATAACTAGCTTAATTCAAAATTATATATTCCTGAAATTAAGTTAAATCGTAATCCAAATCTTCTAATCTTATTGCGATAACGATAAACTAGTATTTTAAATCTTTTTAATCTAGCAAAAACATGTTCAATGACAATTCTAACTTTACTTAAAAAGCTATTATATTCCTTTTTATCTGGATTTAAAGGATTATTTTTACTCTTTTTAATTGGCAATAATGTATTTTTATGAACATTTTGCAAACCTTGATATCCTGAATCGGCAATTAATTCTAATTTTGGATGGACGCATAAAGTTTTGTTAGGTAGTAAAATATTTGAATAAGTATTAAGGCGGTCAGCAATGATTGTCTTTTTATTTTATAAGGTGTTAAAAATTTGTTCTTTGAAAATTAAATACAAGTGAATTAATAATGTTGGTATGTATTAAAGCACGATAAATTATGGGTGGTCGCCATAACCGAAAGAAGTTTACCAGTTAATAGATAACATCCTATTAGCTATAGCAATTTGTTTCGTTTTGCAATAAAAAAATGAATGGGTGGATTTCCTAAAAATATACACGCTATTAAATTAGTTCCAAGGGTAGGATGCGGATATTAAAGTGTAGAAATTTCTATATAGGGGTATGCTAAGTTTAAAATTATTAAAATCTTTATCTAATTAAAAAACAAAATTTACTAACAAAGCTTGTTAAACACTTAAATCTGCGATATATAAGTGTTTAAAAAACTAAGTTAACTAAAACTTAGTTAATATAACTTAGTTTATCTATAAGAAAGGTAATTTATTATGAAAAACATTGAAAACATTTTCTTAAATACTAAGAAATATCTTTTAAAAGAAACACAAAACGCAATGTTTATTAAAGCACCAAAAATTCCATGATTTAATGAACAAATCGGCATTTGGTTTCCAAAGCGATTTGTTTATAAAGGAAAATATGAAAATTCGATTTGCATCGGAATAATAAAAGATAGTAAATATCAAATAATTTCAATTAATCAAAAAGAAAATGAAACCAAATTAATTAAGGGGCAAGAATTATTAAGTTTCTTCATTGCCGAAAAAGAAAACAACAAAAAAGATATAAATTATAACTATTTTAAAGGAGTTTAAAAATGAATATTGCGATTGGATTAATATTTATTATTATCAGCATCATGCTATTAGCATATTTTGCTTATAAAATTTATGCCAAAATAAAAATTAGAATTAAATATAAAAATGCCATTAAAAATAATACTGGTAATTTCACGAAAGACGAAAAAGTATTTATTGCTCGTTTTGAGGAATGAGTTAAATCTCCTAATTCAAAAGAAAATAACGCGGATAAAAAATAATGTTTTGAGAAATTATTATGGAATTCTTAAAACTGTTTATTCCGATAGAAAAAATGCCTGCACAAGTTGCGTTTATTGCCGGATTAATTATTATCATTACTTTTCTTTTCGCATTAATTTCAATTATGTATTTACCAATAAAAATGATTTTTGGGAGATAAAAAATGACAATAAACTTAAAAGAATTTAATTGAGAACAAATTAAACAAACTTTCTGAGATTTATTTATTCAAATTACAACTATTCCGGCTCACATTACTGGTGGTAAAGAAATTAAATTAAACGAAGCGCCACTTTGACTTTTAATAGCAAACATTGCTTTTTGATTCTTAACAGCGATTATGGTGTGATTTATTCTAATGCTCCTTTGAAAAACCATATCAGTATTTAGATAGGGAAAAAATTAATGTCAAGAAGTTACATTCTGATGCATTCCCAAAGAAATTCAAAATTAATTAGGAAAAAATACAATCGTGTTAAGGTTAACCGTGGTTTTAACAAATTTAAGAAAAACTTTGAATATAAATGATGAATGTTTTAAAAAGAAAGGGGGTGATTATATGATTGGAACTTTCTTAACAGAAGTACCAGCAGTAACAAAGATAACAGCTAGTGACGCGATGACTAAATTATGAAATGCGATTATAACAGCGTTTACTAAAATGTGAGAAATTATTGCTGTTAATATGCCACAAGTCGGTAACTTCTTTGCTGACTACTGAATCTTCATTTTTCCATTTATTTTGGCAATATTCTTTATTTGCTTTAAAATGTTTGAAAAATTACTTGGAGCAGTACGCTAACAAAAAAATAAAGTGAGGTGCAAGATGAAATTTTGCAAATGAATAATAGAAAAAAATAACCATTTTATTGAATTGAATCGCACCTCATTTTTAATTTTATGACATTGCGGAGCAATTTGATATATTTACAACGGTTATTTTAAAAATATTGTAAGCTATTTATTTTTAGCAGGTTGTATTTTAATTTTTCTTTTTAAAATCGGTAATTTAACACAAATTAACAAAGTTATTAATTTCTTAAAAAATTCACCATTAAATATTGTGATTGGTTCATTAGGAACTGGAAAAACTGCTTTTCTAGTATATGCATCAAAATTACTAAAAAAGAAGAAATATCACATCGCATCAACATTTCCATTACTAGAAACCCAAAAATTAAGTTTAGGTCATATGGGATTATTAGATTTTGATTATCCGGTATTGCCAGACAAAACCTTACTTTTATGAGATGAAACCAACTTATTTTTAGAAGGTACTGATTGAGAAAAAAATAATACCAAAAACGAGGAAACCGGTATCCAAGAATATTTCGCTCTGGCACGGCATTTTGGTCATATTGTTCTGGCTAGCGGTCAAAGAGATAAACATATTTGAGTTAAAGTTCGTGATATTGCCAATAATGTGATTGTGGGAATTCGCAAAAAAACCGTTAATATTTTTCGGCCCTACTTAAAAGTCATCTATGGTACCTTTACGAGCATTGAAGAATATGAACGCTGACGAAACACCTTAATTGATGCTAAAAATAGCAAAAAAGGTCGTCGCATTAAATACCGTGATATCCCTGAACTTGATATTTATTTTTTTAAACTAAAAATTCCTTTACCAATACTTAACACTTACAATTCTTTTTACCTAGCTTTTTTAAGAGATTACTTAAATGCAAAAGTAAATCCTGACTATGAAGACAAATACTATACTGACACAGCAATTGATTTAGAAGATTTAGAATATTTAAAAATGGATAAATTTAGCAAATTTTTAAGAAAAATGAAAGAAAAGGAATAATAAAAAATGGAAAATCTCGCAAAAATGGCCGACTTTCTCGCTCAAATGCTTTATAAAGTTTTTGACTTAATTTGAAGTTTAGAAGTGCCAGGAACAAATATTCAATTAATATTTCCTTTGTTCTTAACGCTGGCTGTAGAATTTCTTATGGCAATTATTCTTGGATTTGGTAGTCAACAAGTTAATTTAGAAAAACAACGCCAATATGCGGTTAAAAATAAAGGGCGGTTAAGTGCGTGAGGAAAAACTAAAAAACAAATAAAACCAATAAATCCAAATAAAATTAATTGAAAACAAAGAAATAAAAAAACAAAACAAGGTAACTAACGATGTTTAAACTAATTATTATTTTTATCTTAATAACTGTTCTTGGACTATTAGCTGGTAGTCATTTTGAAACTTTAACAAACTATATTAGCGAAGGCCTTGCGAATTTCCAAAAGTTTATTACTAGCAATTTAACAATTTTAGAACTATTTAAACCAATGGCTCGGACATTTTCACAACATCCAATCTTCACCATTCTTGGCGTTACTTGTGTACTGATTGCCTTATTTATTGTGATTAAAGGTAGATAAAAAAATGGAAAAATGAACTAAAAAACAAGAATTAGAAATAGAAAATGACAAATTAAAAATTGTTAATGTCATATTAGAAAATAGTGTTAATACTCTTAAATACATAAATAATGGAAAAAAATAAATAAATTTTAGAACTAGAAAAGCGAAATAGTGTTCATATAGATGAGAAATCAGAACTAGTTATTGAAAATGAAAAATTAAAAATTTTTAAACACGAAAGGAAAACTAAAATGAAAAAAATTTTAGGCAAATTATTTAAAAAAGATAATTCAAAAGAAAAAACGCCATTAAGATTAAGGATTAAAAATTCTTTTAAAAAGCAGTGGTTAAAAGTATCATTAAGTATCATTTTCATCTTTATAAGCTTATTAATTTGTGCATTAACAGTAATCGATACTAAATGAATAACCGGAACAAGTGACGAATTTAATAATTTTATGAATGAAGAGATGGTTAAATTCTTTGGCAAGTTCAATAGTGGTATTATGCTAGCAGGAATATTTGTTTTTTGATGAGGCGGAGCAATATATTTTGCAATTAAATTTGAAAAATTAATCCGCTTTATTATTCAAAAAATTAAAGAAAAAAGAACAATGAAAAATAAAATATTTTAAAAAGGAGTGATAAAAATGTTTATGAAAATATTTACCGTGCTAACTATTAGTTTCAATAACATTTTTACTATTCCCCAAAATATTAACAATGATAAAACAACAGTAAATTCACTAATTAGAAACAAAAGACAAAATAATAAAGTTTATGATTTTGAAATTAGAAACTTAGAAAAAATAAGATTTTTAACAGAAAGGCAAGACCATGACCTTTTAAAAGTTGAGATAAGAACAGAAGATAATATAAATGCAAATATAGATAAACAATTACCAAATTTAAAAAATGTAAAAATTTTTAGTTTAGAGTTTAATGCAGAGCTTGTAAATAACAGAATTAAACAAAAAGACTTTCAAAAAATAACAAATACTTATGGAACAAAAATAGATACTCCGGGTTTAAATTTTTATACCTGAATGATTAGTATACCCAATAAAACAATAAGAATTAAAACACAAGGAACAGAATTACTAACTTTTGAGCATGGTAGTACCAACAATTATAGATTAAATAATACAAATGATTTTAATATAGAAATTGAAAAAGACAGTACCGACATTGATTTACCAATAACAACTACTAAATTTGATGGTAACCACAAATACAATGATGTTATTGATAACCTTGATTATTTAATGATTCATCGCGGTGATTTTGACAAATTTAATTATTCTTATCTTTATTGAACACCAGTATTTAATTTCATTGACACTTTAGAAAAAGGTTACTATAAAGAATTCACCATTAAAAATCATGGTTTTAAAGACGAGAGCTATTTTTATCACAAGACTTCAACTATTTTACCAAACTCAGAAATAATCGACCCTACAAATGCAACCAAAATTGAAGTTATCAAAAAAATTAAAAAAAGACTTAATGAAACAATTAACAATCTTACTGGCGTAAATAATGCAATTGAAGGCATCGACTATAATACAGAAATTAAAGATAACGACAACAATTACTTAGATGATAGTGCTACTTTTGATTTAACAACAGATAATGTTGCTGACAGAACATTTACCGTTAAATTCGCTGCAATTGAAACGAGTACACAATTGCAAGGAACAAATACGATTAAAATGGTCATTCCGAAACAAGAGGATACCAACGATAATGTCCTTAAAATTAAGGCATTTAACAAAACTCTAATTGCTGGAAATAATTATTTACAATTATTACACGGTGAAACTGAAATCTGAAAATATGACACTGAAAATGCTAACGATTATTACCTAATTAAGTACCTTTTTGGAACATTGAATTATCTTAATGTTAAATTTAGTTTTCTACGCTATGACCCTGAATTAAGGAACGATATTTACCTTTATTTTAAAAACAACATTCTTGGTATTAACAATAATGATTACAAAAATATCTTTGACGAAATTTATGAAATCCTTGGTAATTTCTTTGCCAGTTTATTTTATGCTACTTTTGATATGGACGAAAAAACTTATACCGAAATTGATTTTAAAGGAGTAGATGATTACAACAAAAATTACTTTATTCAAATCGGTTTCTTTTATCGCTCGTTAATTACTTTTTATCCCAAAAAATATTTTATTAACATTACTGGAAATTCAGAATTACTACTAAGAAGTTATTTCTTTACTTTTGATAAAAAAACGCACCAAGAGAATTATAATGCCATTAAAAATAAAAATAGTATCTACCAAATTGACTTTAATGTGCTTAAATCCTACGACAATAAACTTATTACCTTGCCAATCAACAATACTGCTAACAGCATTAATTATCTCAATACCGATATTGATATTCGCTACGGTATTAATATTTTTACGCTGACTTTCCCGCTTTATCACAAGGATAACACCTATAATTACAATTTTAAAATTTATGACTTTAATGTCTTAAATTCCACGGCCTTTATTCCTGACGGTTCAACCAACTCAGAATGGGATGACCTAATTCCACCACCAAATTGCAAATATTCCGGGCGGTGAATACCAACCTTTAACGATATTGGTTGTGCTATTCAAAATGCTGGTATTAAAATGCTAAACTGAATACTAACAGCTTCACAAATAATTACCATTTTACGGCCGTTAGCAATCATTGCAAAAGCAACAGTTAATTTTTCAACTGCTATTTTTCCAGTTTTTAAAACAGTACCAGCTTTTTATTATACCTTTCAATTTCTAATTGGTTTTGCCATTTTTCTAATGATATTAAGGATTTTCGTGTAATATATATATATATATATATATTGAAAAAATAAAGTAATAAAGGAATTAAAATAATGAAAATTTTAAATATAATAACTCTTTCCGCATTAACAATATTACCAGTAATTGGATGTTCTAAAAAAGCAAGTGAATCAGTAGAACAAAAAAATAAAGATAACGAAAACAAAGTTTATGATTTTGAAATTAGAAACTTAGAAAAAATAAGATTTTTAACAGAAAGGCAAGACCATGACCTTTTAAAAGTTGAGATAAGAACAGAAGATAATATAAATGCAAATATAGATAAACAATTACCAAATTTAAAAAATGTAAAAATTTTTAGTTTAGAGTTTAATGCAGAGCTTGTAAATAACAGAATTAAACAAAAAGACTTTCAAAAAATAACAAATACTTATGGAACAAAAATAGATACTTCGGGTTTAAATTTTTATACCTGAATGATTAGTGTACCCAATAAAACAATAAGAATTAAAACACAAGGAACAGAATTACTAACTTTTGAGCATGGTAGTACCAATAATTATAGATTAAATAATACAAATAATTTTGGAATTGAAATTGAAAACCCTTAATAATTAAATTTAAAAACTGTTAAAATTACTACCCTAAAAGGTGGTTGTCTATGATGACAATACTCTTAAACAACTAAGCAATTTTTCTTCTTTTTATTTTGTCAGAATAAAAACCAGTAATTTTAGTTAATTACTGGTTTGAACATTTTTTATTTTTACAAGAAATTTAAACTTGTTGTGCTTGTTTCAATTAAAGTTATTGTTCTAAATAGCTAATATCGTTTTTATAAAACCTTATACTATAGTAGTAACTGTATTTGTTCTTACCGCCCCCTCTCTTTCTAATGAAAATAATGCTTCACCGTTAAATGTTATTTTATCATTGTTTTTATCTATAATAATTTCATTGGGTAATAAACTATATTTTTGTAAAATTTGCATTACTTCTGTAATTGATAATGTAATTATTTGTTCTTTATTGTTATCATCAATTATTTTGGCAGTAATATTTCCTGTAATTTTTTGTTTTAAATTTAATATAACTTTAGATGTAATTATTCTTACTGGATAAGTAATTTTTAATTTTTCATTGGGATTAAGTTCAAATTTATCAGCGGGTTCCTTAAAAATACTTAAAATCATTTCTTGTTCTTGTTTATTTGTGTTTGATAAATCAAATTCATTTGATAATACATTAATGATTTCAGAATTTCTATTATTTATATTTGTAAAATCTGTTAATTTCATTTCATCATCAGAATTTATGTTTCAACCATTTAATTTATTTTCTTGTTTTGTTTTAGTTAATCCTGTTGTAATTTGAAATACTAATTTTGATTTCGAATTATATTCACAAGCAGGTACATTAAATGATCTTGTATTTGGAGTTTTATTGATAATTTCTCTATCAGAACATACATTTTTAGGAACATTAGATCATAAAAATGAATTTTCTTTTTTTGTTATTTCAATATCTGAAAAATTTAAATTATTAGTATCAATATAATTTATTTCCTTAAATTTTAAATTAGGATTTTCGTTTCGAAATTTAAAAAATAATGCTTTTTTAATCAATTCATTTAAATTAATAATTTTATTTTGCCCATTATCAATTGAATAATGTATTTTTATATTATTATTTAAATTATTTTTTATTTTTAATATAGCTGAATTTTTTGTCTTGTTAATAATTTCTAATTGTGAAATATCTAAATCAGGATTTAAATAATTTAATTCACTTAAAATTACATTATCAGAATTATTATTAATTTGTCCTAAATTTGAATTTAAATAGTATCCACTATACTCATAAACATTATGGTCTTGTGAGCCAAAATATAATTTATGGTTAAAAACAACCCCAGAAGACAAAACTTCTCCTTCTGTTCTAAAAACAACTTTTTGTTGTCCTGTTGCCGGATCATATTCATAAACATTATGATCTTTTGAACCAAAATATAATTTATTGTTTAAAATTACACCAGAAGATCATACTTCCCCTTCTGTTCTAATAACAATTTTTTGTTGTCCTGTAGTAGGATCATACTCATACACATTATAATCTTTTGAACCAAAATATATTTTATTATTTAAAATAATTCCACTAGAAAAAACCGCACCCTTTGCTATCTTAATAATTTTTTGTTGTTCTGTAACAGAATCGTATTCATAAATATTACTGTCTTCTGAACCAATATATAATTTATTGTTAAAAACAACCCCAGAAGAAGGAAGTCATCAATTTGTTCTAATAACAATTTTTTGTTGTCCTGTAGTAGGATCATACTCATACACATTATAATCATCTGAACCAAAATATACTTTATTATTTAATATTACACCAGAAGAATGAATGTTAGCTTTTGTTCTAATAACAATTTTTTGTTGTCCTGTAGTAGGATCATACTCATAAACATTATGATCATCTGAACCAATATATAATTTATTGTTTAAAATAATTCCACTAGAAAATCAAACTTCTCCCTCTGTTCTAATAACAATTTTTTGTTGTCCTGTGACGGGATCATATTCATAAACATTATGATCTTTTGAACCAAAATATAATTTATTGTTTAAAATTACACCAGAAGATCATACTTCCCCCTCTGTTCTAATAACAATTTTTTGTTGTCCTGTAGCAGGATCATACTCATAAACATTATGATCATCTGAACCAAAATATATTTTATTGTTTAATAATATTCCACTAGCAAAAACTCCGCCATTTGTTTTAATAACAATTTTTGTTCTATTTATTTTATTATTTTCATTATTGCTTCGTTTTTGTCTTTTATTATTTATATTTTCTATTTTTTCTTGTGTTGGAGTTGGATACGGACTATTGGCAACAATGCCCGACATTCCGCTTCCTGCTATTGTTATTGTACTTAATAAACTAAGTAATTTTTTCATATTAATTAAATCCTTTTCATGAATTTTTGCTAATTAATAAATTTTTATAGTAATCACTCGACCCTTTCTTAAATTTATAAAATTTAATTAATACAAATTAATTATAAATAATTAAATAAGAATTTTTATCATTTTTTCAGAATATTGAATACTAATTCTAGAAAAAATTATCATTAAAACAAAAAAATAATCAAACCAAATTAAACTTTATTAAAATTAATACCAAGAAAGGTGGTTTTTCTATGTTAGAAATTAATAATAATTTAAAAACCCCAGAAAATAAGCATTGATTAAACTTATTTACAACCCATAAAAATATGTACACCAACAAATGTGAACAACTAGCTAATGAATACGAAAAATTAGATGAATACCTATATTTACATCATTATCGGTTAAAACAAGGTTATAAAGTAGTTCATTTTGCAACAAGAACAATTATTACAATTTTTGGTGATGTTATTTTTAAACGACGCCGATATAAATATTGAAATCAAAAATCAGGTAAATTTGAATATGTATGTTTATTAGATAAAGAAATTGGTTTACTGCCCAAACAACGCATTTATTTTGATGTCCAATTTAAAGTTTTAAGTCTTTTGGGTGATGGTAAACGCTATCGCGATGTTTTAGATGCTCTAAATCATTGTTATATTTCAAAAGCTAGTATTTCGAATGTTTTAAATAAATATGATATTGCTGAATATTTTCAACTAGCAGAAAAAGAAACTAAAAATAGAATTGATGTCAAAAATAAGAATTTATATATTCAACTAGATGAGACATTTTTAGCGACATTAGATCAGAAAGTTAAACAAGACCAGAGAATTCGTTTAGTTACTTTTCATACCGGACATAAAGAAAAAAATTATAAAAATGCTCGTAGAGAATTAGAAAACAAACGAGGTCATTTTCTAATGTTAAAAGTTGGTAAACGAATAAATACGATGGATTATCGTGATTTATTAATTAAAGAATTACAAAAACATTATGTGAATATTAATTATGACAAAATAATTGTTTGTGGTGATGGTGATACTTGAATTAGAGAAATTGCTAATAGTTTCGGTAATGTTAGATATATTTTAGATGGTTATCACGCTATTAAAAAATTAAAACAAACGGCATTTAATATTATTTTTGAAAATCGCAAAGTAACATTAAATAGTTGAATTAAATTATATAAGGATGGAAATAATCAAAAATTAATCAAAAACATTCGTAATGATGCTAAAAATGAATTAAATAAAGATATTAAAACAAATTTAAGAAAGGCGAGTAATTATTTCAGTAATAATAAGCATGGTATTCATAACCAAAATTTAGAATGAAATATCGGTTGTAGCATTGAAAGTGATGTATCGCATTTAGTAAAACAACAATTAGGCTATGGGGCAAAAATATATAATCATAAGAATTTAAATAATTTATTACATTTAAGAATGGCAAATTTAAACAAATTAAATGTATTACATTACATTAATGAAAATATTAATTCAGAAATAGAAATCAGAAAAGAAATATATAAAAATTCATTATGAAATAAATATAATAATAAAAATGACGATAGTTGAATTAATTATAAAGGTAATGCTGTAACAAATAAATATAATAGATTTAAGTAAGTAAAAATATTTAGTGAAAATTTAATAAAATTAATAATTTTTTATTGTGTAAAAATTCAATAATATGATAGAATGGTAATGAATAAAAATGACAATAACAAGAAAGGCAGGGTTAGTTTAGTAATTAAATAATATAATTAGCTGATTGTTTTACTTCTTCAAAACAATACCTAAGAAAACTAAACGCGACCATTTTGGATTTATAAGTGTATTTGATTTTAAAAATAACTTATAATCATGAGTACTGCCATAACAAAAATCTACTGAAATAATTTTATTGTTAAATAAATCAATAATTATTTGCGATTTTAATAGACTTCTTGCAAAATTAATATGATAATTATAATTTTTAAATTTAAAATAAATATAAAAGTGTTATTAAAATAATTTTTAGATTATTTTTACAAATATTTTGTCATTAAAACATAATAAAAATTATTATTTACAATAAAAAAAGACTGAAATTTTAAATTATCAAATATATTTAAACTAATAGTTGTAAATTATAAATTGAAGCTATTAAATTAAATCTTAAAGCAAATCTTTTTCTACGATTTCGATATTTTTCACTAATAATTTTAAATTTTTTAAGTATAGCAAAAACATTTTCAATAACAATTCTCATTTTTGAAATTCGCTCATTATTTTGCTTTTCTTCTTTATTTAAAGGGTTTTTCTTTGATTTTCTTTTAGGAATTAAAACATTATGATTAATTTTTTGTATGCCTTGATAACCTAAATCCACTAAAACAGTTGTTTCTGGTAAAAATTTAATTTTTGAATCTTTTAAAATTTTAAAGTCATGGTTTTTACCATAAGAAAAATCAGAACTAATAATTTTTTTACTATCTTTTTCAATTATAACTTGTGTTTTTATTGTGTGTTTTTTCTTTTTTCCTGAGTAGTGCTGTTTTTGTCTTTTTTTGGGCGTTGGATTTGGCTTTCAGTTACATCAATTATAACAGTCTTATCTTTGAAATAATCTTTTAATAGTGATTTTTGACCAGTAAGTTGTTGAAAATTAGGGTGTTTTATTAAAGTGTCTTCAATTCATTTGATATTTCTATAACAACTACTTTCACTAATATCATAACTTTTTGCAATATGAAAATAAGTTCTATATTCTCTTCAATATTCTAAAGTCATTAAAATACGATTTTCTAATGATAATTTATTGGTTCTTCCGCGACGAAATCTCTTTTTTAATTCTTCTATTTTTAAAATTTCTAGCATTTTATTAAAAGTAGTATGTTTAATACCAGTTAATCTTAAAAAATTTTTATCACTTATTTGATTATTTTTTTTAAATTTCATTTAAATTCCACCTTTTTATTAAAAACAACAATTCAATTATATTTTAAATTAATTTTGCAAGAAGTCTATTTAAATTATGAACAATGAAATTTATTGATTCAAATTTCATTGCTGGGGCAATCTAGTAAAACAATTTCTCGTTTTATTAAAACTACATTAAAAACTGCTTGATATAATCGTCAAAAATTAATGAAATCAAAACAATTAGAAAATACCCAATTAAAATTTAAAAAATTATCTGGTAAAATCCAAATCGATGAAACATTTATTAAAGAAATCCATAAAGGAAATTTCAAATATAAAACTGATCCACGAAGAATTCACCTTGACCCATTCGCAACTAATACTAAATGCTGTATTCAAATGGCAATTGATAATAATAACAATATTTATGTTAAATCCACAAACACCAAACGTTTACAAAAACAATGAGTTATTGAAAATATGAACAAAGAATTAATTAACGAAAATTCAATTATTACTTCCGATATGCAAAAATTATATTTTTTAGTAGCAAAACAAACAAATTCTACTTTATGTGTAACTAAAACAACAATTAATCCTGAAGCTAGTTATCGTAACTTAAATAAAATCAGTAAATTACAATCTAGTCTTAAAGAAGCCTTAATTCATTATCATGGTTTAGGTTTTACTAATATTCAAAATTATTTAAATCTCTGAAAATGAAAATACCAACATAAGGGTTTAACTCCAAACCAACAAACAGCGGTATTATATTTTAATGTATAAAAAAAGTTAAAGTAAAAATAGTAATTTTACATAAAAGCCTTTTAAAATTATCAAGTTGATGATTTTTTTTATTTTATCAAGAGTTTTCGACAAAATTAAAAAGAGTTTTCGACAAAATTAAAATCTAAGTATAGTATAATTGGGTAATAAACGAGTAATCGGCAATCGCGAGGGTCAGAATGAAAGATATTGATAAATTTTCTAATAATAAAAAATATCTTACTTGATTTAAAAAACTTGGTCAAGTTTTTAAAAGTATTTTTATTGGTAATACTGTTAATAAGAAAATTTTGCGAAATTATTTATATGCTGTTTTGATGGGAACAATTTTATTAATGACACCTTGAGCTGTTAGTAAAACTTATCAATGAGATTTTTTAACAGCATTGTTTACTGCTTCAAGTGCATTTTCTGATACTGGATTAAGTTTAATATCGCCAGCTAAAGACTTAACTTTTTTTGGTCAAATTGTTTTATTGTTGCTAATTCAAATTGGTGGTATTGGAATTATGACTTTAAAGATTATTTTGTTTATTGTAATTGGAAAAAATATTAGTATTGAAGAAAGAATGCTTTTGCAAACAGAAAGAGGTAATACTAAACTTGGGGGTACTGTCCAGTTAATTAAAAATGCTTTTTATGTTTTAGCAATTGTGGAAATTACGGGTGGTGTGATGTTATTTTTTTATTTTTATTTTACACCGATTGATTATTTAGATTCTTTAAAATCACAATCAATTAATTCAATTATTGAACTATTAGGAAAATCGTTTAACACGCCAGATAAATTTAAAGAAATGTTAATTACTAAGGTTTCTGATTGAGAAAATTTTGTTACTGCGGGCAAGGAATTTCCTAATGAATTAGCACGAATTATTAATGGTGTTACTAATAAATATGATAATAATGCTGTAGGGTTTTTACAAATAATTGATAATGATTATTTGCAACAATTAATTATTAAGAATTTTAATGTTACCTATCGAAATTTTGGTAGTAGTTTTTGATCAGGGATTTTTCATTCGGTTTCAGCAACTAATAATGCTGGTTTTGATATTATTGGTCCTAATTCTTTAAGTCCCTATCGGACACAATATTTTGTTCAAGTAATTTTTTTAGTTCAACTGATTATTGGTGGTATTGGTTATCCTGTTTTTTATGATTTAAAGCAAAAGTCGGTGGCGCGTTATCGGGGTATTAAAGTTAATTTTTCATTATTTACTAAAATAAGTGTGATATACTATTTTTCAATTTCTTTTATTGGTATTTTAGCAGTAATTTTGGTTGAATATTTTGTGCCAACAAAGCTTAGTAATACTTTTATTAATGGTGGTATTAGAAATGTTACTAATACTAATGCTGAAACTTTAATGGCGATTATTTTTAATACTTTTTCAACAAAAAGTGCTGGATATAGTACGATTGATATTAGTTATTTTAAATCGTCCTCAAAGTTTATTTTTTCGATTTTGATGTGGATTGGAGCGTCACCTAGTTCTACTGGTGGTGGAATTAGAACGACAACGCTAGCATTAGTTATGGTGAGTATTATTGCTAGTGCGACACGAAAAAATAATATTAATATGTTTAAAGCTAAAGTTCCTAATGAGACAGCAAAACGTGCCACAGCAGTTTTTATTATGGCGATTTTAATTGTCTTTTTGGCGTCTTTAATTATTGTTAGCGAAAATGTGCAGGTGCCGATTGTTGAGGCTTTGTTTATATCTTCGTCGGCATTTGGAACGGCAGGTTTAACAATGATTCCTGATTTTGGCCTAAGTTTTTCTGATT
This sequence comes from Spiroplasma endosymbiont of Clivina fossor, assembly GCF_964031115.1. GTDB lineage: Bacteria > Bacillota_I > Bacilli_A > Mycoplasmatales > Nriv7 > Nriv7. The sequence continues at coordinate 907,214 of NZ_OZ035006.1, forward strand.
ATGGTGTTATCAGTAAATTATTTTTAATTAGTTTAATGTTTATTGGTCAATTAGGAGTATCAAATACTTTATTATTAGCAGCAAGAAAAAATGAAATTGAACGATTTGCATATTTAGAACAAGATGTGCCTATTGGTTAGGAGGAAATATAATGGCAGTTATAATGGATGGAAAAGCGATTGCTAATGAGATTCAAAATAATTTGAAAAACAATATTAGTAATTATTTAGAAAAAAATTTACGAAAACCTCATTTGGTAGTATTTTTGGTGGGAACAGAAGAAGCATTAAAAGTATATGTGAATCACAAAATAAAAGTTTGTGAAAAGTTAGAAATTCAAGTTAGTTTAAAAACTTTTAATGAAAATGTTAGTGAGCAGGATTTATTAACAGTAATTAATAAAGTAAATAATGATGATACAGTTGATGCGATTTTGGTGCAGTTACCATTACCTAAACATCTTAATAAAAATCGGATTTTAGATCATATTAATGCTCCTAAAGATGCTGATGGTTTACATTATATTAATGCTGGTAAGTTATTTCAAGGGTTAAAAACGATTGCTCCTTGTACCCCATTAGGAGTAATTAAACTGTTAGAAGCATATAATATTGATGTTTTTAAAAAAACGGTTACAATGGTGGGGACAAGTAATCTTGTTGGTAAACCTTTGGCTATTATGTTGCATCATTTAGGGGCAACAGTTACATTATGTAATGAAAATACTGTTGATTTAAAAAAGCATACAATTGGTAGTGATATTGTTATTAGTGCTGTTGGTGTTGCTAATTTAATTGATGAAACAATGATTAAAGCTAATGCGATTGTAGTTGATGTGGCTATTGTTCGCGATTTGGAAACAAATCGGATTTGTGGTGATATTAAGTTTGATACGGTTAAAGAAAAAGTTAGTTATATTACTCCAGTTCCTGGTGGCGTTGGACCAATGACAATTGCAATGTTAGTAACTAATGTTTATGACTTGTATGTTATTAATATGAATAAGAAAAATTTGAATGTTGTTAATATGAATAATAAAAGTTTAATTGTGGAGTAGTAATTTATGTGAAATCATTTAGAAATTGTTAATCAAGCTTTATTTATTCTTATTAGTTTTTTATTAGGCATTATTTTTGTTGCTTATTTGGTTTTATCTTTATTGTGATTGATATTTTCTTTTATTAAAAAAGGTAATAGTAAAAATCGTGATGGTGGTGAATATTTGGAAGCTATTTTTCGTCAAGAAAAATATCATTTTAAAATTAAAATAACTAAAGTAACGATGCGTTACTTTAATGTTAAATATTATAAACAAGAAGTTAATATTAAAACTAGTGATTATTATAACGATAGTATTTTTCATATTTATAATTGTTTAACTTATGTTGCAAAAATAAAATGAAAACAAAATGGTAAAGGGTATGTATTTTTTATTCATCTAGCAAATTTTATGTTTATTTTTGCATTATTATGTTATTTTGGAATGATAATTTTATTTTTGCAGTTTTATTCACAAGATTTAATTAGTATTACAAATCTTAATTTAATTAGTAGTGCGATTGGATATACTAGTTTAGTGGTGCTAATTTTAGGATGAACTTTGTGAGTTTATTTCTATGAGTTAATGCGAAAAGATATTTTGCTGTTGGCAGAAGATTATTTAAATGAGCAAGAATATGAACGCATTAGAAAAATTACTCTTATAAAAACTATAATTGTGGGTAGTGATTCATTGTTTATATTTACATTTTAAAGAAAGTCCCTTCTTTTTTTAAGAAGGGACTTTCTTTGTGAAGGAATTAATTTCTAATATGATAAATATTAGACTTCTTGCAAAATTAATATGATAATTATAATTTTTAAATTTAAAATAAATATAAAAGTGTTATTAAAATAATTTTTAGATTATTTTTACAAATATTTTGTCATTAAAACATAATAAAAATTATTATTTACAATAAAAAAAGACTGAAATTTTAAATTATCAAATATATTTAAACTAATAGTTGTAAATTATAAATTGAAGCTATTAAATTAAATCTTAAAGCAAATCTTTTTCTACGATTTCGATATTTTTCACTAATAATTTTAAATTTTTTAAGTATAGCAAAAACATTTTCAATAACAATTCTCATTTTTGAAATTCGCTCATTATTTTGCATTATTTTGCTTTTCTTCTTTATTTAAAGGGTTTTTCTTTGATTTTCTTTTAGGAATTAAAACATTATGATTAATTTTTTGTATGCCTTGATAACCTAAATCCACTAAAACAGTTGTTTCTGGTAAAAATTTAATTTTTGAATCTTTTAAAATTTTAAAGTCATGGTTTTTACCATAAGAAAAATCAGAACTAATAATTTTTTTACTATCTTTTTCAATTATAACTTGTGTTTTTATTGTGTGTTTTTTCTTTTTTCCTGAGTAGTGCTGTTTTTGTCTTTTTTTGGGCGTTGGATTTGGCTTTCAGTTACATCAATTATAACAGTCTTATCTTTGAAATAATCTTTTAATAGTGATTTTTGACCAGTAAGTTGTTGAAAATTAGGGTGTTTTATTAAAGTGTCTTCAATTCATTTGATATTTCTATAACAACTACTTTCACTAATATCATAACTTTTTGCAATATGAAAATAAGTTCTATATTCTCTTCAATATTCTAAAGTCATTAAAATACGATTTTCTAATGATAATTTATTGGTTCTTCCGCGACGAAATCTCTTTTTTAATTCTTCTATTTTTAAAATTTCTAGCATTTTATTAAAAGTAGTATGTTTAATACCAGTTAATCTTAAAAAATTTTTATCACTTATTTGATTATTTTTTTTAAATTTCATTTAAATTCCACCTTTTTATTAAAAACAACAATTCAATTATATTTTAAATTAATTTTGCAAGAAGTCTATTGAAATAAAATGAAAATAAAATATAATTAAGAATATAATATATAGAATTAGAGAATATTATAAATTAATAAAAGAGTAGAAAGGTGGTAAGATGAGAAATATCTTAAAATATTTGATAACAATGTTGTTAATGGCTATTCCTGTTTTAAGTGTAGTTGCTTGCAGTAAAAATAATGATGATATATCTGAAAGTTCTGAAGAAAATGCTATAGTAGATCCCCTTGCTCAGGCCAAAAATTTAATTAATGAAGAAATATTGAGTAAACATCGAGAAAAAATTTATACTGCTAATAATTTAGGGTTAAATGATTCCCAAATTAAAAATACTATGGCTCCATTAGTTAGTCAAGCACAAGCTGAAAATTCCACTGTGTATTTGGAAAATAATGAGAAAATTAGTGAACAGATTTTGCGAATATTGGAAAATGATTTAATTGGTTCTATTAATAGAAAACTTAGAGACAAAATGATTTATTTTGCAAATATCAGTAATCCGACAAGTTTTACTAAAGATAAGTCTAAATTTATAGTAACAAAAGTATCTTTTGACCAAATGATTAGAGTTCTTGGCGATTTAAAAAATAGGCAATCAGATAATTTAAATAGTCAATCTAATGGTGATAATAAGCATTATGTTTATAAACTACAATTATGCATTGAACTTGATTTGGTTTTAAAGCAAGGTCAAGCCACCCATACTATTTATCTTGATATTTATTTAACACAGGATAGAACTACTTTTACGAATAAGATTTCTGAGTTAACGGAGTTAGTACGAGAACATATCAAAGCGAATGTTACCTTTAATTTAGAAAAGTTGAAATTTCAAGCTTTAAGTGAAACAAATATAAAAAATCAAATCTTAAACCAAATTAATAGTAATAATGAAGAAAAATTAAGTATTTCTAATACGGGTTTACAAAGAAATCTATTAATAAATTCTTTAAATTTAACAACAAATTCTATGGAGGAATTTTTGGAATTTTTGAAAATTTCTGATGGTGTAGCAATAAATACTAAAATAAGGGGTTTTATTACTGAAGATAAAGCATTTCAGAAATATAATTCTGATTTTGATAGTGCACCGGATAATAAAGAGATTTTCTTGGGAAGTTTTGATTTTACTTTTTGAAATGCTACTTATTTTGATTTACCATTGCAGAGAATTGAATTAAAAGATAATAGGATTACAGTTTCTAAAGGAGCATTTGAGACACAATTATTGAATATTAGTGAAGTTCTGAGTTATTATTTTTCAAAAGTTCTTTCTGAAAAGAATAAAATTCGAGGTTCTCAGTACAATTCTGTATATCTGATAGTTCCTCGAGCTATATGAAGAAAATATGTGAAGTTAACTAATGGTACTGATGACAATAAGGTTTTTAATTTTCATAAAAAAATGTATAAGATTTTTCAAGAAACAATTGAAGGGCATAATAAAAAATTATTGCAAGAAAGTCGCTTTAAGGGTTCTGTCTTTAAGCCTTTGACTGATGAAATTAAAATACTTGTTAGTCCTAGTCCGTGGGATCGTGGCAAGCAAACAATAGGTGCTTATTCAGGATATTCGGGGTTAAGTGGTATTTCTGTTCAATTAGAAGTTGGTTTTTTTACTTTAAATATTATCAAAAATGCTAAATTTTGATATGGTTTATTGACTTAATGTAGAGACAATAATAATATAATATAAAAAAAATTTACTTAAGGTTTACCTTAAGTAAATTTTTTTTATTTTTTGTTTAAAATTACAGGAATTATTAAAGGATTTCTTCGTTTTATTTTTGAAATATAAGGACTTAAGGTTTCTTTAATTTCTTTTTTGATTGCTCCAAAAGTAGGATGGTTACTAGCTAATACCTTTTTGATGACCTTTGTTACAATGTTAATTGATTCAGCAATAAGAGCACTGGAATCTTTAACATAAAATGAGCCACGAGAGATAATTGTTGGATTACATAGTAATTCATTAGTCTGACTATTAATGGAAACAACAACAGCAATTAAACCATCATTAGCAAGAATTTGGCGATCACGAGTTATTCTTGTTGTTAAACCAGAAGTATCTTTACCGTCAACATAAATTGCACTAGCTTCAATTCTTTTTCCAAGAATAGCTTTACCTTTGTAAAGATTAATTTGGTCACCATTGGCACAAATAAAGATATTTTCTTTAGCAACACCAACGCTTTCTGCAGTTTGTCCGTGTGCTTTTAACATGCGATAATCACCGTGCATTGGCATAAAATATGTTGGTTTAATTAAGGTTAGCATTAGTTTTTGTTCTTCTTGTGAAGCGTGTCCTGATGTATGTAAAGAATTAAATGAGGAGTTTTCTAAGACATGAGCCCCTAACCGTGATAAGCGGTTAACAACTATTTCAACACTAGCTTGATTTCCGGGGATAGGACTAGAAGAAAAGATAACGGTATCACCGGGAATAATAGAGATTGCTTTATGAGTTCCAGTTGAAATCCGTGAAAGTGCTGCCATTGGTTCTCCTTGGGAACCCGTACAAATAATTAAAATTTCATCTTTATGATATTGATCAGTTTCGTGAGGTTTAATAAATTGTTTGTCAGAAATCTTTAAATGTCCCATTTCACGAATAATTTTAATAATTCGTTCTAAACTGCGACCAAAAATTAAAATTTTGCGATTATACTTTTGTGCTACTTCAATAATTTGTTGAATACGGTGGACATTAGAAGCAAAAGTAGAAATTAAAATTCGTCCTTTAGCTTTTAAAAAGTAATCACTAATATTTTTAATAATTTTTGTTTCGGTCATTGTATAACCTTCAATTTCAGAATTAGTTGAGTCTGATAAAAATAAGGTAACACCCGTTTGCCCCATTTTTGCCATTTCTTCTAAATCTGCTTTATGACCTAATGGTGTTCAATCAAATTTATAATCACCAGTGGTAACGACTTTACCATTAGGAGTATTAATAGCAATGCCAAAAGCATCAGGAATTGAATGATTAACAGCAAAATATTTAAGTTGAAAGTTTTTTAGCAGACCTTTCATTTTATTTTGATCTTCATTGCTACCATCAATTTCAATGATTTTGGTTTTTTGACCAATATTAAATTCTTTTAATCGTTCACGAATTAAGGCTGCTGCTAGTCTTGGCGCATAAATAAAAGGAATATCAATTTCCTTTAAAAGATAAGGAATACCACCAATATGGTCCTCATGACCGTGAGTAATAAATATTGCTTTTATTTTTTTAGCATTTTCTTTTAAATATGTATAGTCAGGAATAATTGCATCAATTCCTAATAATATTCCTTCGGGAAATTTAACACCAGCATCAATAATAATGATTTCATCATCATGTTCAATACAATAAGTATTTTTACCAACTTCTTCTAAACCACCAAGGGCAAATACTTTAGTATTTCTAATATCATCAATAATAATTTCATTATTTTTGTTAGATGTTTGATTTTCATTGAAGATTTCAATTTTGTTATTTAGTTTCTTTTTTTGATTTGTTGTCATGAATTTTTACACCTCACTCATTATTAAATGAAATGTTTACTTAAAATCTTAAAAAATCATTTTTGCAATTTTTTTTGTAAACATTTTATTTTTAGTTGCCTTTAAATTTAGGCAATTTTAGTTTATTTATTTCTCAGTTGAAATATTTAGTACTTCGCTTATAAGTATAACCAGTTGTCATTCTTTTTTCAAGGTTCATTTTTATCAATTAGGTCATAGTATAAAATACCTTCTAAATGTTTTTGTTCGTGTTGAAAAACAATTGCTTCATAGCCACGAGCAGTAATTGTAACATTTTTTTTCTTTAAATAATCATAACCAGTAACAATAACTTTAAAATAACGCGGAACAAACCCTTCATGGTGATTATCAACGCTTAGGCAACCTTCGCCACTTTTTAAAGAAATAATTTGTTCACTATGAGCTGTAATTTTAGAATTAATTAAGGCATGTTGAATGATAGTTTTCTTATTATTTTTATCAATTTGTTCAATATGAATGTAATACATTTGTTTATTACAACCAATTTGGGGGGCTGCTAATCCCACAGCAGGAATTAGTTTTAGTGATGAGTTTAATGCTTCATTTTGGGAAGTAATAACAAAATTAATTAGTTTTTGCATTATTAATTCATCATTTTTTGATATTGGAAATAATACAGGTTGACATTTTTCTCGTAATTTAATGTTGTTATCTTTAACTAATCATTCATTATTACTAGGATTGTTGTCTTGGTACATAATTTGCTCCTTATTTTGCTTATTTTTATAGATTATAGCATAAGTTTTTTTTTATTTTATCAAGAGTTTTTTTTATTTTGTCGAAAACTCTTGATATTTATTGAATATACTTAATTTTAGGTATATTTTAATATGATAGAGGTGGATAATAATTATGGAAAAAATAATTCAAGAACTAGTAAATACTTTAACAGATGATCAATTTTTAGAATTTTATGAAAAAGTCAAACAACAAGCAGAATTAATAAAAAAACAAAAACGTTTAAATGAAATTGATCAAAAATTTAGAGCGCACGGTATTTAAATGCCCTAAATGTGAATCTTACCATTGCGTTAAAAATGGACATAATTCAGAAGGAAAACAAAAATATTTATGTAAAAATTGCCGTGCAAATTTTGACGCTTTTCGTAATCATTTTATTTATTGAAGTCATTTAAATTATGAACAATGAAATTTATTGATTCAAATTTCATTGCTGGGGCAATCTAGTAAAACAATTTTTCGTTTTATTAAAACTACATTAAAAACTGCTTGATATAATCGTCAAAAATTAATGAAATCAAAACAATTAGAAAATACCCAATTAAAATTTAAAAAATTATCTGGTAAAATCCAAATCGATGAAACATTTATTAAAGAAATCCATAAAGGAAATTTCAAATATAAAACTGATCCACGAAGAATTCACCTTGACCCATTCGCAACTAATACTAAATGCTGTATTCAAATGGCAATTGATAATAATAACAATATTTATGTTAAATCCACAAACACCAAACGTTTACAAAAACAATGAGTTATTGAAAATATGAACAAAGAATTAATTAACGAAAATTCAATTATTACTTCTGATATGCAAAAATTATATTTTTTAGTAGCAAAACAAACAAATTCTACTTTATGTGTAACTAAAACAACAATTAATCCTGAAGCTAGTTATCGTAACTTAAATAAAATCAGTAAATTACAATCTAGTCTTAAAGAAGCCTTAATTCATTATCATGGTTTAGGTTTTACTAATATTCAAAATTATTTAAATCTCTGAAAATGAAAATACCAACATAAGGAAGGGTTTAACTCCAAACCAACAAACAGCGGTATTATATTTTAATAGACTTCTTGCAAAATTAATTTAAAATATAATTGAATTGTTGTTTTTAATAAAAAGGTGGAATTTAAATGAAATTTAAAAAAAATAATCAAATAAGTGATAAAAATTTTTTAAGATTAACTGGTATTAAACATACTACTTTTAATAAAATGCTAGAAATTTTAAAAATAGAAGAATTAAAAAAGAGATTTCGTCGCGGAAGAACCAATAAATTATCATTAGAAAATCGTATTTTAATGACTTTAGAATATTGAAGAGAATATAGAACTTATTTTCATATTGCAAAAAGTTATGATATTAGTGAAAGTAGTTGTTATAGAAATATCAAATGAATTGAAGACACTTTAATAAAACACCCTAATTTTCAACAACTTACTGGTCAAAAATCACTATTAAAAGATTATTTCAAAGATAAGACTGTTATAATTGATGTAACTGAAAGCCAAATCCAACGCCCAAAAAAAGACAAAAACAGCACTACTCAGGAAAAAAGAAAAAACACACAATAAAAACACAAGTTATAATTGAAAAAGATAGTAAAAAAATTATTAGTTCTGATTTTTCTTATGGTAAAAACCATGACTTTAAAATTTTAAAAGATTCAAAAATTAAATTTTTACCAGAAACAACTGTTTTAGTGGATTTAGGTTATCAAGGCATACAAAAAATTAATCATAATGTTTTAATTCCTAAAAGAAAATCAAAGAAAAACCCTTTAAATAAAGAAGAAAAGCAAAATAATGAGCGAATTTCAAAAATGAGAATTGTTATTGAAAATGTTTTTGCTATACTTAAAAAATTTAAAATTATTAGTGAAAAATATCGAAATCGTAGAAAAAGATTTGCTTTAAGATTTAATTTAATAGCTTCAATTTATAATTTACAACTATTAGTTTAAATATATTTGATAATTTAAAATTTCAGTCTTTTTTTATTGTAAATAATAATTTTTATTATGTTTTAATGACAAAATATTTGTAAAAATAATCTAAAAATTATTTTAATAACACTTTTATATTTATTTTAAATTTAAAAATTATAATTATCATATTAATTTTGCAAGAAGTCTAATGTATAAAAAAGTTAAAGTAAAAATAGTAATTTTACATAAAAGCCTTTTAAAATTATCAAGTTGATGATTTTTTTTTATTTTATCAAGAGTTTTCGACAAAATTAAAAAGAGTTTTCGACAAAATTAAAATAAGTTTTTAGTATAATTAATATATTATTTATAGGTGAGAAAATGAAAATTATTGCAGGAAAGTATTATAAAAAAAATCTTATTAGTCAACAAAGTACAACAACAAGACCAATTTTAACTAGGATTAGAGAGAATCTTTTTAATGTTTTAAATAATTATTTTTATTATGAAAATAAAGTGGCATTAGATCTTTTTGCTGGTAGTGGTAGTATTGGTCTTGAAGCGTTATCAAGAAATATTAGTTATTGTTATTTTAATGATGATGATTCGCAGGCATTAGAATATTTAAAAAAAAATATTGTTAATTTAAAAGTTGCCGATCATAATTATATGATTACTAACTTATCATATTTGTTATGTTTAAAGTTTTTAGTTAATAATAATATTAAAATTGATTTAATTTTTATTAATCCACCGTATAAAGAAATTAGATATTATTATGAAACAATAAAGTATTTATTGGCACAAAATATTGTTAATAACTATGGTATTATTATTCTTGAATCTAATATCGCATTAGATATTAATTATGAGCATTTAGAATTATTAACAATGAAGAAATATGGTAAAATATTCTTATATTTTTATCGCTACACTAGGGAACGGAAGTAATATCTTAAAATGAATAAAAAAATGGGATTATTAATTATTCTTTCTGGACCTAGTGGGGTTGGTAAAGGAACAATTAGAGAAGAATTATTTAAAGACCAAAATTTAAATTTAGTTTATTCTATTTCAATGACAACAAGAAAACCAAGAAGTAATGAATTAAATGAAAAGGATTATTTTTTTGTTAATGAAAATGTTTTTCAAGAGAAAATTGCTAATAATAAGTTATTAGAATATGCTAAATTTGTTGATAATTATTATGGGACACCAGAAAAATATGTTGATAAATTATTATCACAAGGTAAAAATGTTGTTTTGGAAATTGAGGTTCAAGGAGCGTTACAGGTATTAGCAAAAAGATCAGATGCGATATCGTTTTTTGTTTTACCCCCTAGTTTTGAAGAATTAACTAGAAGAATTATTGCCCGTCGAAGTGAGTCAGAAGATATTGTTCAGAAGCGATTATTAAAAGCTAAAGGGGAAATGAATATTACTAGTAAATATAAATATGTTATTGTTAATGATAATTTACAACAAACTGTTTCAGAAATTAAAACTATTATTATGAATGAAATTAATGCTAATAAAAATTAAAAATCTAAGGAAGAATTTTTCCTTAGATTTTTTCTTACTAATTTACGATTTTAATTTTAAAGATAAGTATTGATAACCTCTTTATTTTTTCTGTAAATGGGTTATTTTTAATTTAAAGGTGATTTTTTATGCAAGAAAAAGATATTTTAAAAGAAATAAATAATATTGATGATAAAACTTTTATGAAAATATATCAGCAATTAAAAAATAGAGCAAAGAAAATTGAAAAAAAGGAAAAACAAGTAATTATTTTTTCCATAATTATTATCCACCTCTATCATATTAAAAATATACCTAAAATTAAGTATATTCAATAAATATCAAGAGTTTTCGACAAAATTAAAAAAATTTAATAAAATTAATTTTTAGAAGTCAGGTTGATGACTTTTTTTATTTTATCAATACTTATCTATAAAATTAGAAATTTACGATATAATTATATTATTAGGAAAGTAAAGGATGACTTGATATGAATGTTAGCTTCCATTTTAATAGCGATATTGGTCAGTTTCGTGCTAATAATCAAGATGCAGTTCAATTTGTAAAAAATGAATATGGCCAATATTTTGGTATTGTTTGTGATGGTCTAGGAGGACATAATGGTGGTGAAACTGCTAGTTGAATGGCTGTTAATTTATATGTTAGCTTATTTGTTAAAACTGACTTTAGTAATTTTGGTGATTATGAAGTTAATAACTGACTTCGGCAAGCAACAATGTTTGTGCAAGAATCAATGATTAATTATGTTAAAGAATATCCGCAGTTAACTGATATGGGAACTACTGTTTCTTTAATATTAATAACTAATAACAAAGCTTATTTATTAAATATTGGTGATTCGCGGATTTATGAGTATTATCAACAGAATTTTCAGCAATTAACAACTGATCATAATATTCTTAATATGTTACATAATAATAAAACTAATGCTAATTTTGAAAAAACATTGTGGAAAGCATTAACTAGTGCTTTAGGACCAAATAAGAAATTGCAAATTGATACTTTCTTAGTTAGTAATATTAAAGGCATAACTTTTATGCTAACTACTGATGGATTGCATGATTATTTAGAAAATTATGAAATGATTGATATTTTACAGAGTAATAATAAGTTGTCACAAAAAGCTAAGAGTCTAGTTGATTTAGCATTGGATAATGTTTCAACTGATAATTTAACAATTCTCATTGTCGAGATTAAATAAGGAGTTATGGCGGATGCAAATAGAAAATGGTATTATTTTACAACAACGATATCAAATAATTAATAAAATTGCTAGTGGTGGGATGGCAGATGTTTATCGGGCTAATGATAGTTTTTTAAATCGGATTGTAGCGATTAAGATTTTAAATCATCAAGCAGCTAATAATTCACAAGTTTTAAAGAAATTTTATAAAGAAGTGGAAGCAACAACGAGAATTCGTCATGATAATGTTGTTGAAGTTTATGATGTTTTTGAACAAGATAACCGCTGATGTATTGTTTTAGAATTAGTTGAGGGTTATACCTTAAAAGATCGATTATTACGAACTGGACCATTATCAATTAAAGAATGTTTACAGATTTTTCAAAGCATTTTAGATGGTGTCGCTGTTGCCCATCAAGGAAATATTGTTCATCGTGATTTAAAACCAGAAAATATTTTAATATCTTTTGATGGTAAGATTAAAGTATCTGATTTTGGAATTGCAATTATTACTGATGATAATAAGACAACAACAAGTAAAATTGTGGGAACAGCAAAATATATATCGCCAGAAACTGTCCAGTCATTACAAATTGATCATCGTAGTGATATTTACTCATTAGGAATTGTGTTATTTGAATTGTTAACTGGTTCTTGTCCTTTTAATGGTCAAAATCCAACATTAGTAGCGGTAAAGCAAGTTAGAGAACCGTTACCAAGTGCAAAAGGGATTAATCCTAATATTTCACAAGCATTGGAGAACATTATTATTAAATCAACGGCTAAAAATTGTGAGGAAAGATATCAGAGTATTAAGGCGTTAAGTCAAGATATTAAAGCATTACAAGATATTAGTAGTGCTAAAATAAAACCTTTAAAATTGAAAAATTGCATTGTTTTAACACGCGATAACCGAAAGCAAAAGATATTTATTAAAAATCGTGAGCAATTAATGTCATATTTTTTAACTCCTAAGTTTCTAATGATGATTCTTATTATTACTAGTTTTATTTTTCTTGTTTTCTTATTATTGGTATTTTATAGTATATGATTGGTTTAGTCATTCGTGTCATTAGTGAGTTTTGTGATGTTATTATCAATAATGAAATTTATCATTGTCAAGCAAGAGGAGCTTTAAGATTATCTAATCAAAGAATTCTTGTTGGTGATGTTGTAACAATTGAAGTTATTAATGAACAAGAAAAGCAAGCAACAATTATTGAAATTCACCCCCGAAAAAATCAATTAATGCGACCAGCAGTAAGCAACATTGATCAAGTTATTATTGTTAGTGCTTTAAAACAACCTAATTTTAGTAGTTTTTTACTTAATAAGTACTTAATATGAGTTGAAGCTCACAGTTTGGCAGTAGTTTTAGTTTTTACTAAAGCTGACTTGTTATTATATGGTGATAAGGTTTATGATTATATTTCTAGTTATAAAAAATTAGGTTATGAATGTCTAATTTTATCAATTAATAATGCAAATAATCAATGAGAAAAGTTAAAGGAAGTTACAACTGATAAGATTTCAATTTTAAGTGGCCAAACTGGGGCTGGGAAGTCTTCAATTTTAAATATGTTAGATCCGCAACTTAAAATTAGAACGCAAGAAATATCTAAGACTTTAAATCGTGGTAAACATACGACAACGCATAATGAATTAATAATTATGGCAAATAATATTAGAATTATTGATTCACCAGGATTTTCATCATTTTCATTGAATGATATTTCATTATCAGAAATAGCGAGTTCATTCCGGTTCTTTAAAAAATTTCTTGTTAATTGTCATTATCGGCAATGCCGACATTGAAAAGAACCAAAATGTGGTGTTAAACAAGCATTAATTAATAAAGATATTCCCCAATTTATTTATGATGAGTATATTAAAGTTTTAGAACAAAAACAATTACAAGAAAAAGGAAGGTACTAAATAATGAAAAAACTTATTATTGCTGCTAGTATTTTAGATGCTAATTATTTGTGTTTAAAAAAGCAATTACAACAGTTGCAAGAAGCAAATATTGATTGAATCCATTATGATGTTATGGATGGTAATTTTGTTAATAATTTAAGTTTTGGAGCTAAAATATTACAAGATATTACTAAATGTTTTGATATTTTTATTGATTGTCATTTGATGGTAAAAGTTAATTGTAATATGACAACATATTTAATGCCATATATTGAAGCTAAAGCTAATAGCATTACGATGCATTATGAGGCATTAACACCAGAGCAAATAAAAGAATTCATTAGTTTTTGTCAAGATAATAAAATTAAAAAGGTTTTAGCTTTAAATCCAGCAACACCAATTGAAGTATTAGAGCCATATTTAGAACAATTAGATGCCGTTCTTTTAATGAGTGTAGTTCCTGGTAAAGGCGGACAAAAATTTATAATGGCATCGTTAGATAAGATTAAAAATTTAAAAACTAAAATTGTTATTAATAACTATCATTGTTTAATTCAGGTTGATGGTGGTATTAATAATGATATTGCTAAGTTATGTCAAAAGCAAGGGGCAGATATTGTTGTTGTTGGGAGTTATTTAATGCAACATTCACATATGAAACAGGCAGTTAAGGAATTAAAAAATGATTAAGCAAAATTGTTTTGTTATTGTTTGTCAAAATATTAATATTGATTTATCAAAGTGAAAAGATTGTCAATTTATTGCTGTTGAACAAGGAGCCATAAAGCTAATTAATGAAAATTATCCGATTGTTTTAACTTGTGCTGATTTTGATCACACTACACTAGTAAGGAACAGTTAGAAATAATAAAAAAGCATGTTAAAAATATTGAAATATTACCACAAGATAAAGATATTTTAGATAGGCGCGCGAATATGCAATTTTAGAAGCGATTGCATTAGGGGTGCTAAAAAGCTTATTTTAGTAGTGGATGGTTATCGTTGAGGAATGATTTATGCTTTAATTAATTTATTAATTAAATATCAAAAATATGATTTAAAAATTTATAATACTAATAATGTTTTACAATTAGTTAATAAAACAATGACATTTGCAACTAATGAGTATGAAGATTGTTATTTTGACTTTTTACCTTTAGTTGATACAACACTATCATTAGTTAATTTTAAATATCCTTTAAAAGATAATTATCTTTTAAAAGTCTATGATAATTATTTTATTAGTAATGAATTGTTAACTAATGATGAAGCTAAAATTAAAGTCATAAGTGGTTATGGAATATTAACAATTAGTAAGAAAGTGTAATAAATACTTCTATTTATTAAGTAATAACTAATGCTTTTGTATTGTTTAAAACATTTATAAATTTTTTAAAAGGGACTGTACAATTAACTGTGTCTCTAAGTAATTAACTTAAATTCACTCTGTCCTCAAATTTTATCATTAAATGTGAAATTGCACTCCCCAATTTTGAATTGGCATCATTCATTTCTTAACCATATTTTGAAATGCTAAATAAAATATTTTAAAAACTGATGCATCATTAGGAAAAATCTTTTTATTCTTAATGACTTTTCTTAGTTGACTATTAACAGATTCAATCGCATTAGTTGTGTAAATAATCCTTCTAAATTCTTGAGGATATTCAAGAAAAATTATTAAATTATTTTTTTAATTTTGTCGAAAACTCTTGATAAAATAAAAAAAATCATCAACTTGATAATTTTAAAAGGCTTTTATGTAAAATTACTATTTTTACTTTAACTTTTTTTATACATTAAAATATAATACCGCTGTTTGTTGGTTTGGAGTTAAACCCTTATGTTGGTATTTTCATTTTCAGAGATTTAAATAATTTTGAATATTAGTAAAACCTAAACCATGATAATGAATTAAGGCTTCTTTAAGACTAGATTGTAATTTACTGATTTTATTTAAGTTACGATAACTAGCTTCAGGATTAATTGTTGTTTTAGTTACACATAAAGTAGAATTTGTTTGTTTTGCTACTAAAAAATATAATTTTTGCATATCAGAAGTAATAATTGAATTTTCGTTAATTAATTCTTTGTTCATATTTTCAATAACTCATTGTTTTTGTAAACGTTTGGTGTTTGTGGATTTAACATAAATATTGTTATTATTATCAATTGCCATTTGAATACAGCATTTAGTATTAGTTGCGAATGGGTCAAGGTGAATTCTTCGTGGATCAGTTTTATATTTGAAATTTCCTTTATGAATTTCTTTAATAAATGTTTCATCGATTTGGATTTTACCAGATAATTTTTTAAATTTTAATTGGGTATTTTCTAATTGTTTTGATTTCATTAATTTTTGACGATTATATCAAGCAGTTTTTAATGTAGTTTTAATAAAACGAGAAATTGTTTTACTAGATTGCCCCAGCAATGAAATTTGAATCAATAAATTTCATTGTTCATAATTTAAATGACTTCAATAAATAAAATGATTACGAAAAGCGTCAAAACTTGCACGGCAATTTTTACATAAATATTTTTGTTTTCCTTCTGAATTATGTCCATTTTTAACGCAATGGTAAGATTCACATTTAGGGCATTTAATACCTTGCGCTCTAAATTTTTGATCAATTTCATTTAAACGTTTTTGTTTTTTTATTAATTCTGCTTGTTGTTTGACTTTTTCATAAAATTCTAAAAATTGATCATCTGTTAAAGTATTTACTAGTTCTTGAATTATTTTTTCCATAATTATTAGCCACCTCTATCATATTAAAAATATACCTAAAATTAAGTATATTCAATAAATATCAAGAGTTTTCGACAAAATTAAAATAATAATTAACTTGTCCAAAAAAGGTATTAATAAAATCTCCTCCAAAACTTGTTTGCGAGCCAGATTTTCAAAGCGATTTACCATTTTCTAAAAACTCATTATAGCCCACAATGCTACCGTGCTCAGTTTTTATAGTAATAACATCACCAAAACTGGAAAAGGAAAGCTCTCTAAAAATAACTTTTTTCATCATATCAGGTTTAGGATATGAATTTTTGCGACTTAAATTAAATTTACTATTTTGTTTAAAACCATTTAATTTAATTGAAATTTCACTCATATATTTAAAATTATCGTCAAAGAAATTAAAAATTGGGACTCAATATAAATAACTATAATTAAATTTATCAAAATCTCGGCGTTGTATCATCAAATAATCTAGTTTATCTTGAAACTGAATATAATCATACTCACCATCATTTTTATTTATTTCCGTAGGCAACGGTTGCTCGTTATCTTTCTCTGGTTGTAGTGGCACTTTAGCTGAAAATGAACTTATAAAATATTGTGGTTTATTTAATTGATATCTATCTAAATAAACAAATGACACTTTAATACTTTCAAGTTTAGGAATTTCTCAGCCATAAGTAGTCAATATATCTTCAGATGGTTTTGGTTTATAAACACCTTCTCGTTTAAAAAAATCCTTTATAGGATTATTAATACTTTGATTTTCGATTAAAAAGCTTTTTTCAGACATATCATCTGGAAAACGAACACTTTCATCCATAAAAAGTTATTCTTCCAGCAGAGCCAAAACTCTCTACATTAAAAAAAGTATTTTTAATGCTAACAAACTCTAATTCACAACTATCGCCACATTGACTAGAATTTGTGGCTCGTTTTTCTCGTTTCATAAAGAATTGTTCCATATTAGGTTTTGGTTGTTGTTTTGTATCAAAGAACGCCCCTAGCGGTACCAAACCAATAAACATTATAATAAATCAAGAAATAATCTTATCCATATCATCACGCTTTAAAATTCTTTTTCATTGTTTTAATAGCATCAGAAAATTTATACTGTTGATGTTGTGGACATTCACAATTAGCAACTTGCGTTTGATGCTTTCTAAAAACTTTATTAAAGTAATAACCCCTAATAATTAACTTAATACCAGTTATTAATAAATAAATAATTAATAATCAAAGATAAACATTAAAAAATACACTTTGAAAATTTAATGGTATAAAATTTTTAAAAAATTCATCCCCTTTAATTTGAAGAATCGTTAAAAATACTCAAATAATAGTAATAACACTATGAAGTATAATAAAAAAATGTATAAAACCTAAAACCCTTTTAAATCATTTAATACCTAATATTTTCTTTAATTTTTTCATTTTTTAACTCCTTAAAATTAAATATATTGTTGATAAAATAAAAATCGTTCCTAAAATTTGGAAAATCGGATGTTGAGAAAATAACCTTATCATTGGTTTAAACAAATCTAAAATTTTAATATTATTTGATAGAACTTTATTAAAATATTCTAAACCCTCACGCACATAGGCTCATAAATCTAAAAAGTCATTTAAAGCAAAAATAGTAAAAACAGCAACAAGAATAAATAAAATTATCAATTTAAACATTTTAAAAACCTACCTTTTTATTCGCCCTCCATGTTGATTAACTCACGGTCTATTTTTAGGACTAGGACTATTACCACTGAATTTCTTAATTGGACCACTAGATGATTTTTTTCTTAGCTCCTCAATTAGCAACTGATTTTTGATATTTTTTACGAAAACCAACTTTTGGTCGTTCAATATGAATACCTAAAATACCACCAATTACAAGATTTATTACAAGCATAATTAGCGGAAAAATAATAATGCGAATATCTGTTCCAGGAATGGTTAAAGTTCAAATTAAATCAAAAACTTTATAAAACATATCGCCAATCAAACTAGCCATTTTTTCTAAGTTTTCCATCTTTTAAACTCCTTTACTTATTTTTCTTATTCAGATTATTTTTTAACTTAGTAAGTATCTTACTAAATTTTTCCATTTTTAAATATTCTAATGCTTCAATATCCATCACATTATCATTTCAAAATTTATGCTGATAATTATCATTCAAAGCACGATTACTTAATTCACGCAAGAATGATAAATATTTATTATCATAAAGGTTTAAAATTGACATCGGAATTTTCAATTTAAAGAAATAAATGTCTAATTCCGGAATGCTACGATACTTGATTTTGCGACCTTTTTTATCATTTTTAGCATTAATCAGAGTTAATCAATCGTCTCGTCATTGTTTTCGTATTCGCTTACCGATTTAAAAGTGCCGTAAATAACTTGTAAATAGGGTCGGAAAATACTAACTGGTTTTTTTCTAATACCAACAATTATTGAATTCGCAATATCACGAACTTTAACTCATATATGTTCAGCTCGTTGTCCACTTGCTAATACGATATGGATAAATTGCCGAGCCGAAGCGAAATATTCTTGTAAACCTTGGGTTACTCTATCATTTTCTTTATAATCAGTTCCTTCTAAAAATAAATTAGTTTCATCTCATAACAGTAAATGTTTTTCATCTAAAATTGGATAATTATAATCTAAAAGTGACATATGCCCTAATGAAAACATTTGTTTATCTGTAATCGGAAAAGTAGAAATCGTTTTTCAACCACTTAATAAGTAAGAAGCTAAAACCATTAAAGCAGTTTTTCCAGTTCCTAAAGCACCAATTACTAAATTTAAAGGTGAAATTTAAGGAACTGTACAATTAACTGTGTCTTTAAGTAATTAACTTAAATTCACTCTGTCCTCAAATTTTATCATTAAATGTGAAATTGCACTACCCCAATTTTGAATTGGCATCGTTCATTTCTTAACCATATTTTGAAATGCTAAATAAAATATTTTAAAAACTGATGCGTCATTAGGAAAAATCTTTTTATTCTTAATGACTTTTCTTAGTTGACTATTAACAGATTCAATCGCATTAGTTGTGTAAATAATCCTTCTAAATTCTTGAGGATATTCAAGAAAAATTATTAAATTATTTCAGTTATTTTTTCATGATTTAGTAATTTGTGGATACTTTTTATTTCATTTTTCAGAAAAATGATCTAAAGCAACTAGCGCTATTTCTTCATTAATTGCTGTATAAATTGATTTTAAATCATTAGCTACAAGTTTGCGATCTTTGTAAGGGACAAATTTTAAACTATTACGAATTTGATGAACGATGCATAATTGGTGCTGTGTTTTTGGGAACACAGCTTCTATTGCATCAGACATTCCAGTTAAATTATCGCTACAAGCAACAAGAATATCTTGTAAGCCACGATTTTTCATTTCCGTAAGGATTATATTAAGTCAAAATTTGGCTCCCTCATTCTCGCTAATTCACATTCCTAAAATATCTTTTAAACCATCTAAATTAATTCCTAAGGCAAGATAAACTGCTTTATTTATTATTCGTTTATCTTGCTTTACTTTAACAACAATACAATCAAAATAAACAATTGGATAAATCTTCTCTAAAGGTTTAGTTTGTCACATTTTAACTTCTTCAATAACATCATCAGTTATTTGACTAATTAAACTTTCTGAAATTTCTGCTCCGTGATAGAATTCTTGCAATTGTGCTTTGATATCAGAAATTGTCATTCCTCTTGCATATAAAGAAATTACTTTTTGATCAAAGTTATCAAATCTTCTTTGTCTTTTCGGAATAATTACTGGTTCAAAAGTACTATTTCGATCTCTTGATACATCAATTGCGATTGAACCATTTTTAGTAATAATGGGTTTTTGTGTGTTGCCATTTCTTTTATTATGATTCTCATCAGTTTCAAGATGATCTTTAATTTCCGTATTTAAAATTCGTTCAGTTAATTTTTTGGTAAATTCCTGAAAAATAGTATTGCCTTTAAATAAATCTTGTGGATTATCAATATTTTCTAAAAAATAATCAACAACTTTATCAATTGCATCAGGTTCTTTTTTTATTTTTTTTTTGTCATTTTCTGTTCTCCTTCGTTTAAGTATAATTCAGAATGAATTATCGAGACACAGAATTTTGGACAGGCCCGAATTTTTTTAATAAGAAATTAATAAAACTACGACGAGCAAAGAAATGAGAAATTTTAGTATATAAAATATAAAAAGCAATTAATAAATAAATAATATCAAATAACATTCGTCAACTTTGGGGATTATAATAATGCAAAATCGCACCATAAAATCACGCAATAATAAATAAAGTGCGATTTAAAGCGACAAAATCATATAATCTTAAATTTATTTTTTTAAACAATAGCATCATTTAAATCACACTTTCTTTATTTTTATTACTAATCTGCCGGGCATTAATTTTTCAAACATTTTGAAAGCGATTAAAAATAAACCAATAATCACACCAAGCAAGAAAACTCAATATGTAGCAAAGAAATTAACAACATTTGGCATATTACCACCAATAATATCAGTTCAAATATTACCAAATGCTTTAATTAATGCTTTTCATAAGTTAGCAACCGCTTGTTCACCAGTAATAGCTACTGCTGGTGCTTCTGCTAAGAAAGTTCTAATCATACAATCAAATCACCTCACCCCCTTTCTAAACAAAATATGATTTAACCTTATAAAATAAAATAACCATAAATAAGATAATGACTACTAATACCATTCAAAAAGCAATGTTTGCTATTAAAAGTCAAAGTGTTTTTTGAGTTAAATCAATTTCTTTACCACCAGTAATACGAGCTGGAATAACTGTAATTTGAATAAATAAATCCCAAAAATACAATTTTATTTGCTCTCAATCTAAATCTTTTCAAGCAACTAAAAACATAATAATTACCGCTTAAAAGGTTAAAAGAGTAGAAAAATAATTGCCGAGAATAGCATTACAATTATTAAAATTGAAAACAAAAATACAACTTGGGGTGGTAAATCGGCAGTTGGATAAATTAATTCAATTAACTCAATAATTATTTTTTTAAACATTTTCTAAACCTACTTTTTAATTTCTTTTTCATCTTGTTCTAACAAATTTCGTTTAAACTTTGCAATAAATATTCGTTGTGAATAAGTAAAATCTTTTGGTAGCTGTTTTGCTTCACTACCATATTTCTTTTTATCTTTAAAAAACCGATAAATATTAACTGCAATATAATATGCTAGTAATAATGTTAAAATCGTAAAAAATACTAATCCAAATATACTCATGTTTCTTTTCTCCTTAATTTTTTAATCTTTTAATATGCAATATCAACACAAAGTCAATTATCACCGACTAAATCAGTTCTAACAGATTCAACTGCAGATTTAGACGCTCAAATTTTTTGTTCTAATCCAGTTTTTTTATTAATAGAATATATAAACTTTTGATAATAATTTTTAGGTGGTTCATCCACACTAACTCACATTTTCATTTCTAAAACTCCAAAACTATTTTTTTACTACATCAAATCAAAAAAATTTTTTTATTTTGTCGAAAACTCTTGATAAAATAAAAAAAAATCATCAACTTGATAATTTTAAAAGGCTTTTATGTAAAATTACTATTTTTACTTTAACTTTTTTTATACATTAAAATATAATACCGCTGTTTGTTGGTTTGGAGTTAAACCCTTATGTTGGTATTTTCATTTTCAATAACAATTCTCATTTTTGAAATTCGCTCATTATTTTGCTTTTCTTCTTTATTTAAAGGGTTTTTCTTTGATTTTCTTTTAGGAATTAAAACATTATGATTAATTTTTTGTATGCCTTGATAACCTAAATCCACTAAAACAGTTGTTTCTGGTAAAAATTTAATTTTTGAATCTTTTAAAATTTTAAAGTCATGGTTTTTACCATAAGAAAAATCAGAACTAATAATTTTTTTACTATCTTTTTCAATTATAACTTGTGTTTTTATTGTGTGTTTTTTCTTTTTTCCTGAGTAGTGCTGTTTTTGTCTTTTTTTGGGCGTTGGATTTGGCTTTCAGTTACATCAATTATAACAGTCTTATCTTTGAAATAATCTTTTAATAGTGATTTTTGACCAGTAAGTTGTTGAAAATTAGGGTGTTTTATTAAAGTGTCTTCAATTCATTTGATATTTCTATAACAACTACTTTCACTAATATCATAACTTTTTGCAATATGAAAATAAGTTCTATATTCTCTTCAATATTCTAAAGTCATTAAAATACGATTTTCTAATGATAATTTATTGGTTCTTCCGCGACGAAATCTCTTTTTTAATTCTTCTATTTTTAAAATTTCTAGCATTTTATTAAAAGTAGTATGTTTAATACCAGTTAATCTTAAAAAATTTTTATCACTTATTTGATTATTTTTTTTAAATTTCATTTAAATTCCACCTTTTTATTAAAAACAACAATTCAATTATATTTTAAATTAATTTTGCAAGAAGTCTAATATCGCTGTTTGTTGGTTTGGAGTTAAACCCTTCCCTTATGTTGGTATTTTCATTTTCAGAGATTTAAATAATTTTGAATATTAGTAAAACCTAAACCATGATAATGAATTAAGGCTTCTTTAAGACTAGATTGTAATTTACTGATTTTATTTAAGTTACGATAACTAGCTTCAGGATTAATTGTTGTTTTAGTTACACATAAAGTAGAATTTGTTTGTTTTGCTACTAAAAAATATAATTTTTGCATATCAGAAGTAATAATTGAATTTTCGTTAATTAATTCTTTGTTCATATTTTCAATAACTCATTGTTTTTGTAAACGTTTGGTGTTTGTGGATTTAACATAAATATTGTTATTATTATCAATTGCCATTTGAATACAGCATCTTAGTATTAGTTGCGAATGGGTCAAGGTGAATTCTTCGTGGATCAGTTTTATATTTGAAATTTCCTTTATGGATTTCTTTAATAAATGTTTCATCGATTTGGATTTTACCAGATAATTTTTTAAATTTTAATTGGGTATTTTCTAATTGTTTTGATTTCATTAATTTTTGACGATTATATCAAGCAGTTTTTAATGTAGTTTTAATAAAACGAGAAATTGTTTTACTAGATTGCCCCAGCAATGAAATTTGAATCAATAAATTTCATTGTTCATAATTTAAATGACTTCAATAAATAAAATGATTACGAAAAGCGTCAAAACTTGCACGGCAATTTTTACATAAATATTTTTGTTTTCCTTCTGAATTATGTCCATTTTTAACGCAATGGTAAGATTCACATTTAGGGCATTTAATAGACTTCTTGCAAAATTAATATGATAATTATAATTTTTAAATTTAAAATAAATATAAAAGTGTTATTAAAATAATTTTTAGATTATTTTTACAAATATTTTGTCATTAAAACATAATAAAAATTATTATTTACAATAAAAAAAGACTGAAATTTTAAATTATCAAATATATTTAAACTAATAGTTGTAAATTATAAATTGAAGCTATTAAATTAAATCTTAAAGCAAATCTTTTTCTACGATTTCGATATTTTTCACTAATAATTTTAAATTTTTTAAGTATAGCAAAAACATTTTCAATAACAATTCTCATTTTTGAAATTCGCTCATTATTTTGCTTTTCTTCTTTATTTAAAGGGTTTTTCTTTGATTTTCTTTTAGGAATTAAAACATTATGATTAATTTTTTGTATGCCTTGATAACCTAAATCCACTAAAACAGTTGTTTCTGGTAAAAATTTAATTTTTGAATCTTTTAAAATTTTAAAGTCATGGTTTTTACCATAAGAAAAATCAGAACTAATAATTTTTTTACTATCTTTTTCAATTATAACTTGTGTTTTTATTGTGTGTTTTTTCTTTTTTCCTGAGTAGTGCTGTTTTTGTCTTTTTTTGGGCGTTGGATTTGGCTTTCAGTTACATCAATTATAACAGTCTTATCTTTGAAATAATCTTTTAATAGTGATTTTTGACCAGTAAGTTGTTGAAAATTAGGGTGTTTTATTAAAGTGTCTTCAATTCATTTGATATTTCTATAACAACTACTTTCACTAATATCATAACTTTTTGCAATATGAAAATAAGTTCTATATTCTCTTCAATATTCTAAAGTCATTAAAATACGATTTTCTAATGATAATTTATTGGTTTTTCCGCGACGAAATCTCTTTTTTAATTCTTCTATTTTTAAAATTTCTAGCATTTTATTAAAAGTAGTATGTTTAATACCAGTTAATCTTAAAAAATTTTTATCACTTATTTGATTATTTTTTTTTAAATTTCATTTAAATTCCACCTTTTTATTAAAAACAACAATTCAATTATATTTTAAATTAATTTTGCAAGAAGTCTAATACCTCTTGCGCTCTAAATTTTTGATCAATTTCATTTAAACGTTTTTGTTTTTGTTTTTTTTTATTAATTCTGCTTGTTGTTTGACTTTTTCATAAAATTCTAAAAATTGACCATCTGTTAAAGTATTTACTAGTTCTTGAATTATTTTTTCCATAATTATTATCCACCTCTATCATATTAAAATATACCTAAAATTAAGTATATTCAATAAATATCAAGAGTTTTCGACAAAATTAAAAATAATTACTTGTTTTTCCTTTTTTTCAATTTTCTTTGCTCTATTTTTTAATTGCTGATTTATTTTCATAAAAGTTTTATCATCAATATTATTTATTTCTTTTAAAATATCTTTTTCTTGCATAAAAAATCACCTTTAAATTAAAAATAACCCATTTACAGAAAAAATAAAGAGGTTATCAATACTTATCTTTAAAATTAAAAAAAATATTAGAAAATAATTTAAATTTTAAAAATGAGAATACCTAAGTATTCTCATTTTTACTTATCTTTAATATAATCTTTTAATTGTTCTAAACAGTCCAGTTTTTCTCAACTAAAATTATCATCTTTACCAAAATGACCATAAACAGCAGTTTTTTGATAAATCGGTTGCATTAACTGCAAACAATCAATCATTCCTTGAATTGAAAAATCAAAAACAGCACTAATGGCATCACTAATTATATTAAGAGCAATCTTTTCAGTATTAAATGTCTCAATATAAACAGCAATCGGAGCTTTCATACCAATAGCATATGCCAATTGAATTTCACATTTATCAGCCCAATTTAAAGCAACAATATGTTTAGCAACTTTTCTTGCCATATAAGCAGCTGTCCGATCAACTTTAGTAGCATCTTTACCAGAAAAAGCACCACCACCACTACGAGCATATCCACCATAAGTATCCACAATAATTTTTCTTCCTGTTAATCCCGTATCACCATAAGGTCCACCAATAACAAATCTTCCTGTCGGATTAATCAAAAATTTAAAATCAAAATTTAACTTATATTTCTTAGCAATAACTAGCATAATTTTTTGATGAATAAAGGTTTTAAATTCACTTTCATTATAATCAGGATGATGCTGAATTGACATTAAAATCGTATCAATTTTAGGTTGGTACCGATTAGTATAATCAATCGTTACTTGTGATTTCATATCAGGGCACGCATCTTTAAATTCTTGATTTTTTCTTAAAGAAGAAGCTAAATGTACTAAATCATGAGCAATTTGAATAGCTAACGGCATATAAGTTTTAGTTTCATTAGTAGCATAACCAAAAATAATTCCTTGATCGCCTGCTGCTAATTGATGATTATGTTCCACACCACGAATAATATCTTGTGACTGACTATGAATTAATACTTGAATATGACAATTATTACCATTAATACCAATTTTTTCATCAATATAACCAATATCACAAATAACTTTTCTAGCAATCGCTTCATAATTTACAATTGCTGATGATTTAATTTCGCCACCAATAATAACCATATTAGTAGTAATAAACACTTCACAAGCTAGTCTTGTTTGCGGGTCTTGTTTTAAACAAGCATCCAAAATAGCATCAGCTATTTGATCACAAATCTTATCAGGATGTCCTTCATTAACAGATTCACTAGTAAATAATATTTTTCTCATACATTCCTCCATTAATTTATTTAAATAATATAAAACCTTCTTTAACTAAAAAGAAGGTTTTATATTTTAAATATAATCCTTCCCTTATTGTTGGTATTTACCCTGCTAGAAGCACCTTCTTTTAAAAATAAAAGGGTTGCTACTGGTTAAAACTAGCATATCCAGTTCAGAATAAATGAATGAAAATTTTAAATTGTCCTTAAAAATATTAACATTAATCACTTAAAAATGCAAATTACTTGTAAAGGTCGCGTTTAGTTTTCTTAGGTATTGCTTTGAAGAAGTAAAACAATCAGCTAATTATATTATTTAATTACTAAACTAACCCTGCCTTTCTTGTTATTGTCATTTTTATTCATTACCATTTTATCATATTATTGAATTTTTACACAATAAAAAATTTTTAATTTTGTCGAAAACTCTTGATAAAATAAAAAAATCATCAACTTGATAATTTTAAAAGGCTTTTATGTAAAATTACTATTTTTACTTTAACTTTTTTATACATTAAAATATAATATCGCTGTTTGTTGGTTTGGAGTTAAACCCTTATGTTGGTATTTTCATTTTCAGAGATTTAAATAATTTTGAATATTAGTAAAACCTAAACCATGATAATGAATTAAGGCTTCTTTAAGACTAGATTGTAATTTACTGATTTTATTTAAGTTACGATAGCTAGCTTCAGGATTAATTGTTGTTTTAGTTACACATAAAGTAGAATTTGTTTGTTTTGCTACTAAAAAATATAATTTTTGCATATCAGAAGTAATAATTGAATTTTCGTTAATTAATTCTTTGTTCATATTTTCAATAACTCATTAGACTTCTTGCAAAATTAATATGATAATTATAATTTTTAAATTTAAAATAAATATAAAAGTGTTATTAAAATAATTTTTAGATTATTTTTACAAATATTTTGTCATTAAAACATAATAAAAATTATTATTTACAATAAAAAAAGACTGAAATTTTAAATTATCAAATATATTTAAACTAATAGTTGTAAATTATAAATTGAAGCTATTAAATTAAATCTTAAAGCAAATCTTTTTCTACGATTTCGATATTTTTCACTAATAATTTTAAATTTTTTAAGTATAGCAAAAACATTTTCAATAACAATTCTCATTTTTGAAATTCGCTCATTATTTTGCTTTTCTTCTTTATTTAAAGGGTTTTTCTTTGATTTTCTTTTAGGAATTAAAACATTATGATTAATTTTTTGTATGCCTTGATAACCTAAATCCACTAAAACAGTTGTTTCTGGTAAAAATTTAATTTTTGAATCTTTTAAAATTTTAAAGTCATGGTTTTTACCATAAGAAAAATCAGAACTAATAATTTTTTTACTATCTTTTTCAATTATAACTTGTGTTTTTATTGTGTGTTTTTTCTTTTTTCCTGAGTAGTGCTGTTTTTGTCTTTTTTTGGGCGTTGGATTTGGCTTTCAGTTACATCAATTATAACAGTCTTATCTTTGAAATAATCTTTTAATAGTGATTTTTGACCAGTAAGTTGTTGAAAATTAGGGTGTTTTATTAAAGTGTCTTCAATTCATTTGATATTTCTATAACAACTACTTTCACTAATATCATAACTTTTTGCAATATGAAAATAAGTTCTATATTCTCTTCAATATTCTAAAGTCATTAAAATACGATTTTCTAATGATAATTTATTGGTTCTTCCGCGACGAAATCTCTTTTTTAATTCTTCTATTTTTAAAATTTCTAGCATTTTATTAAAAGTAGTATGTTTAATACCAGTTAATCTTAAAAAATTTTTATCACTTATTTGATTATTTTTTTTAAATTTCATTTAAATTCCACCTTTTTATTAAAAACAACAATTCAATTATATTTTAAATTAATTTTGCAAGAAGTCTATTGTTTTTGTAAACGTTTGGTGTTTGTGGATTTAACATAAAATAAAAAAAATATTAGGCCTGTCCAAAATTCTGTGTCTCGATAATTCATTCTGAATTATACTTAAACGAAGGAGAACAGAAAATGACAAAAAAAAATAAAAAAAGAACCTGATGCAACTGATAAAGTTGTTGATTATTTTTTAGAAAATATTGATAATCAACAAGATTTATTTAAAGGCAATACTATTTTTCAGGAATTTACCAAAAAATTAACTGAACGAATGTTAAATACGGAAATTAAAGATCATCTTGAAACTGATGAGAATCATAATAAAAGAAATGGCAACACACAAAAAACCATTATTACTAAAAATGGTTCAATCGCAATTGATGTACCAAGAGATCGAAATAGTACTTTTGAACCAGTAATTATTCCGAAAAGACAAAGAAGATTTGATAACTTTGATCAAAAAGTAATTTCTTTATATGCAAGAGAAATGACAATTTCTGATATCAAAGCACAATTGCAAGAATTCTATCACGGAGCAGAAATTTCAGAAAGTTTAATTAGTCAAATAACTGATGATGTTATTGAAGAAGTTAAAATGTGACAAACTAAACCTTTAGAGAAGATTTATCCGATTGTTTATTTTGATTGTATTGTTGTTAAAGTAAAGCAAGA
This sequence comes from Spiroplasma endosymbiont of Clivina fossor, assembly GCF_964031115.1. Lineage (GTDB taxonomy): Bacteria > Bacillota_I > Bacilli_A > Mycoplasmatales > Nriv7 > Nriv7. The sequence goes on from NZ_OZ035006.1 coordinate 936,291, forward strand.
TAAACGAATAATAAATAAAGCAGAATATCTTGCCTTAGGAATTAATTTAGATGGTTTAAAAGATATTTTAGGAATGTGAATTAGCGAGAATGAGGGAGCCAAATTTTGACTTAATAATCTTACGGAAATGAAAAATCGTGGCTTACAAGATATTCTTGTTGCTTGTAGCGATAATTTAACTGGAATGTCTGATGCAATAGAAGCTGTGTTCCCAAAAACACAGCACCAATTATGCATTGTTCATCAAATTCGTAATAGTTTAAAATTTGTCCCTTACAAAGATCGCAAACTTGTAGCTAATGATTTAAAATCAATTTATACAGCAATTAATGAAGAAATAGCGCTAGTTGCTTTAGATCATTTTTCTGAAAAATGAAATAAAAAGTATCCACAAATTACTAAATCATGAAAAAATAACTGAAATAATTTAATAATTTTTCTTGAATATCCTCAAGAATTTAGAAAGATTATTTACACAACTAATGCGATTGAATCTGTTAATAGTCAACTAAGAAAAGTCATTAAGAATAAAAAGATTTTTCCTAATGACGCATCAGTTTTTAAAATATTTTATTTAGCATTTCAAAATATGGTTAAGAAATGAACGATGCCAATTCAAAATTGGGGTAGTGCAATTTCACATTTAATGATAAAATTTGAGGACAGAGTGAATTTAAGTTAATTACTTAGAGACACAGTTAATTGTACAGTCCCAGTAATTTTACATAAAAGCCTTTTAAAATTATCAAGTTGATGATTTTTTTTTTATTTTATCAAGAGTTTTCGACAAAATTAAAATAATTATTTAATAACCTTAGGATATTCTTTGTGTGGATTAATATTAATATTTTCAATTTTTATAACTTTATTAGTAATATCATCAATAAATAAAACAATACCATTAATTTGCCCCTCACCAATTGCTGGTTTAAATTTAATTGGCAAATTATTTTTCTGACGATAAATAACTTCTGTTGGATTAGCACCAATAATTGAATAATAAGCTCCCGTCATTCCAATATCAGTAATGAATCCGGTTCCTTTTGGCAAAATTCTCGCATCATTAGTTTGTACATGCGTATGTGTTCCTCATAATGCTGTAATCTCGCCATCATAATTTCAAGCTAAAGCAATTTTTTCAGCACTTGCTTCCGCATGACAATCAACTAAGTGAATATCACTGTCATCTTCTTTTAAGAGTGTATCCATTTCCAAATATGCATTTTGTGATGAACCCATAAAAGCACTACCAATTAAATTGGTAACGCGAATTTTCTTATCTTTAACAGTAAATATTGAAGAACCTTTACCAGGATGGTAGGGATTACTATTTAATGGTCGTAAAATATGATCATTATCAACGATTAAATCTAACATATCCGGCTTATCAAATGTATGGTTACCACCTGTAATCACATCAACATTAATTTGCTTTAAAAAATGATAATGCTCTTTAATCATTGATTTTCCATGACTAATATTTTCTCCATTAACAATGACAAAATCAATTTGATAATCTTTTCTTAAAGATTCTAAATATTCTTCTAAAATACTACGACCAACTTGACCATAAATATCACCAATAACTAAAATATTCATATTTTTCCTTCTTTCTAATCAATTTTTCTTAACTCAGCAATTAACATTCCTACATTTGCTTCCGTTTCATTTTCATAATATGCATATAATGTTTTTCGACGAATATCTTTTACTAACAACTGCATCTTTTCTTCATAAACATTTAGGATATTAATTATCTTACTAATCGCATCGTGAACAGCACTACGCGAAACATTTAATTCATTAGCAATCTCTTGTAATGAAAAATTTTCCATTAAATAAAGGGAAAAGTATTTTTGCTGTTTCGGTGTTAATAACTTACTATATAAATCATATAATAAATTTAATTCATTAGTCTTACTAAGATCTCACATTTTCATCCTTATCCTATCTACTCGTAACTTCTTTTGCTGTTAATCCTTGAATATATTGTTCTAAATCAAATTCTTCCAAGTCATCAAGTTTTTCACCAAGACCAATATATTTTACAGGAATATTTAAACTTTCTTTAATCGCTAAAATAATTCCTCCCTTAGAAGAACCATCCATCTTGGTTAAAATAATCCCCGTAACTGGTGCTACTTCGGTAAAATTTTGTGCTTGGGAAATGCCATTTTGTCCCGTTGTGGCATCAACTACTAATAATGTTTCATGAGGGGCATCAATGATTACCTTTTGAATAACTTTATATATTTTATTTAATTCATTCATTAAATTAGTTTTAGTTTGTAATCTGCCCGCACTATCACAAAGAACAACATCAACTTCTAATTCTTGACCTTTTTTAATACCCGTATAAATAACACTAGCAGGATCTTGTTGCTCTTTACTAGGCACCACAATTGGCACTTGCAAGCGTTTTGCTCATTGCGATAATTGTTCAACAGCACCAGCTCTAAAAGTATCCCCAGCTACTAATAAAACTTTTTTATTTTGTTGTAATAGCAAATAAGCTAATTTAGCAATTGATGTTGTTTTACCAGCACCATTAACACCAACAACCAAAATAACATTTAATTGATTATCCAAAACATTTAAAGTCGTTGTAATAAACGAATTACTAGCATAAATAGCAACCATCTTATCAATAATAAGTTCATTAATTATTTCTGGATCCTTAATATTATTAATTCTAACTTCATTTTTAATTTCATTAACAATTTGCAATGCCATTTTAACACCAACATCAGCTAAAATTAATGTATTTTCTAATTCTTCAAAATATGTTTCATCAATAACACGATGCTTAGTAACTAAAATCTGTAATTTTTGTAAAAAAGATTTTCGGGATTTATTCAACCCTTTTTCATATTTTAAAGAGCTTTTAGATAAGATTTTATCTTTTAATTTTTTTAACATTAAATCCTCCTAATATGAATAACTTATAAATAATTTAATAATTTATCATCATTAAATACTTGATCAATTACTCCACTACCTAAACAAACATCACCTTGATAAAATACTGCAACTTGTCCTGGAGTAAGAGCTCTTACCTTAATTGCAATAACAACATTAACACAATTATTATCTAATAATAATAATTTGACATCATAAGAAATTTGTTGATAACGAAACTTTGCTGTAATCGGTAAATTTAATAATGGTAAAGAATTATTAATTCAGTTAACATCAATAACTAAACAACCATTAGCTCATAATCATTCCTTATCACTGCCACTAGCAACAAAAAGAATTTTTTGATGATAATCTTTACCAACAACAAAATAACGATTATTCATTCCTGATAAATCAATGCCTTTTCTTTGACCAATCGTATAATACATAATCCCTTGATGCGTTCCAATAATTTTATTACTTTTAATATCAACAATATTACCAACTTGGGCAGGAATATAATTTTGTAAAAATTGTTTAAAATTCCTTTTACCAATAAAACAAATTCCTGTTGAATCTTTTTTATTAGCTATTACTAAGTTTAATTTCTTAGCTAATTGCCTAACCTCTACTTTTTTAATATCGCCTAAAGGAAAAATAGTTTTTGCTAACTGTTCTTGATTTAATTGTGATAAAAAATAAGTTTGATCTTTTGTTTCATCTTTTGCTTTTAATAATTCATATTTTTTTGTTTCATCATTATATTTAACTTTAGCATAATGCCCCATAGCAATATAATCAGCATTTAACTTTTCCAATGCATAATTTAAAAAAGCAGAAAATTTAATATATTTATTACATAAAATATCAGGATTAGGGGTGCGCCCTTTTTTATATTCTTCTAAAAAATAAGTAAATACATATTGTCAATATTCCTCAACAAAATTAATACGATATAAATCAATATTTAATTGTTCAGCAACTTTTTTAGCATCTAAATAATCAACTTGCATTGGACAAATAGCATCGTTAATCGATTTATTTCCTAAAATATCATTATTTACTAATGAATCTCAATTACGCATAAATAATCCAATAACATCATATCCTTGTTGTTTTAATAAATATGCCGCAATGGAAGAATCCACTCCCCCACTCATACCAATAACAACTCGTCCTTTCATCAATTTCACCTTCTCAATTTTATTAACTTTCCCTATTAATTTTACAACAAATAGCAACAAATTACATCTTTTTATAATTTAGGGTCGCGTTTAGTTTTCTTAGGTATTTTTTTAAAAAGAAAAAATAATCATTTACGGACGCATAAAGTTTTGTTAGGTAGGCAAAGGTTTAAATAATTTTGAAAGAAAAGCACCTAAAAATTGATTACCTTTTTATTTGAAAAATAAGAAATAAAACAAAATATTTAATATTAACAAACATAATCTTAATAAAAGGTTATAAAAACTAAGTAAAATGCTTATAAAACTAACATTAAAATAATTTTTTACAACAAAAATCATACATAAGAAATATATACTTAATTTGCATATTGAAATAATTTATAGTAAATGATGGTCGCGTTTAGTTTTCTTAGGTATTACTTTGAAAAAGTAAAACAATCAGCTAATTATATTATTTAATTACTAAACTAAGCCTGCCTTTCTTGTTATTGTCATTTTTATTCGTTATCATTTTATCATATTATTGAATTTTTACACAATAAAAATTATTAATATGGGCGCATAAAGTTTTGTTAGGTATTGCTTTGAAGAAGTAAAACAATCAGCTAATTATATTAGACTTCTTGCAAAATTAATTTAAAATATAATTGAATTGTTGTTTTTAATAAAAAGGTGGAATTTAAATGAAATTTAAAAAAAATAATCAAATAAGTGATAAAAATTTTTTAAGATTAACTGGTATTAAACATACTACTTTTAATAAAATGCTAGAAATTTTAAAAATAGAAGAATTAAAAAAGAGATTTCGTCGCGGAAGAACCAATAAATTATCATTAGAAAATCGTATTTTAATGACTTTAGAATATTGAAGAGAATATAGAACTTATTTTCATATTGCAAAAAGTTATGATATTAGTGAAAGTAGTTGTTATAGAAATATCAAATGAATTGAAGACACTTTAATAAAACACCCTAATTTTCAACAACTTACTGGTCAAAAATCACTATTAAAAGATTATTTCAAAGATAAGACTGTTATAATTGATGTAACTGAAAGCCAAATCCAACGCCCAAAAAAAGACAAAAACAGCACTACTCAGGAAAAAAGAAAAAACACACAATAAAAACACAAGTTATAATTGAAAAAGATAGTAAAAAAATTATTAGTTCTGATTTTTCTTATGGTAAAAACCATGACTTTAAAATTTTAAAAGATTCAAAAATTAAATTTTTACCAGAAACAACTGTTTTAGTGGATTTAGGTTATCAAGGCATACAAAAAATTAATCATAATGTTTTAATTCCTAAAAGAAAATCAAAGAAAAACCCTTTAAATAAAGAAGAAAAGCAAAATAATGAGCGAATTTCAAAAATGAGAATTGTTATTGAAAATGTTTTTGCTATACTTAAAAAATTTAAAATTATTAGTGAAAAATATCGAAATCGTAGAAAAAGATTTGCTTTAAGATTTAATTTAATAGCTTCAATTTATAATTTACAACTATTAGTTTAAATATATTTGATAATTTAAAATTTCAGTCTTTTTTTATTGTAAATAATAATTTTTATTATGTTTTAATGACAAAATATTTGTAAAAATAATCTAAAAATTATTTTAATAACACTTTTATATTTATTTTAAATTTAAAAATTATAATTATCATATTAATTTTGCAAGAAGTCTAATATATAAATCCTTATTTTTGACATCAATTTTAGTTTTAGTTTCTTTTTCTGCTAGTTGGAAATATTCAGCAATATCATATTTATTTAAAATGCTTGAAATACTAGCTTTTGAAATATAACAATGATTTAGAGCATCTAAAACATCGCGATATCGTTTACCATCGCCCAAAAGATTTAAAACTTTAAATTGGACATCAAAATAAATGCGTTGTTTGGGCAATAAACCAATTTCTTTATCTAACAAACATACATATTCAAATTTACCTGATTTTTGATTTCAATATTTATATCGGCGTCGTTTAAAAGTAACATCACCAAAAATTGTAATAATTGTTCTTAAAGCAAAATGAACTACTTTATAACCTTGTTTTAACCGATAATGATATTTATATAAGTATTCATCTAATTTTTCATATTCATTAGCTAATTGTTCGCATTTGTTAGTGTACATATTTTTATGGGTTGCGAATAAACTGAATCAATGCTTGTTTTCTAAGGTTTTTACATTATTATTAATTTTTAACATAAAAAATCACCTTTCTTTGGTAGTAATTTTAACAAAGTTTAATTTAATTGCTTCAATAATGCAATTTTCAGTTACTATCATAGTATTGTAAGAAGTCTATATAGTAAAAGTAGAATTTTTTTGTTTGAGGGTATATAATGAAACTGCAAAGCGAATAGATTCCAGACAAGATTTGGAGAAAGGGTGTTGATTGTTAGATAAATTTTATTAATTAATAAAAATTAATGAAAGGGATTTGATTAATATGAAAAAACTTTTAGAATTACTAGGAACAATTACTATTGCTAGTAGTGCCATGCTAACAGTAATTGCGGCTGCACCTAATCGAAAACACAGTATAAAAAAAAGACAAAATAACGAAGATATTTCAACTACCCCAAAACCACAAGATGAACAACAAGCTTTAACAATTACGCCAGATAATCAAATTGAAATAATTGATAAATTAAATGATAAAGACATTATTTTAACTTTAAATGAAAATTATTCTGAAAGTATTGAAAAAATGTTACAGGAACTTATTAATGAAAAATATATTGATCCATTAAGAAGTATCAATATGGGTGGCCTTATAAGCGCAGAACTTGATAATAAAACAATTATTTCTAAATTAGAAGAATTAGAATCAAAAATGACTGATTGAATTAAAGAACAAAAAAATAACAAAGAAAAAATATTAATATTAACCTTAAAAAAGAAAAAAGATGAAACTAAAAATAATGATGAAGATAAGGAAATAAAACTAGTAATTAGATTAGAAAATTTTTATGTCCTAGGATTTATTAACAATCAAAATCAATATTTTGATTTTAAAGATGAAAAATTAAAACAAATTAATGATTTAAAAAATAAAATTACTAAATTAGGTGAAAGAACTAAACAGAACGCAACAAAATATGATAAACTTCAAAAAGATCTTGCAAAATCAAAAATTATTCAAAATATAAATAAAGCAATAATTGAAAAATATTATTTTCAAGAAAATAATTTTAATTTAGATTATACAGCGGATTATAACGAAGAAGGTTTAGATGTTATAATAAGAGAACAAGCAAAAGATACAGGAAAAGATATTCCTATTTCGCAAAAGACTTTAAAAGATGCCGTTGCAAATTTAGCAGATTATACTCACGATTCAACAAAAACAGAAGAAGAAACTCAAACAATAAAAGATGATTTAGTGAGATTGATTTTTGTTACAAGTGAAACCATGCGTTTTCAATGTGATGGAAAAACTTTAGAAATTTATGCAAAATTTAAAAATGATAAAGAATTAACAGACGAAGAAATTGATAAATTAAAAAAAGAAAGCAATCTTAAACAAGAGAAAAGAAAAGAATTAAAAAATAAATTTAAAAATATTATTGAAGAAAATTTAGGAAAAAAATCAAATATAATTCAACTTATAAAAAACGATAAGTGGGGTGAAATAAGTGGTGAAATTAAAAATAATAAATTAATTCAAGAACAAGAACTAATTACTATTCTTAATGATATTAAAAATTTTGATGAAGAAAATGATGAAATAAAAAATAAATTGGAAATAGCAGAATTAAACAAAATAATCAATAAAAGTAAGAATATTCTATCTGATGTTCAAAAAATATTACAAGAAAATGGAAAAATAGTTTATTGAAAAGAATATACAACACAATTAAGAGGTGATGGAAAAGAATTTGGTGGGTGAAAAGAATATTCAAAAATTGTTAATAAATTTAGAATAAAAATTTGAGAACAATTAATAAAAATGAAAAAATTAAATGATTTTATTTTTAATGAAAAAGAAGATCTTATAAATAATTTATTAGATAAAATTTTAGAAATCAAAGATAATGAACAAGAAATAAAAAAAGTATTAATACCATGATTTGATAAAAAAGCAAAAGCAAATAATGATCTTAAAAATATAAAAAATGATTTTGTAAATGAAGTAAAAAATTTCATAAAAGTTCAAATGAATCCCTTAAATTTAAAAATATTAAATAATTTATCTTCTGATTTTACAAATGAACAAAATATAATTAAAAAACAACAAGAAATTTTTCCAGAAATAAATCAAAATTTCAAAACCAAAAATGATATAGAAAAATTAGATCAAGAAGTTAAAACAGAAATTACTAATATTATTAATAATATTAGTAGTAATAATACTAGTCTTTTATGTTGATCTATTACTCAAAATAATTTAGATATTGCTAAATTATTACTTATGTTAAATTCAAATTTAGAAGTAATAAATGGTTATTGGGCTAATTTATCACCCTTACATTATGGATCCTATTTAGGTAATATAGAGATTGTTAAAGAATTATTAAAATATCCCAATATTAATTTTAATATTCTAGATAATAATGGAAATGGGAAAAATACACCTTTGAATTATGCAATTATAATGAATAATATAGAGATTGTTAAAGAATTATTAACAAATCAAAATAGTAAAAATAAAATTGAAGTTAATCCAATGGTTGAAGATGATTTGTCGCCATTACATTATGCAGCATTTTTTGGTTATACAGAAATTATTAAATTATTACTTGCTAGTGGTTCTAATACTAATGCTAAGTATGTTAATAATACACCTTTAAATATTGCAACAAATAATGGTCATGTAGAAGCACAAAATCTTTTAAAAAAATTTAATGAATTAAATCAAAAAATAATAAAAGATAAAGAGTTACTAAAAAACTTATCAGAAAAATTAACACCAGAGCAAAAACAAGAATTAGAAAAAAGAATTAAAGAAAGAATTAAAAACACAAAAAAAGAATTAAAAACATTATTACAACCAACATATGATGTACCAGCGGATAATAGTTGTTTGTTTTGGTCGGTATCAACATCTTACTTATTGCCAGTGAGAAATAATAATGAAGAATTTAGAAACCGATTTATCCAATTATTTGGTGAAGAAAATTTAAAATATTTATTACATATTCAAAAATTACTACAACAATATGATTTAGAAGATAATAGAAATCTAAATCAATTATGATATCAAGATCAAACAGCAAATAATTTAGTTATAAATTTCTTTCGTAATCGCGTTGTTGATTATATACAATCAAATTTAGATACAATTCCAAATCGCAATGGCGAATTAACATTTAGAAACCTTATTCAAGATAATAATGATATTGATACTAATTACTTAGAAATAATGCGACAACCTTCAACATGAGGGGGGACACCAGAAATAATAGCAATGAGTAATCTTTTAAATGCTAATATTAGTGTAAATAATAATGGTTCTTATCAACCAGTTAATCAAAATGCAAATAATAATAACATAGCGATATCGTATGTTGAACTTAAAAAAGGTTCTGGTGTCCATAATCATTATAATTTTGCTTTAACACCAGAAGAAGAACGAACAAATCATCCTGTTGCTATTAATGACAATCAGGGAAATGTTCCTGTAGTTGACACAACAAATAGACAAGATAATTTACCAATAACAACCCCAAAATCAGATGCAAAGACAATTAAATTACCAGTTGATGTTCATGGTCAACACCCTGCAATTTTGTCTAACAATAATGATGATGCTTCTAATCGTGGTAATAATATTATCAATTCACAAATATCAACAACTACAAAGGCAATAAATAAATATAACGCTCTTTCAAAAGAAGAAAAATTAAAAAAATTAAATGAAATTAATCGTTATTATCAAACATTATCTGAAAATGATAAAAAAAGTTTTAAAGAAAAATTAACAAATACTGGATTAGCGGCTTTAAGCGGGGGTACATTAACAGCTTATGGAACCAAAATGACTGTTAGTAGTACCGCTACTACTAGTGCCGCAAATGCAGAAGTAATTGAAATGACTCCGCTCTTATCAACAAGTACAACAGAAGGTTTAGCCGCCGCAGAAACAATTACTGTTGCCGAAACAGCAGCAGTTGAAGGTGGAATTATAGCTGGAGAAACCGGTACTGCTGCTGCTCTGGCTCCGGAAACTCTAGGGCTATCCTTAGTAATTGGAGGATTAGCAATTGCAGGAACATGAATGTATTTTGCTTTTCATCATCATGCAACATCTGATATTGCGTTCCCAACCTCAATTCATCATAATGTTTATGATAACATTGAAAAATGATATAAATTTCTAGCCCATGATAAATTAAAAATTAAAATTAACAAAACCACATGAAATGAAATCAAACAAAATAAAAATTCACCAGCAAACATTATAAAAATTATTAAAAATAAATTTGTTATAAATGACCATTCTGGTTGAGGCGGAAGTGTCACAAATGAAGATTTCAACACTTTTGTAAAAGTAATAGTACTTCATTTCGAACAAATAAATGGTTATTTTGAAATATTAGATAATGAAAATGATGGTTTTGTCATTATAACCAACACTGAAGGCGATTGACTAGGAATAGAATAAAAATTTAACATTTTTAATTAAAAGAGAAAAATATTTCTTATATGTGTTATGTAGAATAATCTGAGTTCAAATTTTAATTTAAGGCAGTATTTAAATTTAAATACTGCCTTTTTATTTTGTCAAAATAGAAAAAATTAAAAAGTTGTTTAAGAGCATTATCGTCATAGAAAACTATTTTTTGGAAGTAGTAGGGACTGTACAATTAACTGTGTCTCTAAGTAATTAACTTAAATTCACTCTGTCCTCAAATTTTATCATTAAATGTGAAATTGCACTACCCCAATTTTGAATTGGCATCGTTCATTTCTTAACCATATTTTGAAATGCTAAATAAAATATTTTAAAAACTGATGCGTCATTAGGAAAAATCTTTTTATTCTTAATGACTTTTCTTAATTGACTATTAACAGATTCAATCGCATTAGTTGTGTAAATAATTCTTCTAAATTCCTGAGGATATTCAAGAAAAATTATTAAATTATTTCAGTTATTTTTTCATGATTTAGTAATTTGTGGATACTTTTTATTTCATTTTTCTGAAAAATGATCTAAAGCAATTAACGCTATTTCTTCATTAATTGCTGTATAAATTGATTTTAAATCATTAGCTACAAGTTTGCGATCTTTGTAAGGAACAAATTTTAAACTATTGCGAATTTGATGAACAATGCATAATTGATGCTGTGTTTTTGGGAAAACAGCTTCTATTGCATCAGACATCCCAGTTAAATTATCACTACAAGCAACAAGAATATCTTGTAACCCACGATTTTTCATTTCCGTAAGATTATTAAGTCAAAATTTGGCTCCCTCATTCTCACTAATTCACATTCCTAAAATATCTTTTAAACCATCTAAATTAATTCCTAAGGCAAGATAAACTGCTTTATTTATTATTCGTTTATCTTGCTTTACTTTAACAACAATACAATCAAAATAAACAATCGGATAAATCTTCTCTAAAGGTTTAGTTTGTCACATTTTAACTTCTTCAATAACATCATCAGTTATTTGACTAATTAAACTTTCTGAAATTTCTGCTCCGTGATAGAATTCTTGCAATTGTGCTTTGATATCAGAAATTGTCATTCCTCTTGCATATAAAGAAATTACTTTTTGATCAAAGTTATCAAATCTTCTTTGTCTTTTTGGAATAATTACTGGTTCAAAAGTACTATTTCGATCTCTTGGTACATCAATTGCGATTGAACCATTTTTAGTAATAATGGTTTTTTGTGTGTTGCCATTTCTTTTATTATGATTCTCATCAGTTTCAAGATAATCTTTAATTTCCGTATTTAACATTCGTTCAGTTAATTTTTTGGTAAATTCCTGAAAAATAGTATTGCCTTTAAATAAATCTTGTGGATTATCAATATTTTCTAAAAAATAATCAACAACTTTATCAATTGCGTCAGGTTCTTTTTTTATTTTTTTTGTCATTTTCTGTTCTCCTTCTTTTAAGTATAATTCAGAATGAATTATCGAGACACAGAATTTTGGACAGGCTCAAGTAGTAATTTTAACAGTTTTTGAATTTAGTTATTAAGGATTTTCAATTTCAATTTTAAAATTATTTGTTTTATTTAATCTGTAATTTGTTATATTGTTATCATGATTAAGAGTGTCTAACCCTGTACCTTGTGCTTTGATTGCTATTTTTTTATTAATTATTCATAATTTATTATCACTATCTTCATCTATTTTTTGTCCGTGTGTAGTTATTAGTTGTCTAATTTCATCTTGTTTGCTTTGATTATCTTTAAATTCTAGTGTAAATCTAAAAATAAGTCAATTTAAATTTTTTAATTCTGGTAATTTCTCATTTAGATTGATGTTATCTTTTTTTTCTATAGCAACTTGCGTAACTGGATAAAGATTTAAATTATTTTTTCTTGCTGAAATCCAAAATTGCACTTTTTCTAGATTTCTGATTTCAAAATCATGAACTTTATTTTTTTGTTCTACTGATTTATTTTCTTTTTTAGAACAGCCAACTATTGGTAATATTGTTAATATCGAAAGAGTTATTATATTTAAAATTTTCATTATTTTAATTCCTTTATTACTTTATTTTTTCAATATATATATATATATATATATTACACGAAAATCCTTAATATCATTAGAAAAATGGCAAAACCGATTAAAAATTGAAAGGTATAGTAAAAAGCTGGTACTGTTTTAAAAACTGGAAAAATGGCGGTTGAAAAGTTAACTGTTGCTTTTGCAATAATTGCTAACGGGCGTAAAATTGTAATGACTCGTGACGCTGTCAGCATTCAGTTTAGCATTTTGATACCAGCATTTTGAATGGCACAACCAATATCATTAAAGGTTGGTATTCATCGTCCAGAATATTTGCAATTTGCTGGTGGAATTAAATCGTCTCATTCACTGTTATTTGAACCATCAGGGATAAAGGCTGTTGAATTTAATACATTAAAGTCATAAATTTTAAAATTGTAGTTAGAGATATTATCTTTGTGATAAAGTGGAAAGGTTAAGGTAAAAATATTAATACCATAACGAATATCAATATCGGTATTGAGGTAATTGATGCTGTTAGCGGTATTGCTGGTTGGCAAGGTAATTAGTTTATTATCATAGGATTTTAAGACATTAAAATCAATTTGATAGATACTATTATTGTTTTTAAAGGCATCATAATTCTCTTGATGCGTTTTTTTGTCAAAAGTAAAGAAATAACTTCTTAGTAATAATTCTGAGTTTCCTATAATATTTACTAAGTATTTTTGGGAATAAAAGGTAATTAATGAACGGTAAAAGAAACCGATTTGAATAAAGTAATTTTTGTTGTAATTATCTACACCCTTAAAATCAATTTCGGTGTAAGTTTTTTCGTCCATATCAAAAGTAGCATAAAATAAACTGGCAAAGAAGTTACCAAGGATTTCATAGATTTCGTCAAAAACATTTTTGTAATCGCTGTTGTTAATACTAGGAATGTTATTTTTAAAATATAGGTAAATATCATTTCGTAAATCTGGGTCATAGCGTAGAAAACTAAATTTAACATTAAGGTAATTTAAAGTACCAAAAAGATACTTAATTAGGTAATAATCGTTAGCGTTTGCAGTATCATATTTTCAGATTTCCTTTTCACCGTGTAGCAATTGTAAATACTTATTTCCGGCAATTATAGTTTTGTTAAATGCCTGAATTTTCAAAACATTCTCATTTACTACATTTTTATTACTAGAAGTCTTGTGATAAAAATAGCTCTGGTCTTTAAAACCATGATTTTTAATGGTGAATTCTTTATAGTAACCTTCTTCTAAAGTGTCAATGAAATTAAATACCGGTGTTCAATAGAGATAAGAGTAATTAAATTTATCAAAATCACCACGGTGAATCATTAAATAGTCAAGATTATCAATAACATTACTATAGTTATGGTTGCCGTCAAATTTGGTGGTTGTTGTTGGCAAGTCAATGTCAGTACTATCTTTTTCAATTTCAATTTTAAAATTATTTGTTTTATTTAATCTGTAATTTGTTATATTGTTATCATGATTAAGAGTGTCTAACCTTGTGCCTTGTGCTTTGATTGCTATTTTTTTATTAATTATTCATAATTTATTATCACTATCTTCATCTATTTTTTGTCCGTGTGTAGTTATTAGTTGTCTAATTTCATCTTGTTTGCTTTGATTATCTTTAAATTCTAGTGTAAATCTAAAAATAAGTCAATTTAAATTTTTTAATTCTGGTAATTTCTCATTTAGATTGATGTTATCTTTTTTTTCTATAGCAACTTGCGTAACTGGATAAAGATTTAAATTATTTTTTCTTGCTGAAATCCAAAATTGCACTTTTTCTAGATTTCTGATTTCAAAATTATAAATTTTATCATTTTGTCTTTTAGTTCTAATTAGTTGTGTTTTTGTTTTATCATTATTAATGTTTGAGGGAATAGTAAAAATGTTATTGAAACTAATAGTTAGCACGGTAAATATTTTCATAAACATTTTTATCACTCCTTTTTAAAATATTTTATTTCTCGTTGTTCTTTTTTCTTTAATTTTTTTAATAAGTCACTCAATACCATAATTTATAATTACAGCTATTGTCATGCATATATCTAAATATCCTAGTATCATAAGTGAAATTAATGCTTCAAATTTTTCATATAATAATTTCAAATCATTAATTTCCAATTTTAAAAATGGAATGAAAAAGATAATAATCATAAAAATGTAAGGCAAAATTCTTCATCAATATTTTTTTAAAGAATTAATGAGTTTGTTTGATTTCATTTTTCAAGGCTCTTTTTGCTTTAATTTTTTGAATAATAAAGCGGATTAATTTTTCAAATTTAATTGCAAAATATATTGCTCCGCCTCATCAAAAAACAAATATTCCCGCGAGCATAATAACACTATTGAACTTGCCAAAGAAATCAACCATTTGTTCATTCATAAATTTATTAAATTCGTTACTTGTTCCAGTTATTCATTTAGTATCGATTACTGTTAATACACAAAGTAATAAGCTTATAAAGATAAAAATGATACTTAATACTATTTTTAACCACTGCTTTTTAAAAGAATTTTTAATTTTAACGGCATTTTTTCTTTTGAATTATCTTTTTTAAATAATTTTACTAAAAGTTTTTTCATTTTAATTCTCCTTTCATATTTTTTATCGTCCTTTAATCACAATAAATAAAGCAATAAGTACACAAGTGACACCAAGAATGGTAAAGATTGGATGTTGCGAAAATGTCCGGACCATTGGTTTAAATAGTTCTAAAATTGTTAAATTGCTAGTAATAAATTTTTGGAAATTGGCAAGTCCTTCGCTAATGTAGTTCGTTAAAGTTTCAAAATGACTACCAGCTAATAATCCGAGAACAGTTATTAAGATAAAAATAATAATTAGTTTAAACATTTTTAGTTACCTTGTTTTGTTTTTATTGGTTTTATTTGTTTTTTAGCTTTTCCTCACGCACTTAAACGACCTTTATTTTTAACCGCATATTGGCGTTGTTTTTCTAAATTAACTTGTTGACTACCAAATCCAAGAATAATTGCCATAAGAAATTCTACAGCCAGCGTTAAGAATAAAGGAAATATTAATTGAATATTCGTTCCCGGCACTTCTAAACTTCAAATTAAGTCAAAAACTTTATAAAGCATTTGGGCGAGAAAGTCGGCCATTTTTGCGAGATTTTCCATTTTTTATTCCTTTTCTTTCATTTTTCTTAAAAATTTGCTAAATTTATCCATTTTTAAGTATTCTAAGTCTTCTAAATCAATTGCTGTGTCAGTATAGTATTTATCTTCATAGTCAGGATTTACTTTTGAATTTAAGTAATCTCTTAAAAACGCTAGGTAAAAAGAATTGTAAGTGTTTAATATTGGTAGAGGAATTTTTAGTTTAAAAAAATAAATATCAAGTTCAGGAATATCACGATATTTAATGCGACGACCCTTTTTACTATTTTTAGCATCAATTAAGGTGTTTCGTCAGCGTTCATATTCTTCAATGCTCGTAAAGGTGCCATAGATGACTTTTAAATAGGGGCGAAAAATATTAACGGGTTTTTTACGAATTCCCACAATCACATTATTGGCAATATCACGAACTTTAACTCAAATATGTTTATCTCTTTGACCGCTAGCGAGAACAATATGACCGAAATGGCGTGCAAGAGCGAAATACTCTTGAATACCGGTTTCTTCGTTTTTGGTATTATTTTTTTCTCAATCAGTTCCTTCTAAAAATAAATTGGTTTCATCTCACAACAGTAAGGTCTTATCTGGCAATACCGGGTAATCAAAGTCTAATAATCCCATATGCCCTAAACTTAATTTTTGGGTTTCTAGTAATGGAAAGGTTGATGCAATGTGATATTTCTTCTTTTTTAGTAATTTTGATGCGTATACTAGAAAAGCAGTTTTTCCAGTTCCCAATGAACCAATCACAATATTTAATGGTGAATTTTTTAAAAAATTAATAACTTTGTTAATTTGTGTTAAATTACCGATTTTAAAAAGGAAAATTAAAATACAACCTGCTAAAAATAAATAGCTTATAATGTTTTTAAAATAACCGTTGTAAATATATCAAATTGCTCCCCAATGTCATAAAATTAAAAATGAGGTGCGATTTAATTCAATAAAATGGTTATTTTTTTCTATTATTCATTTGCAAAATTTCATCTTGCACCTCACTTTATTTTTTTATTAGCGTACTGCTCCAAGTAGTTTTTCAAACATTTTAAAACAAATAAAGAATATTGCCAAAATAAATGGAAAAATGAATATTCAGTAGTCAGCAAAGAAGTTACCGACTTGTGGCATATTAACAGCAATAATTTCTCACATTTTAGTAAACGCCGTTATAATTGCATTTCATAATTTAGTCATCGCGTCACTAGCTGTTATTTTTTCTACTGTTGCTGGTGCATCGGCCAAGAAAGTTCCAATCATATAATCACCCCCTTTCTTTTTTAAAACATTCATCATTTATATTCAAAGTTTCTCTTAAATTTGTTAAAACCACCATTAACCTTAACACGATTGTATTTTTTCCTAATTAATTTTGAATTTCTTTGTGAATGCATCACAATGTAACTTCGCGACATTACTTTTGTCTCTATCTAAATACTGATATGGTTTTCCAAAGTATCATTAGAATAAATCACACCATAATCGCTGTTAATAATCAAAAAGCAATGTTTGCTATTAAAAGTCAAAGTGTTTCTTGAGTTAAATCAATTTCTTTACCACCACTAATATGAGCGGGAATAGTTGTAATTTGAATAAATAAATCTCAGAAAGTTTGTTTAATTTGTTCTCAATTAAATTCTTTTAAATTTACTGTCATTTTTTATCTCCCAAAAATCATTTTTATTGGTAAATACATAATTGAAATTAATGCGAAAAGAAAAGTGATGATAATAATTAATCCAGCAATAAACGCAACTTGTGCAGGCATTTTTTCTATCGGAATAAACAGTTCTAAGAATTCCATGATAATTTTTCAAAACATTATTTTTTATCCGCGTTATTTTCTTTTGAATTAGGAGCTTTAACTCATTCCTCAAAGCGGGCAATAAACACTTTTTCGTCTTTTGTGAAATTACCAGTATTATTTTTAATGGCATTTTTATATTTAATTCTAATTTTTATTTTGGCATAAATTTTATAAGCAAAATATGCCAATAACATTATGCAGATGATAATAAATATTATTCCAATCGCAATATTCATTTTTAAACTCCTTTAAAGTAGTTATAATTTATATCTTTTTTGTTGTTTTCTTTTTCGGCAATGAAGAAGCCTAATAATTCTTGTCCCTTAATTAACTTGGTTTCTTGCTCTTGTTGATTAATCGAAATTACTTGATATTCACTATTCTTGATTATTCCGATACAAATAGAATTTTCATATTTTCCTTTATAAACAAATCGCTTTGGAAACCAAATGCCGATTTGTTCATTAAATCACGGAATTTTTGGCGCTTTAATAAGCATTGCGTTTTGTGTTTCTTTTAAGAGATATTTTTTAGTATTTAAGAAAATGTTTTCAATGTTTTTCATAATAAATTACCTTTCTTATGAATAAACTAAGTTATATTAACTAAGTTAGTTAGTTAACTTAGTTTTTTAAACACTTATATATCGCAGATTTAAGTGTTTAACAAGCTTTGTTAGTAAATTTTGTTTTTTAATTAGATAAAGATTTTAATAATTTTAAACTTAGTATACCCCTATATAGAAATTTCTACACTTTAATATCCGCATCCTACCCTTGGAACTAATTTAATAGCGTGTATATTTTTAGGAAATCCACCCATTCATTTTTTTATTGCAAAACGAAATAAATTGCTATAGCTAATAGGATGTTATCTATTAACTGGTAAACTTCTTTTGGTTATGGCGACCACCCACAATTTATCGTGCTTTAATACATACCAACATTATTAATTCACTTGTATTTAATTTTCAAAGAACAAATTTTAACACCTTATAAAATAAAAAGACAATCATTGCTGACTGTCTTAATACTTATTCAAATCTTTTCCCACCTAACAAAACTTTATGCGTCCGAGTCTTACTTTTTAAAAAATAGTGTATAATTAAGTTATAATAATTGTGAATTAAGTTTAAGGAGGGAAATTAAAATCAAAAGAAAAACAATTAGTTACAGTGATGAAATGATTAAAAGTGGTGTAGAGTTAAATAAGAAAGATAAGTTTATGAAAGCAATTTCTAAATTATTGGTTAAAGATTAAAATAATTAAATATGTTTACGCGGGGTTGGATTTTTAATTTGGTTTTACCAATGGATAGTAAAAATAATAAATAAAAAGCATCCTTATAAAATATGTTATATTTATAGATAACTGATTTTGCCCCCCCAGAGTTTTTTTAAAAAATAGTGTATAATTAAGTTAATAATGATAGGAAATGATGTCTTAATTGTGAAAAATAATAATGTTATGGATATGGCAAAATATTTAATTCGTAAAAATCCAGCTTTGTTTAACTCAAAACAACTTTTTAAAAAAATTGGCTTTAAATGTATAAAGGAGAATTTATGCTTCATAAATTGCTTCATTTAGCACAAGTTTTTCATTTATTAATTAAGAATAAACCTTTATTTAGTGTAAATGAAGAAGTAGCTTATAACAATGGACCTGTTATTATAAGTATTCACAAACAACATAATAGACCTTTAATTTTTAATACAAAAAGTGAAATTAATTTAAGTAAAAAAATTAAAAGTTTTATTGATAATATTTATTTATTTTTTGAAGACGCAAACCCTGATGAACTATTTGAAATAACACATTATGATCAATGCTGAAAGGAAGCATTTCAAAAAAGTGAAAAAAATATTAACGACGATAAAATGGATGTTAGAAATTATATTGATTTTTATAAAAAAGAATATAAGATTGCAATAGATCATTTTTCTGAGTTGTATTTGTAGATTTATATTTAGAAAGATTAAAATAATTAATATGTTTAAGTTGGGTTCAATTTTTAATTTGGTTTTACCAATGGATAGTAAAGATAATAATTTGAAATATGGTATTATATACATGGAAGACCTAGGACAAGTTGATTACATGAAAGAATCTAACTGCGGTGTAAACTCAGAACCTCTTGGGCTAAAAAGGCTATCGTTAACGATAGCCTTTTTGTTTGCCTCTTATATAAACTCTATTTGGATATAATGCATAAAAGTCTGCATCATAAGGATCGAGATACATTTTTGGGTCAGGAACATTAGTGCGTTTTTCATCATATCGTAATTCTTCGTAGCATTTGGCAGTAAAAGGATTATTCTGTAAATTTATATGACAATTACCAAATCCAAACAAATTACGCATTCAAATAACGCGATCTGTTAAACCGGCTTCTTTGGTTAATGGTGTTGTGTGCTTAATGGCTGTGCTGGTACGAATGTTAAAACTATAATCTTCAATTAGTTTTGTTTTAATTCATTCCATAGCGGTTTTTGCTTTATCATCATAATTAAAAATAACATCAGCAAAATTATAAAAATTTGCTCTTAAAGTCATGATTTCTTCTATAAGATGACTAATTTTTTCATTTTCAGAAAAATTATCTTCGGGAGTTATAACAATCTCACATATTAAATATGGATCGTAAAGTTCAGTTTTTTTATATTCTTGAAATCCCCAAAATTTTAGCACAGTATGATCGATTGGCCCAGTTGCTCAATCAATCCCGATACTATAAAAATCAAATTTATACATATCAATAGTGGCAACATAAAAATCTTTTAAATCGTATTTTTGCGTATATTTTAAATGTTTTCGAAACGGAAAGATAGTACTATCACTGTCTGAGTACTCAAAACCATATTTTACAATAGCATATTCATCGGGGTTATCTTTTTTAAGTTGGTTTACTTTTTTTCTTGAAATTTCTGGCAATTTATTTCAAGTAGAGTCTAATGTTAGTCTTAAAACAAAAATTCCTAAACCTTCAAATTCTTTTTCATTTTCGTATCAAACTTTACCAGTTTCTTTTAATAAATTCATTATCTTGTCGTTTAATGGTAAAAATGGCGTACAGTATTTTTTATAAAATGGGTGATATTTATCATAGAGGTTGCAAGTGAACGCGACAAAAAAACTTTTTCATAAGTAACGAGTTTCTTGTTGTCCTGTCATTTTATCAACAAAGGTTCAAGAAAGTTCTTTTATGGATTTGTCAGAAACTTTAATCCGATTGCTACGAAACATTGACATTTGTAAACGCTCATATCTATAAATTAATTGTTTATCACTCAAAGTTTCTTTTTCTTCTGCCATAATTATTTCGTCAGTTCGTGAACACAAAAAACTAGAACCTTTTACAGCTGTTCCAAAAATTCTATTACCGTTGGCATAACCAATAAAAGTTATTCGTTGATTGGAAGGAAAAATTATTTCTCCGCCCTCTTTATTCAATTTTCAAACTATTCCGGTCACCTTAGAGTGCTCAGGTCCAATTTGAACGCCATACTTTTCTTCTAAATATTGACATAAATTATGTAAATCAGCAATTGTTGTTTCAGGATGTGTATTTTCATAGCGTCGTACTTCTTGAGCGGATGTATCTGTAAAGTTACAACAAATTCATAAATCTCAAGCTAAACAGTTTCAAGTTTTAAAGGTCATTCTAGCAGTAGGTACAAATCTATAAAAACACCTCGTTGTAAAATATTCTGCCCAATCATCGCCAACTAGTTCCTTAAAGATTTCTCAAGTAAAACCAAAGTTATTGTCACTAAAATTTAAGTCATATTTTTTATTTAATTGTGAGTAATTAGTTATTTTTTTCATTATACTAATATTATCTATGAATATTAACTGTTTTATGTGTTTGATATAGAAAAAATAAAAAAGGAAATAGAAAATGAAGTATATTGTACCTAAAAATGATTTAGCAGATTTAAAAGCTAAATTACAATCTTGAATGACTACGATTTATCATGAAAAATATTATCATAAAGTAAAAAAATGAGTAAGTAAATATCTCAATTTATGTACCAACTTATATATGAATAATACAGATAACATATCTGTAAATAAATTGATTAAAAAATATTTTCGTGGTAGTAAAATGACATTTTATATTTGAGCTAAAAAAATTATTAATGGTTATTATCAAGACAACTTTTATGAATTGCAATTCAAATCAACAACACCAAAAAATATTAAATATCAATTTTCATTAGAAACCAGAAAACAAATTTGTGATTATTACTTTGATTACAAATTTGTAGGTGCGGGCGGTGTATTATCGCTTTATCATAATATTCATCAAAAAAATGTGCATGATATCGATACAAATAATGTCCCCAAATCAATTAATACTTTTTATCGTTGAATTAAACAAGACAAACGCTATGGAGAAATAAAAACGCAAATGAAAAAAGCAAAACGCCATTTTAAGCGTTATGAAGTTTCAGATATTGGACTACTGCAAATGGATGCTAAAGTGTTTACTGATAAAAATTTTCCTATTGCTAAGCATAGATTATATGTTTATGATTTCATTGACGAAATAACAAGAATTGCTTTTGGATATGTGTATGATAGTTTAGGAACCAATAATGCCATTAATGCCATGCAAAGAGCAATGAAAGATTTTAGTGAACTTGGCATAACCATTAAACGCCTTCGTACTGACAATGCTCCTGAATTTACTACTACTAACTGAAGTAATAAAAAATCGTACAAAGTAAAAGAAAGGCCTTTTACAACCTTTCTTTCAAAAAATGGAATTATCCATGAAACCACACCAATCGGTTCTCCTCAGAGCAACGGAAAAATTGAACGGTTTCACCGTAATTATACTAGTTTATTTTGATTTAAAAAATGTGGTTTTAAAACAAAATTTGATGTTAAACAATTACAAATTCATTTGAATGAGTGGTACGCATTTTATAATTTCAAGCGAAAACATAAAAGTTTGAATTACAAAACTCCATTTGAAACTTTAAATAAATTTATTATTGCAAAATAATTATTTAAAAAATAATAGAAACTCGTGAAAAATGTTTTAATTTGGTTAATTTTGAATTAAATATTTTTTATTGTGGATAAAATTAATTTTTTAATTTTAATAATACAAAATATGGTATGATGAAATCAATTAAGAGAAGCATAGTCTAATAACTGTGTGTGATTTACAAAATTCCTGAAAAATAGTATTGCCTTTAAATAAATCTTGTGGATTATCAATATTTTCTAAAAAATAATCAACAACTTTATCAATTGCGTCAGGTTCTTTTTTTATTTTTTTTTTTTTGTCATTTTCTGTTCTCCTTCTTTTAAGTATAATTCAGAATGAATTATCGAGACACAGAATTTTGGACAGGCTCTGACAAAAATAACAAGAAAGGCAAGGTTAGTTTAGTAATTAAATAATATAATTAGCTGATTGTTTTACTTCTTCAAAGCAATACCTAAGAAAACTAAACGCGACCATGTAAAATTACTATTTTTACTTTAACTTTTTTATACATTAAAATATAATACCGCTGTTTGTTGGTTTGGAGTTAAACCCTTATGTTGGTATTTTCATTTTCAGAGATTTAAATAATTTTGAATATTAGTAAAACCTAAACCATGATAATGAATTAAGGCTTCTTTAAGACTAGATTGTAATTTACTGATTTTATTTAAGTTACGATAACTAGCTTCAGGATTAATTGTTGTTTTAGTTACACATAAAGTAGAATTTGTTTGTTTTGCTACTAAAAAATATAATTTTTGCATATCAGAAGTAATAATTGAATTTTCGTTAATTAATTCTTTGTTCATATTTTCAATAACTCATTGTTTTTGTAAACGTTTGGTGTTTGTGGATTTAACATAAATATTGTTATTATTATCAATTGCCATTTGAATACAGCATTTAGTATTAGTTGCGAATGGGTCAAGGTAAATTCTTCGTGGATCAGTTTTATATTTGAAATTTCCTTTATGGATTTCTTTAATAAATGTTTTATCGATTTGGATTTTACCAGATAATTTTTTAAATTTTAATTGGGTATTTTCTAATTGTTTTGATTTCATTAATTTTTGACGATTATATCAAGCAGTTTTTAATGTAGTTTTAATAAAACGAGAAATTGTTTTACTAGACTGCCCCAGCAATGAAATTTGAATCAATAAATTTCATTGTTCATAATTTAAATGACTTCAATAAATAAAATGATTACGAAAAGCGTCAAAACTTGCACGGCAATTTTTACATAAATATTTTTGTTTTCCTTCTGAATTATGTCCATTTTTAACGCAATGGTAAGATTCACATTTAGGGCATTTAATACCTTGCGCTCTAAATTTTTGATCAATTTCATTTAAACGTTTTTGTTTTTTTTTATTAATTCTGCTTGTTGTTTGACTTTTTCATAAAATTCTAAAAATTGATCATCTGTTAAAGTATTTACTAGTTCTTGAATTATTTTTTCCATAATTATTATCCACCTCTATCATAGTAAAAATATACCTAAAATTAAGTATATTCAATAAATATCAAGAGTTTTCGACAAAATTAAAATAAAAAATTATTTTAATGTTGTTTTTATAAGCATTTTACTTAGTTTTTATAACCTTTTATTAAGATTATGGTTGTTAATATTAAATATTTTGGATAGGCTACAATAAATTGGACCATAATTATATAGACTTCAAAATTATTAAGAAAGAAGGAATATAAAAATGGGAAATAAAACCTCATACTCTGAAGAATTTAAAAAACAAATTGTAATGCTATACAAAAATGGCAAAAGTGTTATTAATTTAGGGAAAGAATATAATTTACCAAAACCAACTATTTATAGTTGAGTTAAAAATTATAATAATTCTGGGTCATTTAAAGCAAAAGATAATCGCACTGTCGAAGAAAATGAATTAATTTACTTGCGAAAAGAAAACCAACAATTACGAATGGAAAATGACATTTTAAAGCAAGCAGCACTGATAATCGGCAAAAAATAACAATAATTAATAACAACAAAACTAAATATTCAGTGAGGAAAATATGTAAGATTTTAGGTTTACTAAAATCAACATATTATTATCAAACTAATAAATGCACTAAGTTTGATATTAATAATTATGAACAAGAAGTTATCAGTGCATTTAATAAAAGTCGTAAGATTTATGGTGCTCGTAAAATTAAAGCTGTTTTAATAAGAAAAAATATCATCTTATCACGACGAAAAATCCGATTCATTATGATCAAAAATAATTTGATTTCTAAATACACCAAATTAAAATATCGTAATCATGAAAAAACAGTTAATAATGACCAAATTAATAATGTTTTAAATCGTCAATTTAATGACCAAAAACCCAATGAAGTTGTTGTTAGTGATTTAACATATGTTCAAGTTGGTACTAAATGACATTATATTTGTTTATTAATTGACTTGTTTAATCGCGAAGTAATTGGCTATAGTGCTGGACCAAATAAAACTGCTGAACTAGTTCAACAAGCTTTTCACAAGATAACACGACCATTAAATAAAATAACTTTATTTCATACTGATCGTGGTAATGAATTCAAAAATAAAATCATTGATGAAATTTTAATAACCTTTAAAATTCAAAGATCATTAAGTACCAAAGGATGCCCGTATGATAATGCTGTTGCTGAAGCAACTTACAAAACCTTTAAAACTGAATTTATTAACGGTAAAAAATTTGCAAACTTAACACAATTAAAATGCGAACTATTTGATTTTGTTAATTGATATAACAATATTCGAATTCATGGCAGTTTAAATTATTTAACTCCCGTTGAATTTAGAAAATACCAGTCTACATAAAAAGTGTCCTAAAAAGGGTTGCCATTCCATTTTGTTTTATTACTTATTTTTCAAATAAAACGATAATTAAATTGTAGTTACTTTTCTTTCAAAATTAATCAAATATTTTTCCACCTAACAAAACTTTACGCGTCCATTTTACATAAAAGCCTTTTAAAATTATCAAGTTGATGATTTTTTTTATTTTATCAAGATTTTTCAACAAAATTAAAAAAATTATTGGTTCATTGGCATAAATTAGGAATTGGATTTAATTGATTAGTAGAAGGGAGGGGTAAAACTGTTCAATTATCACCGCCAATACCAGTAATTATAAGATTAAAATCACCAATTTTAATCTTATCACCAATATTATAGCCTCGTAATTTTGCAAATTGCGGACTCTCTAATAACAATTTGATTACTAGCGTTTGAAGTTGTGCCTTGAATAATTTTTAAGGAATGAGGATTAAGACTATCAATGTTAACAAAGCGATAATTAAAGTTACTTGCTAAATCAGTAAGAATAAATTCTCTTCTTGTTGTCACTTTAAAATTAGTAGCTATGCCTGCTAATTCATTTTGCATTTGCATTAAAATATTATTTTCAATTGTCCTTGTAGTTACTGATTTAGCAATATTAGTTTTATTTTTTCAACTGCGATTTGGTTCTGCTAGTCAATTAGTAATTAAATATTGTTTAAAAATTTCAATATTAGACTTCTTGCAAAATTAATATGATAATTATAATTTTTAAATTTAAAATAAATATAAAAGTGTTATTAAAATAATTTTTAGATTATTTTTACAAATATTTTGTCATTAAAACATAATAAAAATTATTATTTACAATAAAAAAAGACTGAAATTTTAAATTATCAAATATATTTAAACTAATAGTTGTAAATTATAAATTGAAGCTATTAAATTAAATCTTAAAGCAAATCTTTTTCTACGATTTCGATATTTTTCACTAATAATTTTAAATTTTTTAAGTATAGCAAAAACATTTTCAATAACAATTCTCATTTTTGAAATTCGCTCATTATTTTGCTTTTCTTCTTTATTTAAAGGGTTTTTCTTTGATTTTTTTTTAGGAATTAAAACATTATGATTAATTTTTTGTATGCCTTGATAACCTAAATCCACTAAAACAGTTGTTTCTGGTAAAAATTTAATTTTTGAATCTTTTAAAATTTTAAAGTCATGGTTTTTACCATAAGAAAAATCAGAACTAATAATTTTTTTACTATCTTTTTCAATTATAACTTGTGTTTTTATTGTGTGTTTTTTCTTTTTTCCTGAGTAGTGCTGTTTTTGTCTTTTTTTGGGCGTTGGATTTGGCTTTCAGTTACATCAATTATAACAGTCTTATCTTTGAAATAATCTTTTAATAGTGATTTTTGACCAGTAAGTTGTTGAAAATTAGGGTGTTTTATTAAAGTGTCTTCAATTCATTTGATATTTCTATAACAACTACTTTCACTAATATCATAACTTTTTGCAATATGAAAATAAGTTCTATATTCTCTTCAATATTCTAAAGTCATTAAAATACGATTTTCTAATGATAATTTATTGGTTCTTCCGCGACGAAATCTCTTTTTTAATTCTTCTATTTTTAAAATTTCTAGCATTTTATTAAAAGTAGTATGTTTAATACCAGTTAATCTTAAAAAATTTTTATCACTTATTTGATTATTTTTTTTAAATTTCATTTAAATTCCACCTTTTTATTAAAAACAACAATTCAATTATATTTTAAATTAATTTTGCAAGAAGTCTATTATTATCAGATGGATATTGAAAAAAATTTGGATTATTTTTATAAATGTTAATATAGTAATTTCATAACATCTTATTAAGTAATGATGAAAAATATATATCAATTACATTAATAAATTTATTAAAAAGTTGTTTAAATTCAATATTGTTAATGGCATGATGATATTTTTCTTTAAGAATTTTTCCAATAATTGATTTTTGAAAATAAGAACTTTGATGATTAATTTGTTCTCATTTTAAATAATTAACTAGTTTAATATCATCAATAGTATATTGCTCGTTAACTTTTTTAGTTATTAGTTGCACATTTTTAGTTTCTAATTTTATTAGACTATCATCATTAGGATTATTACTAATACTAAAGTCACTAACTGTTAATTTATTACTTTCTGTAAAATCAGTGTTAGAAAAATTAAATTTATAATAATAATCATATTTTACTTCTTGCCCCATAAAATTATTACTTTGTTTTAAATTATTAATTGTAGACATAGCGAGACTAATACGAGCAGTGAGAATTATTGTTAGCAAAATTAATAAAATCATTTGAACTTTTATTTTAAACATTGAAAAAAATGCTTGTTTATAAGTTGGAAATATTTTTTTCATTAGTTTTGCATCCTTTCTACTTTAAATAACCTATTCGTCACTACTTTTTACTAATTCAAGTACATTCATTCGTTTTAATGTTTCAGTTGAAATTATATAAATCAGTGTATAAATAATTGTAATTGTTGCTAATGTTATTGGTAAAAGTCATCATTGGAAATATAGGGGAATAATGAATCCAGTAAAAATTCCAATAGCTCATAAGGTACCTTGACAAATAAATCAAGCACCGATAAATCCAGCGATAAATCCCATAATAGCAGCTGGAATAAACATTGATAAAGTTAAACTATTAATTTCACGATATTTATATCCTTGAATTTTCATAATAGCCATTAGTTTAGCAAACTGATGGACAAGAAGATTAGAAATCATTATAACAATAATTACGGATAGACTAATTGAACCTAAAATAAAGATGACAGCAATACTAGAAGCTACTGTTGTTAAGTTTTTGATTAATTCTCGTTTTACTGTTAATAGTTCACTGTTAGTAACAGTGTTAGCAACATTATCATTTAAACTAGCAATTGAATAATCACCAAGAATTGAAGTTGTTGAATATCTACTAGTAACATCAGTTAATTCAGGATTAGATGATAACCGACCATTAAATCATAATGGTTCATTATTAAAAGGATCTTTTTTATAAATGTCACTACTTGTTGTGGCATTAAAACCAAGAATTTGATTAGCAACTCGTTGATTAACATAAATTTTTAATTCACCATAAGATTCATGAATTGCTTTAACTTGATATTTAACTTTTTGCGGTATTGGGGTATTATCAATTTTTAGAATTTTAGGTATTTCTTTATTACCAATAGTTTTACTGTCTAGTATGGCAATAAAAATATTTCATAATGGATTGTCATATGATTGATTTAAGAGATTTAGTGCTGATGTCATAAAGGTTTCATCAACGAATTTATTTTTAGTAGCAAAGGGCACAAAGGGTCTAATATGTCATCATTTATTGTCGGGTGATTGTTCAATAACAAATTTATTATTATTTGTTGGTATTTTTGCATTAATAATTTCTTTTAAAAATTCGTCTTTAATTGCTGGGTATTTGATATTATCAATTATGATTTCTTCTTTGGGTAATCGTAAAATTATTTCATTTAAGTTACGATAACTTTTAGCAATGTCATCATCACCAATATCGTTTTCTTTATAACCATAATGGTTAGTTCAACCATAAGGAGAGTTATTATCATTAATACTTCATTTATCTAAAGGCATATTATAGATATTTTCAGAGTTATTTTCATCACGATAAATTCAAAATGAAGTGTGAGCAGGATATCATTTATTATTAGCACTCATATATTGTAATTGTTTTTGTTGAACTTCACTTTCAAAAATACTATCAACTTTTAAATTATGTTTTATTTGCATTGCCCGATTAATAACTGTTGGAATCTTATCAAGTCATTTTTCTTCTTGGATATATTTTGAACTCTCTTTTAATGCAATCATATCACTATTTGGTTTTATTCCTAGTGTTTTAAAAGCGACATTATTTAAGTTAGCATCATAATATGTATATAATTCATCTTCATTAGCATTATAAGGTAAAGTATTATGAGTAATTGTTAAGCGTTGTTTTCTTCCAGAAATATTAAGAAAGTCTTTAATATAGGAAGGAACAGCTGTTTCAATTGCATTCATTGTACAGGTTCTTCAGTTATCACTAGTATTTATTTTGGCATTAGTTGTTAAAATAGTGTTTACCATTGGACAAATAATTGTGGATAATAATCCTGAAAGTTTGGGATTATTATTAAAATCCTTAGAAATTTGTTCTAATCAGCCTAAAGAAATTCCTCTGCCACCTGTTCAATAATAATTATAAGCAATTTGTTTTAAAATATTGTCTAAATTAATGTTTTGGGTATTATCACTAAGTTTTTTTCAAGAATTAGCAGGAGCATCTTTATAGTAATCAGCTACTGGACGAATTTCAGTAATTGGGTAATCAAGACTTTGATTTTGAGCATCAATCCCTTTTCAAGGGTATAAATTATAACGAGTTGTGGGGATATTACTAATCGGTTGTTGAAATTCAGCATTAGTTTGATATTTTAAAAGTCCATAATAAGAATCATCAAGACTGCGAACAGCAGCGGGGATCATTAAGGCAATAGCGATAGTGAATGAAGCAATAAGAATTGTTACAAACATAATAATAATTTTCTTATATGAAACTGATGCCAATGCCAAACGAAACCGAGTTTTAAAGCTTCCAAATGCAAATCATCTTTTGTGGATGCCAGAAATTGTTTTTGAAGGTTTATTATCACTGTTAGGTCGTAATAGGGTAATTGTATTTTTTGCTACTTGTTTATAAGCAGTAATTGTTACGGTAATTAAAATTACAATGATATTAATTGCCAAAGCAATTAGAAAAGGAATGACATCAAAATAAAAAATATTATTTGGAATTGTAAAGAAATTTTCAAAAATTTTCATTACGGCTATTTGTAAAACACTACCAATAATTCAACCAATGGGTATAGCAAGAATTGTTGTTATTAAGGCATAAGATCAATATGAACCAATAATTGTTTTATTTTCATAGCCTAATGCTTTCAAAACACCAATTTGTGTTGCATTGCGTTCAACGGTTTTTCTAATAATTAATACTGTTGCAAAAACTGTTAACATTGTCATAAAAATAACAATAATAATACTAAATCAAGTATATGTTCTAGTAATTGTTGGTAATGAATTAAAACCACGATTAATGTAATTGTTACTGTCACTATTTTCAATCGTTGAAGTTGTTTTTAAATCTTGAGTAATTTTTTGAATGTCTTGCGAGTTGTTATTGTAAGCTAACATTTTTTGATAAACAGTTTCAATGATGTTATTATTTTTTTTTAAATTATCATTAAGAAAAAGTCGAAATAATTCGAAATCATTGGCAATATGATTTCCTGTGTATGTTAAATAGACATTAGATATATCTTCAATATCACTATAACGAATGAATTCATCACGAATAAATAATTGGTGGTTAACGAATAAGACGATTTCTTTTGCTGAATTGGGAAGAAAATTTATTGGATGAACAACAGGTAACGATGTAAAGTTATCGCCACCAATGCCAGTAATTATTAATTTATAGCTACCAATTTTAAGAGTATCACCAATTTTATAATTATATTTTTCAGCAAACTGAGGATTAATTACAATTTGATTAGCACCAGTAGGATAAGTGCCACTAATGATTTTAATATTATTTTTTTTAGGGTCATTATTAGGATTAATACTAATTACACGATAACGGATATTAGTAGCAAAATCAGAAAATAAATACTCTTGGCGTAAATTGACATTAAAGTTACTTAATAAGCCAACTAATTTATTATGGTGATTTCATATTGCTTGCGAAATATCTCAATTATTTCTTAAAGATGTTCCACCAATCGGAAGTGTTAGATATTTGGCAACATCGAGATAATTACTATCCTTATTATCATTTATGTGGTCGTTTGTTAGTTGAAAATTAATTTCATTATTATCTTTGTTAATATTCATTAAAATATTTCCTAAATCGCCTTTAAAACCCTGTTTAAAAAAAGCTTTGTTATTAAAATTTGTTGCCTGAGGAAACCTTTTTTCATAATCTTCTTTTGTTAATTGTTGAAAAATATTAATTCCGCCCCCAAAAATTGGAACATTATCACTAGATAAATCAGTTTCATTATTTATATCTCTTATTCAACTGTCGCCATTACGAGCATTAACAAAGTCTCTTAAAAATATTTCTTTAAATGTTTTAACTTTATCAAGATAATCAGCATCGGTTGTTTTTTTTGGATATTTAAGTTTATCACTATTAGCTTTATAAAGATTAAATAAATAAAAGGCAAAAATTGGGTTAATGTATTGTTCAACCAAAGTTGCATATTGTTCATATAATATTTTAAATTCGTTATTAGGAATGTCATGATATTTTTTATGTAAAATTTGACCAAAGAGTGAATTTTTAAAAGCGAGACTATTTGTATTAATTTTTTCTCATTTTAGTAAATTTTTAAAGGAAATATTTTCAATTGTGATATTATTATCACTTGTTATTTTTTCGGTAATATCTAAACTTTCTGATATTAATGGTAATAAACACCCCGTAGGATCATTTTCATTTTTCGCAATGGTAAGCATTGGTGTACTGTTATCTTTTATATTTTTACTAGTATTAGATTCTGCTAATGAACTTTTACTAAAAGTAGCACAAATGTTAAATGTTGGTGATATGCTTTGAATAGTAGGACTATTTTTACTATTAAAGCGATAACTATAATTAAATGGTGTTGTAGCACTATTCATTGCTGTTTCACCATCTAAGAATCATCTTGTCGTAATTCAAGTTAAAGTAATTGTCGTTGACAATATAATAGTTAATAAAATTAATGAAATAATTTGAATTTTATGTTTAAATGCTCCTCAAAAGGCTTGCTTAAATAATTTGTTTCATTTTCAATGTTTCATAAATGTATCTAACCTCAACTTAATAAATTATTATATAAAAAAGATAAATATTTTTTAACATAAATAATTATATCAACTTATTTATGAACCACAACCTTGTAAGAATTAGGGGTCGCGTTTAGTTTTCTTAGGTATTGCTTTGAAGAAGTAAAACAATCAGCTAATTATATTATTTAATTACTAAACTAACCCTGCCTTTCTTGTTGTTGTCATTTTTATTCGTTACCATTTTATCAAGAGTTTTCGACAAAATTAAAAACTTAATTTTAAATAACGAAATAATTATTAAAAGTAAAATAGCAATTAATTTAACTCGGGGATCTCATTTATGAATTAAAGAATTTTTTGGATAATAAGTAATGTTATTAATCATTAGTAATGACATTTCCCTTCCAAAAATTTTTCTTTATTATTATAATCAATATGTTAACTGATAAATTTCCTTATTTTTAAGTTTCACGTCCATTACTCCATACGCACTTTTAATATCCTTAGTAAAAATAAACGGACAAAAGTATTCCCAGAATTAATTTTTTGTCATTTCCCAGCTTTTAAAGCTCATAAATCACTAACAAAGCGACCATAATGTTTATTATATTTAGAACTAACATCATTAAAATAAAACTGATTTGGTGTTGTCATTATATTTTTATTAAAAATAATATTTTGTAATGTCTTATAATTTTCACTACAATTATTGATTCGTGCCTTAAAAATATTATTTTCATCATAAATAGCAACAATCCCACACTCATTAGGTGCTAAACTGTGAGATAAAAAGTAAAATAATCTTCACTAGTTAATATTCCTTGCTTAAACGCATAGTCATAACTATTATTTAACGATTTATCATTAGTTAAAATATTTTTAACATTTTGCGATCATTTTATAAATTGATGATTATTAAGCATTATTAACGATATGATTACAAAAATACTTACTGAAAATGTCACTGTTAAAAAAGCACTAATAACATTAATATTATCTTTAATATTAACTGATAAATAGTTTTGCGACATTAAACGCATATTAGCATTAAATAACTTATTTTAAAGGATTAAACAGTCATAATGACACTAAGAAATTAGTAACAAATCCCACATTAATGCAATCGGTAATGCTGATATTAACCCGACAACAGCATATGTTAAATCAAAAAATAACAAATCGCTAAGAAAATATCAGAACATAATTAAAAAACTTAATGTTCCAACAATAACAGCAAAACTATAACGATTATTAATTTGTTTTTTCAAAATTTTAATAACTAAAATATCAAAAGGAAATATTAATCAATATACTAAATTTCAAGTACTAAAACCATATAATAACATTGGTTGACAAGTTAAAAATGGTAACAATAAAAATACTATCTCGTAAAAGAAAATAAAGGCCATACAAGCACAGCAAAAACGATACTAATTCTACACCGGCAATATTACCTAATAAAAATTTTACACAAATAACCATTGCTGATAAAAATGATAATAAAATAAAACTAGTTTTTTAACACAATAACTATCTTCTTCCATGCTAACTACTGTTGATTTAAAAATATTTAATTTCATCATTGCCTCCTGACTATAAACAAAAACCACCACTAGGTGATGGTTTAAGATTAAAAAATAAATTTTAGAAGTAGTCGCAAATTAAAATCATTTTTTAATAACCCATCCCCAGGAGATTTAAATAATTTTTTCTAAGGTAGGTCTCCTGACTTAATTTCACTCACTAATTATGCCTTCTCAAAAATAACTTTTCAATGATTTATATAATTAATGTCAATGTTACAGTTGCTGGGACAGTTTTAGAATTACACTAAATTCCCTTTTAATTAATTACATTAAATGCAATTAACCTTATAAAAAATATTTTTATTTATTTATAAAGTAATCTTACAATAAAAATAACTAACTCACATTTATTTTTAAAAAATATTTTAAAAATAATCACAATATAAAAAATATTTTAATTTTGTCGAAAACTCTTGATAAAATAAAAAAATCATCAACTTGATAATTTTAAAAGGCTTTTATGTAAAATTACTATTTTTACTTTAACTTTTTTATACATTAGACTTCTTGCAAAATTAATTTAAAATATAATTGAATTGTTGTTTTTAATAAAAAGGTGGAATTTAAATGAAATTTAAAAAAAATAATCAAATAAGTGATAAAAATTTTTTAAGATTAACTGGTATTAAACATACTACTTTTAATAAAATGCTAGAAATTTTAAAAATAGAAGAATTAAAAAAGAGATTTCGTCGCGGAAGAACCAATAAATTATCATTAGAAAATCGTATTTTAATGACTTTAGAATATTGAAGAGAATATAGAACTTATTTTCATATTGCAAAAAGTTATGATATTAGTGAAAGTAGTTGTTATAGAAATATCAAATGAATTGAAGACACTTTAATAAAACACCCTAATTTTCAACAACTTACTGGTCAAAAATCACTATTAAAAGATTATTTCAAAGATAAGACTGTTATAATTGATGTAACTGAAAGCCAAATCCAACGCCCAAAAAAAGACAAAAACAGCACTACTCAGGAAAAAAGAAAAAACACACAATAAAAACACAAATTATAATTGAAAAAGATAGTAAAAAAATTATTAGTTCTGATTTTTCTTATGGTAAAAACCATGACTTTAAAATTTTAAAAGATTCAAAAATTAAATTTTTACCAGAAACAACTGTTTTAGTGGATTTAGGTTATCAAGGCATACAAAAAATTAATCATAATGTTTTAATTCCTAAAAGAAAATCAAAGAAAAACCCTTTAAATAAAGAAGAAAAGCAAAATAATGAGCGAATTTCAAAAATGAGAATTGTTATTGAAAATGTTTTTGCTATACTTAAAAAATTTAAAATTATTAGTGAAAAATATCGAAATCGTAGAAAAAGATTTGCTTTAAGATTTAATTTAATAGCTTCAATTTATAATTTACAACTATTAGTTTAAATATATTTGATAATTTAAAATTTCAGTCTTTTTTTATTGTAAATAATAATTTTTATTATGTTTTAATGACAAAATATTTGTAAAAATAATCTAAAAATTATTTTAATAACACTTTTATATTTATTTTAAATTTAAAAATTATAATTATCATATTAATTTTGCAAGAAGTCTATTAAAATATAATACCGCTGTTTGTTGGTTTGGAGTTAAACCCTTATGTTGGTATTTTCATTTTCAGAGATTTAAATAATTTTGAATATTAGTAAAACCTAAACCATGATAATGAATTAAGGCTTCTTTAAGACTAGATTGTAATTTACTGATTTTATTTAAGTTACGATAACTAGCTTCAGGATTAATTGTTGTTTTAGTTACACATAAAGTAGAATTTGTTTGTTTTGCTACTAAAAAATATAATTTTTGCATATCAGAAGTAATAATTGAATTTTCGTTAATTAATTCTTTGTTCATATTTTCAATAACTCATTGTTTTTGTAAACGTTTGGTGTTTGTGGATTTAACATAAATATTGTTATTATTATCAATTACCATTTGAATACAGCATTTAGTATTAGTTGCGAATGGGTCAAGGTGAATTCTTCGTGGATCAGTTTTATATTTGAAATTTCCTTTATGGATTTCTTTAATAAATGTTTCATCGATTTGGATTTTACCAGATAATTTTTTAAATTTTAATTGGGTATTTTCTAATTGTTTTGATTTCATTAATTTTTGACGATTATATCAAGCAGTTTTTAATGTAGTTTTAATAAAACGAGAAATTGTTTTACTAGATTGCCCCAGCAATGAAATTTGAATCAATAAATTTCATTGTTCATAATTTAAATGACTTCAATAAATAAAATGATTACGAAAAGCGTCAAAACTTGCACGGCAATTTTTACATAAATATTTTTGTTTTCCTTCTGAATTATGTCCATTTTTAACGCAATGGTAAGATTCACATTTAGGGCATTTAATACCTTGCGCTCTAAATTTTTGATCAATTTCATTTAAACGTTTTTGTTTTTTTATTAATTCTGCTTGTTGTTTGACTTTTTCATAAAATTCTAAAAATTGATCATCTGTTAAAGTATTTACTAGTTCTTGAATTATTTTTTCCATAATTATTATCCACCTCTATCATATTAAAAATATACCTAAAATTAAGTATATTCAATAAATATCAAGAGTTTTCGACAAAATTAAAAAAATACTATAAAGAATTTCTTCATAGTATTAATTATCTTCATAATTACGCAGCAACTGCTACAGCATCAGTAATAACATCAGTAGATGTTATTGTTGAATTAGAATTAAAAATAAAGTTATATACTTCTTCATAATGTTTAATCGGAATAATTTTTAATTCATTTAACACCTCGTTAGGAATATCATCTAAATCTTTCATATTTTTATCAGGTATTAAAATTGTACTAATCCCACTACGATGAGCAGAAATTGATTTTTCTTTTAAACCACCAATCGGTAAAACATTTCCTCGTAAAGTTATTTCCCCAGTCATTCCAACATCACTAGACACAGGTCTTTTAGTTAAAGCAGAAATTATTGCTGTTGTTATTGTAATCCCCGCTGAAGGTCCATCTTTAGGCACTGCCCCTTCAGGAACATGAATATGAATATCATTATTACTAAAAAACTTGGAATCAATATTAAACTTCTTACTATTAGCTTTTAAATAATCCAAAGCAATATTTGCTGATTCCTTCATAACATCACCTAAAGTTCCTGTTAAAACTAACTGTCCTTTACCAGAAAAGAAATTTACTTCCATTGAGAGAATATCGCCACCAAAAGCAGTATATGCTAAACCAGTAGCAACACCAATTTGAGCTGTTCCTTCTTTTTCAGTATATTCAAACTTATGTTTACCTAGATATTGCTTAACCTTTTCAATATTCACTAATTCATCACTTAAATGTTTAGCTAAATAACGAACAATAAACTTTCTCGCAATTTGATGCAAATATCGCTCTAACTGTCGTACACCAGCTTCTCGAGTATAATATTTAATAATTTCTTTAATTGCACCATCTTCAAATTTTAATAACTGCTCATTTAAACCATTACCTTGCAATACTTTAGCAATTAAATGATTTTTAGCAATTTCCATTTTTTCAATTTCTGTGTACGACGATAATTGAATAATTTCCATTCGGTCTAATAATGGTTCGGGAATATCTTCCATATAGTTAGCCGTAGCAATAAACATTACTTTTGACAAATCATAATTTTCTTCTAAGTAATGATCAGAAAACTCAAAATTTTGTTCTGGGTCTAATACTTCCAACATCGCACTAGCAGGATCACCACGATAATCATTAGCCATCTTATCAATTTCATCAAGCAAAAATAAAGGATTAATACTTTTAGCTCGTTTCATTGATTGGATTATTCTTCCTGGCATTGAACCAATATATGTTTTTCGATGACCACGAATTTCTGATTCATCACGAACACCACCTAATGATAACTTCACAAAATTTCTTCCTGTTGCTTCAGCAATTGACTTAGCAAGAGAAGTTTTTCCTACTCCGGGAGGACCTACTAAACAAATAATATGTCCTTTTAATGATTTAGTCATTTGTTTAACAGCTAAATGTTCAATAATTCGCTCTTTAACTTTTTCCAAACCATAATGATATTTATCTAAAGTTTGTAAAGCAAATGGTAAATCCTCAATTTCTTGCTTTTCTTCGTGTCAAGGAATCGCCATTACCCATTCAATGTATGTTCTAATAATATTAGCTTCACTTGATGCTTGTGGCATCAGTTCATAACGATTAATTTCTTCCTTAACACGAACTTTAATATTTTCAGGAAATGGTTCTTTTTGAAGACGATCTAAATATTTCTTCATCTCATTACTATCATCATCAATTTCACCTAATTCTTCTTTAATTGCTTCAAGTTTTTCTCGTAAATAAAATTTCTTTTGCTGTTCATCAATTCTAACTTTAATTCTTTCAGAAATATTTTGATCAATTTCACCAGTTTGCTTGCGACTATTAACATTATCAACTAAAAGATTCAAGCGTTGTTCAACATTCAACTCTTCTAAAATAGCTTGTTTTTTATCTAATGGTAAAAAAGGTAAAAACTGTGCTAATGTATCAATTACTTCTCCAGGACTACTATTAATATTTACCTTAATCTCTTGTAAGATATCTTCAGGAAGACCTTCTTGCATTTCCAATAATCCTGTTAAATTATTAGTAATTTTTTGGACTAATTCTTCAACACTACCTTCATGATTTGATTCTAAAATCTCAATATCACTTTCATAATAAGTACCATTATCTTTTAAATTCAATAATTTAACCCGATTAAGTGACTTAAAATTAACCGTAAATGAACCTTCTTCCCAAACTTTTTTTATTTTTAAATTAGCAATAACTCCAACATCAAATATTTGATCAATTGTTGGTTCATCATCTAAAGGTTTTTTTTGTGATACTAAAATAACTTGATTATCAAAATTATCCTTAGCCACTTCAATAGTCTTTAATGATTTATTACGACCAATTTCTAAAACCTGCTCAAATCCAGGATAAATATAACTACCTCGTGTAACCAAAACAGGAATATTTTCCAAAGATTTTATTTGTTCTTTATCTATCATTATGATACCTCCACTTCCATAAAACAGATTTACTTACATTATATAATAAAAATTTAGCACTTGCAATATTAAAGTGCTAAATCTATTTTATCCATTATTCTCATAAAGAAAATTTAATAACCTACGATGTTTTAAACCTTCTTCAACAATACTAGTATCCATAATTTTTTCTTTAGCTTCTTCTGGTGTCATCTTATAAAACTTAGCAAACTCAATAATTTCTTGTTCTACCTCATCATTACTAACTTGAATATTTTCTTGATTCATAATTTCTTGTAAAATTAAATAATTACTAATTTTTGCTTTAGCATCGCCTCGTAACTCCTTTTTAATATCTAATTCCGTTAATTTAGTTAACTTCAAATATTGCTTTAAATCAATATTTTGTTCTTTTAACTTCTGCTCAAACTCACCTTGAAGATTTAATACTTCTTTATCAATAATTGATTCAGGAATATGAATCGTTGCTGTTTTAGAAATTTCTAATAACAAATTATTAATAAACTCATCTTTAATTTTTTCTTCATTTTGCTTAATCAAATTTTCTTTAATAAAATTTTTTAATTGTGCTAAATCCTCAATACCATCAATATTAGCATCTTTTGCTAAATCATCATTAATTTCTGGAACAATCTTATTTTTAACTTCTTTAATTTTAACTTTAAAAGTTACTTCTTTTCCTGCTAAATCTGGTTGTAAATAATCTTTAGGAAACGATACAAGTAAATCCTTTTCTTCACCAGCCATCAATCCAATCATTTGCTCTTCAAAACCAGGAATAAACTTTTTTGAACCAATTTCTAAACTAAAATTTTCAGCTTTTCCACCAGCAAAAGGTTCCCCATCTTTAAAACCTTCAAAATCAAAAATAACAACATCACCATTAGTAATCTTATCTTCTTTAATTTCTAAAATAACTGATTTTTCTTGTAACTGACTAAGTGCTTGATTAACATCCTCATCATTAACAATATTTGCCATTTTCTCAATTTTTATATTTGTATATTTTTCAACTTTAACTTCCGGTTTTAAATCAAATTCAAAAGAAATAATATATTTTTCCATTGACAAAGTATCAATATTTAAACTTGGCTGAATAAAAGGTTGCAATGGATCATTTTGTAATAAAGCAAATTCTCACGCTTTATCCATCGCAACTTTATGAGCTTCATTCAAAATTTTTGCATTATTTAAATGTTTTTTTACCATATTTTCTGGCACTTTACCTTTACGAAAACCTGGTATTTCTAAACCAGCTTTTAACTTATTTGTTACCTTTTCAATAAGATCTTCTCATTCTTCTTTTTCAAATTCAATAATATACTTTCCTTTATTTTCTTCAATATTTTTTTTACTTGTAAATTTCATCAAATATCCTCCTATATTTCAACGATTTAATTATACCCTTGATTAATTACTAAATGCAATTAAACTTTAACAAATATCCAATAATAAATCTTAAAAAATTTGTTCTTTTTCAATTTGTAATAAAAATCTTTCAGTAAGAACAACATCAGTGTTTAAATTTTGACAAATCTGTTCTAACTTACATTC
This sequence comes from Spiroplasma endosymbiont of Clivina fossor, assembly GCF_964031115.1. Classification (GTDB taxonomy): domain Bacteria; phylum Bacillota_I; class Bacilli_A; order Mycoplasmatales; family Nriv7; genus Nriv7. The sequence goes on from NZ_OZ035006.1 coordinate 976,865, forward strand.
ATCATCACCTTGCATAATTTGTGCTTTATAAATAATAGCACTAACTACCGCAGGAAGATCCGCCATTAATGGCAAATTAGGATACTGACTATATCAATAATTTTCTCATAAGTATCAACAAACCTGTTCTAAACTAGGATTATCATTATAAACAAAATTACTTAAAGTAGTTTTAACTTTTTTAGTACATTCATCAAGATGAAATTCAGAAATCAATATCGGATTAACAAAATACTGACCATGTGTTTTTTGAACAATAAACACCTCATCAATATCTTGTCTTTTTAAAACTATTAACAAATACGTTTTATTTTCATTTCTAAACAACGAATTTTTTAGATAATCTCGTAATGTTGATAATATTTTTCTAGCATTTTGCTGTTCTAAAAAATTAAACGCTACTAAATGAATTTCTTCATCAAACGGATTATTAATAATTTCTTTAATTGTCTCTAAATCTCATTGCTTAATATTTGGTTTTTCTTTTGTTAACTGTTGAATTTCATTATAAAATTTAATAATTTGTTGTTCATATTTTTTTGGTATATAGGGTAAATCTAATTCAAATTTTAACTTAACTTTCGCTTGTTCATAGTTTTCATTAGCAATTAATTGTTCAATTTCCTTAATAAAAAAAGTATAATATTTATTATTCATTAAACTTATTCACCAACATTTTTATTTTAAATGGCGCCCATGAAGAGACTTGAACTCTTGACCCTGCGCTTAGAAGGCGCATGCTCTATCCAACTGAGCTACATGGGCACATTTTTATACTACATAAAAAATAATAACATTATTCGCTTTAAACTGCAATTATTTTAATAAAAGGTCGCGTTTAGTTTTCTATGTAATATACCACAGACTTATGACAAGCACAAGATATTTTTTTAAAAAGGGTCGCGTTTAGTTTTCTTAGGTATTGTTTTGAAGAAGTAAAACAATCAGCTAATTATATTATTTAATTACTAAACTAACCCTGCCTTTCTTGTTATTGTCATTTTTATTCGTTTTCATTTTATCATATTATTGAATTTTTACACAATAAAAAATTATTAATTTTATTAAATTTTCACTAATTATCTAAATTTATGTTTTCTATATTTATTCGTATATACAATACTACCTTTATTAATTCAACTATCATCATTTTTCTTATTATATTTATTTCATAATGAAGTTTTATAAATTTCTTTTCTGATTTCTATTTCTGAATTAATATTTTCATTAATATAATGTAATACATTTAATTTGTTTAAATTTGCCATTCTTAAATGTAATAAGTTATTTAAATTCTTATGATTATATATTTTTGCTCCATATCCTAATTGTTGTTTTATTAAATGTGATACATCACTTTCAATGCTACAACCGATATTTCATTCTAAATTTTGATTATGAATACCATGCTTATTATTACTGAAATAATTACTCGCTTTTCTTAAATTTGTTTTAATATCTTTATTTAATTCATTTTTAACAACATTACGAATGTTTTTTTTAATTTTGTCGAAAACTCTTGATATTTATTGAATATACTTAATTTTAGGTATATTTTAATATGATAGAGGTGGATAATAATTATGGAAAAAATAATTCAAGAACTAGTAAATACTTTAACAGATGATCAATTTTTAGAATTTTATGAAAAAGTCAAACAACAAGCAGAATTAATAAAAAAACAAAAACGGTTAAATGAAATTGATCAAAAATTTAGAGCGCAAGGTATTAAATGCCCTAAATGTGAATTTTACCATTGCGTTAAAAATGGACATAATTCAGAAGGGAAACAAAAATATTTATGTAAAAATTGCCGTGCAAGTTTTGACGCTTTTCGTAATCATTTTATTTATTGAAGTCATTTAAATTATGAACAATGAAATTTATTGATTCAAATTTCATTGCTGGGGCAATCTAGTAAAACAATTTCTCGTTTTATTAAAACTACATTAAAAACTGCTTGATATAATCGTCAAAAATTAATGAAATCAAAACAATTAGAAAATACCCAATTAAAATTTAAAAAATTATCTGGTAAAATCCAAATCGATGAAACATTTATTAAAGAAATCCATAAAGGAAATTTCAAATATAAAACTGATCCACGAAGAATTCACCTTGACCCATTCGCAACTAATACTAAATGCTGTATTCAAATGGCAATTGATAATAATAACAATATTTATGTTAAATCCACAAACACCAAACGTTTACAAAAACAATGAGTTATTGAAAATATGAACAAAGAATTAATTAACGAAAATTCAATTATTACTTCTGATATGCAAAAATTATATTTTTTAGTAGCAAAACAAACAAATTCTACTTTATGTGTAACTAAAACAACAATTAATCCTGAAGCTAGTTATCGTAACTTAAATAAAATCAGTAAATTACAATCTAGTCTTAAAGAAGCCTTAATTCATTATCATGGTTTAGGTTTTACTAATATTCAAAATTATTTAAATCTCTGAAAATGAAAATACCAACATAAGGGTTTAACTCCAAACCAACAAACAGCGGTATTATATTTTAATGTATAAAAAAGTTAAAGTAAAAATAGTAATTTTACATAAAAGCCTTTTAAAATTATCAAGTTGATGATTTTTTTTATTTTATCAAGAGTTTTCGACAAAATTAAAAAATGTTTTTGATTAATTCTTGATGATTTCCATCTTTATATAATTTAATTCAACTATTTAATGTTACTTTGCGATTTTCAAAAATAATATTAAATGCGGTTTGTTTTAATTTTTTAATAGCGTGATAACCGTCTAAAATATATCTAACATTACCAAAACTATTGGCAATTTCTCTAATTCAAGTATCACCATCGCCACAAACAATTATTCTGTCATAATTAATATTTACATAATGTTTTTGTAATTCTTTAATTAATAAATCACGATAATCCATCGTATTTATTCGTTTACCAACTTTTAACATTAGAAAATGACCTCGTTTGTTTTCCAATTCTCTACGAGCATTTTTGTAATTTTTTTCTTTATGTCCGGTATGAAAAGTAACTAAACGAATTCTTTGGTCTTGTTTAACTTTCTGATCTAATGTCGCTAAAAATGTCTCATCTAGTTGAATAGACTTCTTGCAAAATTAATATGATAATTATAATTTTTAAATTTAAAATAAATATAAAAGTGTTATTAAAATAATTTTTAGATTATTTTTACAAATATTTTGTCATTAAAACATAATAAAAATTATTATTTACAATAAAAAAAGACTGAAATTTTAAATTATCAAATATATTTAAACTAATAGTTGTAAATTATAAATTGAAGCTATTAAATTAAATCTTAAAGCAAATCTTTTTCTACGATTTCGATATTTTTCACTAATAATTTTAAATTTTTTAAGTATAGCAAAAACATTTTCAATAACAATTCTCATTTTTGAAATTCGCTCATTATTTTGCTTTTCTTCTTTATTTAAAGGGTTTTTCTTTGATTTTCTTTTAGGAATTAAAACATTATGATTAATTTTTTGTATGCCTTGATAACCTAAATCCACTAAAACAGTTGTTTCTGGTAAAAATTTAATTTTTGAATCTTTTAAAATTTTAAAGTCATGGTTTTTACCATAAGAAAAATCAGAACTAATAATTTTTTTACTATCTTTTTCAATTATAACTTGTGTTTTTATTGTGTGTTTTTTCTTTTTTCCTGAGTAGTGCTGTTTTTGTCTTTTTTTGGGCGTTGGATTTGGCTTTCAGTTACATCAATTATAACAGTCTTATCTTTGAAATAATCTTTTAATAGTGATTTTTGACCAGTAAGTTGTTGAAAATTAGGGTGTTTTATTAAAGTGTCTTCAATTCATTTGATATTTCTATAACAACTACTTTCACTAATATCATAACTTTTTGCAATATGAAAATAAGTTCTATATTCTCTTCAATATTCTAAAGTCATTAAAATACGATTTTCTAATGATAATTTATTGGTTCTTCCGCGACGAAATCTCTTTTTTAATTCTTCTATTTTTAAAATTTCTAGCATTTTATTAAAAGTAGTATGTTTAATACCAGTTAATCTTAAAAAATTTTTATCACTTATTTGATTATTTTTTTTAAATTTCATTTAAATTCCACCTTTTTATTAAAAACAACAATTCAATTATATTTTAAATTAATTTTGCAAGAAGTCTAATATATAAATCCTTATTTTTGACATCAATTCTAGTTTTAGTTTCTTTTTCTGCTAGTTGAAAATATTCAGCAATATCGTATTTATTTAAAATACTTGAAATACTAGCTTTTGAAATATAACAATGATTTAGAACATCTAAAACATCGCGATATCGTTTACCATCACCTAAAAGACTTAAAACTTTAAATTGGACATCAAAATAAATGCGTTGTTTAGGTAATAGACCAATTTCTTTATCTAATAAACATACATATTCAAATTTACCTGATTTTTGATTTCAATATTTATATCGGCGTCGTTTAAAAATAACTTCACCAAAAATTGTAATAATTGTTCTTATTGCAAAATGAACTACTTTATAACCTTGTTTTAAGCGATAATGATATTTATATAAGTATTCATCTAATTTTTCATATTCATTAGCTAATTGTTCGCATTTATTGGTATACATATTTTTATGGGTTGTAAATAAACTTAATCAATGCTTGTTTTCTGTGGTTTTTACATTATTATTAATTTCTAACATAAAAAATCACCTTTCTCGGTAGAGTAATTTTAACAAAGTTAAATTTCGTTAGTTTATTTTTTTGTTCTAATGATAATTTTTTTCTAGAATTAGTATTTAATATTCTTAAAAAATAATACAAATTATTATTTGATAGTTTATAATTAATTTGTATTAATTAGACTGTACAAATTTGAGAAAGGATGTTGATTGTTTGGTAAATTTTATTAATTAGTAAAAATTCACGAAAGGTATTTAATTAATATGAAAAAATTACTAGGGATTTTAGGAACAATAACAATATCGGGTAGCGGAGTGGCAGGAGTCGTTGCCAATAGTCCTTATCCAACACAAGAAAAATTAGAAAATATAAATTATAAAAGACAAAAACGAAGCAATAATGAAAATAATAAAATAAATAGAACAAAAATTGTCATTAGAACGAATAGGGAAATTTATGCTAGTGGAATTATTTTAAATAATAAAGTATATTTTGGTTCACAAGATCATAATGTTTATGAATATGATCCAGTGACAAATCAACAAATAATTGTCATTAGAACAGAAAATAAAATTTTTTCTTCTGGTGTTGTTTTAAATAACAAAGTATATTTTGGTTCACAAGATCATAATGTTTATGAATATGATCCAGTAACAAATCAACAAAAAATTGTTATTAGAACAAAAGGAGAAGTTTGATCTTCTGGTGTTGTTTTAAACAATAAATTATATGTTGGTTCATGAGATCATAATGTTTATGAATATGATCCAGTAACAAATCAACAAAAAGTTGTTATTAAAACAGAAGGGCAAGTTTGATCTTCTGGTAGAATTTTAAACAATAAATTATATTTTTGTTCATTAGATGAACATAATATTTATGAATATGATCCAGTGACAAATCAACAAAAAATTGCTATTAAAACAAATGGTGAAGTTTATTCTAGTGGAGTTACTTTAAATAATAAATTATATTTTGGTTCACATGATAATAATGTTTATGAGTATGAGCCGATTACAGGCCAACAAAAAGTTGTTATTAAAGCAAATGGTATAATTGATTCTTCTGGTGTGGTTTTTAAAAACAAAATATATTTTGGTTCGGATGATAGTAATGTTTATGAGTATGACCCTACAACGGCAAAACAAAAAGTTGTTATTAAAGCAAATAGCTGAATAAGATCTTCTGGTGTGGTTTTCAACAATAAATTATATTTTGGTTCACACGATAATAATGTTTATGAGTATGATCCAATTACAGGACAGCAAAAAATCATTATTAGAACAAATAACAATGTTGATTCTTCTGGTGTGGTTTTAAATAATAAATTATATTTTGGTTCACAAGATCATAATGTTTATGAATATAGTGAATACTATTTAAATTCAAATTTATGACAAATTAATGATAATTCTGATACTGAAATTTTGAATGAATTAAATTATTTAAATCCTGATTTAGATATTTCACAATTAGAAATTATTAGTAAAACAAATAATTCAGCTATAGTAAAAATAAAAGATAATTTAAATAATAATAATATAAAAATACATTATTCAATTGATAATGGGCAAAATAAAATTATTAATTTAAATGAATTGATTAAAAAAGCATTATTTTTTAAATTTCGAGACGAAAATCCTAATTTAAAATTTAAGGAAATAAATTATATTTTTAATTTTGTCGAAAACTCTTGATAAAATAAAAAAAATCATCAACTTGATAATTTTAAAAGGCTTTTATGTAAAATTACTATTTTTACTTTAACTTTTTTATACATTAAAATATAATACCGCTGTTTGTTGGTTTGGAGTTAAACCCTTATGTTGGTATTTTCATTTTCAGAGATTTAAATAATTTTGAATATTAGTAAAACCTAAACCATGATAATGAATTAAGGCTTCTTTAAGACTAGATTGTAATTTACTGATTTTATTTAAGTTACGATAACTAGCTTCAGGATTAATTGTTGTTTTAGTTACACATAAAGTAGAATTTGTTTGTTTTGCTACTAAAAAATATAATTTTTGCATATCAGAAGTAATAATTGAATTTTCGTTAATTAATTCTTTGTTCATATTTTCAATAACTCATTGTTTTTGTAAACGTTTGGTGTTTGTGGATTTAACATAAATATTGTTATTATTATCAATTGCCATTTGAATACAGCATTTAGTATTAGTTGCGAATGGGTCAAGGTGAATTCTTCGTGGATCAGTTTTATATTTGAAATTTCCTTTATGGATTTCTTTAATAAATGTTTCATCGATTTGGATTTTACCAGATAATTTTTTAAATTTTAATTGGGTATTTTCTAATTGTTTTGATTTCATTAATTTTTGACGATTATATCAAGCAGTTTTTAATGTAGTTTTAATAAAACGAGAAATTGTTTTACTAGATTGCCCCAGCAATGAAATTTGAATCAATAAATTTCATTGTTCATAATTTAAATGACTTCAATAAATAAAATGATTACGAAAAGCGTCAAAACTTGCACGGCAATTTTTACATAAATATTTTTGTTTTCCTTCTGAATTATGTCCATTTTTAACGCAATGGTAAGATTCACATTTAGGGCATTTAATACCTTGCGCTCTAAATTTTTGATCAATTTCATTTAACCGTTTTTGTTTTTTTATTAATTCTGCTTGTTGTTTGACTTTTTCATAAAATTCTAAAAATTGATCATCTGTTAAAGTATTTACTAGTTCTTGAATTATTTTTTCCATAATTATTATCCCCCTCTATCATATTAAAAATATACCTAAAATTAAGTATATTCAATAAATATCAAGAGTTTTCGACAAAATTAAAAAATTATATTGATACTAATAATTTAAATTTTTGAGATATTGAAATAACAAAAAAAGAAAATTCATTTTTATGATCTAATGTTCCTAAAAATGTATGTTCTGATAGAGAAATCATCAATAAAACTCCAAATACAAGATCATTTAATGTACCTGCTTGTGAATATAATTCAAAATCAAAATTAGTATTTCAAATTACAACAGGATTAACTAAAACAAAACAAGAAAATAAATTAAATGGTTGAAACATAAATTCTGATGATGAAATGAAATTAACAGATTTTACAAATATAAATAATAAAAATTCTGAAATTATTAATGTATTATCAAATGAATTTGATTTATCAAACACAAATAAACAAGAACAAGAAATGATTTTAAGTATTTTTAAGGAATCCGCTGATAAATTTGAACTTGATCCCAATGAAAAATTAAAAATTACTTATGCAGTAAGAATAATTGAGTCTGAAATTATATTAAATTTAAAGCAAAAAATTATGGGAACAATTAGGGCAAAAATAATGGATGATAGTAATAAAGAACAAATATTTATATTATCAATTACAAAAGCAATGCAAATTTTACAAAATCATGGTTTATTACCCAATGAAATTACTATAGATAAAAACAATGATAACATAACATTTAATGGGAAAGCATTTTTCTCATCAGAAAGAGAAGGATCAGTAAGAACAAATACAGTTACTACTATAGTATAAGGTTTTATAAAAACGATATTAGCTATTTAGAACAATAACTTTAATTGAAACAAGCACAACAAGTTTAATTGCTTGTAAAAATAAGCAAAATATTCAAACCAGTAATTTTAATTAATTACTGGTTTCTTATTTTGTTAAAATAGAAAAAATGAAAAAGTTGTTTAGTTTTTTAAGGGTATTGATTGTCGAAATATTGTCATAATGAAAAACCATCTTTCTTGTAAAGAAATCTTAACATTTTATATATTTTTATGAAATTTTTTAATATGAAATTTGTTTGAACCAGGATAACTATATTCTTGTATTGTTATTTTTACATCTTTAATTTTTTTAGCAGTATAAAAATATTCAATATTTGTTTTTTGAAAATCTTTATCAAAAAATTCTCTTTCTTCTGGGGTGCTGTTTTCTTTTTTATAATTATAAATTTCTTTAATTTCTTTAAATACTGGTTCATTGGTAAAGACAGCAAACCCTCTAGTATTTTCTCCATAATTTTTTATTTCCAAAGGTAATTGCTCTTTTACTGAATCAATATTAATATATACTGGGTCACTGCCTTTTTTATACAATGATTGTAAATAACTGTTATTTATTTCTGGAAATGTTAAGTCATATGTTTTATATTGAACTTGTTGTGTTTCATTTTCTTTTTTAGAACAACCCACCATTGGTAATATTATTAATGTCGAAAGAGTTATTATATTTAAAATTTTCATTATTTTAATTCCTTTATTACTTTATTTTTTCAATATATATATATATATATATATATATATATATTACACGAAAATCCTTAATATCATTAGAAAAATGGCAAAGCCGGTCGTGTTTAGTTTTCTTAGGTATTGCTTTGAAGAAGTAAAACAATCAGCTAATTATATTATTTAATTACTAAACCAACCATACCTTTCTTGTTATTGTCATTTTTATTCTTTTTCATTTTATCATATTATTGAATTTTTACACAATGAAAAATTATTAATTTTATTAAATTTTAACTAATATTTTTACTTACTTAAATGTAATATATTTATTTGTATATACAATTCTACCTTTATTAATTCAACTATCATCATTTTTCTTATTATATTTATTTCATAATGAACTTTTATATATTTCTTTTCTGATTTCTATTTCTGAATTAATATTTTCATTAATGTAATGTAATACATTTAATTTGTTTAAATTTGCCATTCTTAAATGTAATAGGTTATTTAAATTCTTATGATTATATATTAGACTTCTTGCAAAATTAATATGATAATTATAATTTTTAAATTTAAAATAAATATAAAAGTGTTATTAAAATAATTTTTAGATTATTTTTACAAATATTTTGTCATTAAAACATAATAAAAATTATTATTTACAATAAAAAAAGACTGAAATTTTAAATTATCAAATATATTTAAACTAATAGTTGTAAATTATAAATTGAAGCTATTAAATTAAATCTTAAAGCAAATCTTTTTCTACGATTTCGATATTTTTCACTAATAATTTTAAATTTTTTAAGTATAGCAAAAACATTTTCAATAACAATTCTCATTTTTGAAATTCGCTCATTATTTTGCTTTTCTTCTTTATTTAAAGGGTTTTTCTTTGATTTTCTTTTAGGAATTAAAACATTATGATTAATTTTTTGTATGCCTTGATAACCTAAATCCACTAAAACAGTTGTTTCTGGTAAAAATTTAATTTTTGAATCTTTTAAAATTTTAAAGTCATGGTTTTTACCATAAGAAAAATCAGAACTAATAATTTTTTTACTATCTTTTTCAATTATAACTTGTGTTTTTATTGTGTGTTTTTTCTTTTTTCCTGAGTAGTGCTGTTTTTGTCTTTTTTTGGGCGTTGGATTTGGCTTTCAGTTACATCAATTATAACAGTCTTATCTTTGAAATAATCTTTTAATAGTGATTTTTGACCAGTAAGTTGTTGAAAATTAGGGTGTTTTATTAAAGTGTCTTCAATTCATTTGATATTTCTATAACAACTACTTTCACTAATATCATAACTTTTTGCAATATGAAAATAAGTTCTATATTCTCTTCAATATTCTAAAGTCATTAAAATACGATTTTCTAATGATAATTTATTGGTTCTTCCGCGACGAAATCTCTTTTTTAATTCTTCTATTTTTAAAATTTCTAGCATTTTATTAAAAGTAGTATGTTTAATACCAGTTAATCTTAAAAAATTTTTATCACTTATTTGATTATTTTTTTTTAAATTTCATTTAAATTCCACCTTTTTATTAAAAACAACAATTCAATTATATTTTAAATTAATTTTGCAAGAAGTCTATTTTTGCTCCATATCCTAATTGTTGTTTTACTAAATGTGATACATCACTTTCAATGCTACAACCAATATTTCATTCTAAATTTTGATTATGAATACCTTGCTTATTATTACTGAAATAATTACTCGCCTTTCTTAAATTTATTTTAATATCTTTATTTAATTCATTTTTAGCAACATTACGAATGTTTTTGATTAATTCTTGATGATTGCCATCCTTATAAAATTTAATTCAACTATTTAATGTTACTTTGCGATTTTCAAAAATAATATTAAATGCCGTTTGTTTTAATTTTTTAATAGCATGATAACCATCTAAAATATATCTAACATTACCAAAGCTATTGGCAATTTCTCTAATTCAAGAATCACCATCGCCACAAACAATTATTTTGTCATAATTAATATTCACATAATGTTTTTGTAATTCTCTAATTAATAAATCACGATAATCCATCGTATTTATTCGTTTACCAACTTTTAACATTAGAAAATGACCTCGTTTGTTTTCTAATTCTCTACGAGCATTTTTGTAATTTTTTTCTTTATGTCCGGTATGAAAAGTAACTAAACGAATTCTTTGGTCTTGTTTAACTTTCTGATCTAATGTCGCCAAAAATGTTTCATCTAGTTGAATATATAAATTCTTATTTTTGACATCAATTCTAGTTTTAGTTTCTTTTTCTGCTAATTGAAAATATTCGGCAATATCGTATTTATTTAAAATATTTGAAATACTACCTTTTGAAATATAACAATGATTTAGAGCATCTAAAACATCAAGATAGCGTTTGCCATCACCCAGAAGACTTAAAACTTTAAATTGGACATCAAAATAAATGCGTTGTTTGGGTAATAGACCAATTTCTTTATCTAACAAACATACATATTCAAATTTACCTGATTTTTGATTTCAATATTTATATCGGCGTCGTTTAAAAGTAACATCACCAAAAATTGTAATAATTGTTCTTGGTGCAAAATGAACTACTTTATAACCTTGTTTTAACCGATAATGATATTTATATAAGTATTCATCTAATTTTTCATATTCATTAGCCAATTGTTCACATTTATTGGTGTACATATTTTTATGGGTTGCGAATAAACTGAATCAATGCTTGTTTTCTAAGGTTTTTACATTATTATTAATTTCTAACATAAAAAATCACCTTTCTCGGTAGAGTAATTTTAACAAAGTTAAATTTCGTTAGTTTATTTTTCTGTTTTAATGATAATTTTTTTCTAGAATTAGTATTTAATATTCTTAAAAAATGATAGAAATTCTTATTTAATAAGTTATAATCAACTTGTATTAATTAGACTGTACAAATTTTAGAAAGGATGTTGATTGTTCGATAAATTTTATTAATTAGTAAAATTAACGAAAAGGATTTGATTAATATGAAAAAATTACTTAGTTTATTAAGTACAATAACAATAGCGAGTAGTGGAATGGCGGGAATCGTTGCCAATAGTCCTTATCCAACACAAGAAAAATTAGAAAATATAAATTATAAAAGACAAAAACGAAGCAATAATGAAAATAATAAAATAAATAGAACAAAAATTGTCATTAGAACGAATAGGGAAATTTATGCTAGTGGAATTATTTTAAATAATAAAGTATATTTTGGTTCACAAGATCATAATGTTTATGAATATGATCCAGTGACAAATCAACAAATAATTGTCATTAGAACAGAAAATAAAATTTTTTCTTCTGGTGTTGTTTTAAATAACAAAGTATATTTTGGTTCACAAGATCATAATGTTTATGAATATGATCCAGTAACAAATCAACAAAAAATTGTTATTAGAACAAAAGGAGAAGTTTGATCTTCTGGTGTTGTTTTAAACAATAAATTATATGTTGGTTCATGAGATCATAATGTTTATGAATATGATCCAGTAACAAATCAACAAAAAGTTGTTATTAAAACAGAAGGGCAAGTTTGATCTTCTGGTAGAATTTTAAACAATAAATTATATTTTTGTTCATTAGATGAACATAATATTTATGAATATGATCCAGTGACAAATCAACAAAAAATTGCTATTAAAACAAATGGTGAAGTTTATTCTAGTGGAGTTACTTTAAATAATAAATTATATTTTGGTTCACATGATAATAATGTTTATGAGTATGAGCCGATTACAGGCCAACAAAAAGTTGTTATTAAAGCAAATGGTATAATTGATTCTTCTGGTGTGGTTTTTAAAAACAAAATATATTTTGGTTCGGATGATAGTAATGTTTATGAGTATGACCCTACAACGGCAAAACAAAAAGTTGTTATTAAAGCAAATAGCTGAATAAGATCTTCTGGTGTGGTTTTCAACAATAAATTATATTTTGGTTCACACGATAATAATGTTTATGAGTATGATCCAATTACAGGACAGCAAAAAATCATTATTAGAACAAATAACAATGTTGATTCTTCTGGTGTGGTTTTAAATAATAAATTATATTTTGGTTCACAAGATCATAATGTTTATGAATATAGTGAATACTATTTAAATTCAAATTTATGACAAATTAATGATAATTCTGATACTGAAATTTTGAATGAATTAAATTATTTAAATCCTGATTTAGATATTTCACAATTAGAAATTATTAGTAAAACAAATAATTCAGCTATAGTAAAAATAAAAGATAATTTAAATAATAATGATAATAATATAAAAATACATTATTCAATTGATAATGGGCAAAATAAAATTATTAATTTAAATGAATTGATTAAAAAAGCATTATTTTTTAAATTTCGAGACGAAAATCCTAATTTAAAATTTAAGGAAATAAATTATATTGATACTGATAATTTAAATTTTTGAGATATTGAAATAACAAAAAAAGAAAATTCATTTTTATGATCTAATGTTCCTAAAAATGTATGTTCTGATAGAGAAATTATCAATAAAACTCCAAATACAAGATCATTTAATGTACCTGCTTGTGAATATAATTCAAAATCAAAATTAGTATTTCAAATTACAACAGGATTAACTAAAACAAAACAAGAAAATAAATTAAATGGTTGAAACATAAATTCTGATGATGAAATAAAATTAACAGATTTTACAAATATAAATAATGAAAATTCTGAAATCATTAATGTATTATCAAATGAATTTGATTTATCAAACACAAATAAACAAGAAAAAGAAATGATTTTAAGTATTTTTAAGGAACCCGCTGATAAATTTGAACTTAATCCCAATGAAAAATTAAAAATTACTTATCCAGTAAGAATAATTACATCTAAAGTTATATTAAATTTAAAACAAAAAATTACAGGAAATATTACTGCCAAAATAATTGATGATAACAATAAAGAACAAATAGTTACATTATCAATTACAGAAGTAATGCAAATTTTACAAAAATATAATTTATTACCCAATGAAATTACTATAGATAAAAACAATGATAAAATAACATTTAACGGTGAAGCATTTTTTTCATCAGAAAGAGAAGGGTCGGTAAGAACAAATACAGTTACTACTATAGTATAAAGTTTTATAAAAACGATATTAGCTATTTAGAACAATAACTTTAATTAAAACAAGCCCAACAAGTTTAAATTTCTTGTAAAAATAAAAAATATTCAAACCAGTAATTAACTAAAATTACTGGTTTTTATTTTGACAAAATAAAAAAATGAAAAAGTTGTTTAAGAGCAGTATCATCATATAAAGCTACATTTTGGGGTAGTGATTTTAAGGGACTGTACAATTAACTGTGTCTCTAAGTAATTAACTTAAATTCACTCTGTCCTCAAATTTTATCATTAAATGTGAAATTGCACTACCCCAATTTTGAATTGGCATCGTTCATTTCTTAACCATATTTTGAAATGCTAAATAAAATATTTTAAAAACTGATGCGTCATTAGGAAAAATCTTTTTATTCTTAATGACTTTTCTTAATTGACTATTAACAGATTCAATCGCATTAGTTGTGTAAATAATTCTTCTAAATTCCTGAGGATATTCAAGAAAAATTATTAAATTATTTCAGTTATTTTTTCATGATTTAGTAATTTGTGGATACTTTTTATTTCATTTTTCTGAAAAATGATCTAAAGCAATTAACGCTATTTCTTCATTAATTGCTGTATAAATTGATTTTAAATCATTAGCTACAAGTTTGCGATCTTTGTAAGGAACAAATTTTAAACTATTGCGAATTTGATGAACAATGCATAATTGATGCTGTGTTTTTGGGAAAACAGCTTCTATTGCATCAGACATCCCAGTTAAATTATCACTACAAGCAACAAGAATATCTTGTAACCCACGATTTTTCATTTCCGTAAGATTATTAAGTCAAAATTTGGCTCCCTCATTCTCACTAATTCACATTCCTAAAATATCTTTTAAACCATCTAAATTAATTCCTAAGGCAAGATAAACTGCTTTATTTATTATTCGTTTATCTTGCTTTACTTTAACAACAATACAATCAAAATAAACAATCGGATAAATCTTCTCTAAAGGTTTAGTTTGTCACATTTTAACTTCTTCAATAACATCATCAGTTATTTGACTAATTAAACTTTCTGAAATTTCTGCTCCGTGATAGAATTCTTGCAATTGTGCTTTGATATCAGAAATTGTCATTCCTCTTGCATATAAAGAAATTACTTTTTGATCAAAGTTATCAAATCTTCTTTGTCTTTTTGGAATAATTACTGGTTCAAAAGTACTATTTCGATCTCTTGGTACATCAATTGCGATTGAACCATTTTTAGTAATAATGGTTTTTTGTGTGTTGCCATTTCTTTTATTATGATTCTCATCAGTTTCAAGATAATCTTTAATTTCCGTATTTAACATTCGTTCAGTTAATTTTTTGGTAAATTCCTGAAAAATAGTATTGCCTTTAAATAAATCTTGTGGATTATCAATATTTTCTAAAAAATAATCAACAACTTTATCAATTGCGTCAGGTTCTTTTTTTATTTTTTTTGTCATTTTCTGCTCTCCTTCTTTTAAGTATAATTCAGAATGAATTATCGAGACACAGAATTTTGGACAGGCTCGATTTTAACAGTTTTTTAATTTAGTTATTAAGGATTTTCAATTTCAATTTCAAAATTATTTGTACATATTAAACTATAATCTGTTGTATTATCATCTTGTTTGTAGTCATTTAAATTTGTGCCTTGTGCTTTAATTGTTATTTTTTTATTGATTACTCATTCTTTCTTTCCTGCTTTGGTTCCATATGTAGTTATTAATTTTTGAATTTTTTGTTGTTTACTCTGATTATTAGAGAATTCTGATTGTATAAATTTGAAAGTAAGATTGTTTAAATTTTTTAATTCCGGTAATTTTTCATTTAGATTGATATTATCTTCTTTCTTTATGTTAACTTCTATAAGTCTGGTTGTTGGCCAAGTTACGAGGTCACCAAAATGAAACCTCACCTTTTGTAAGTTTTTGATTTCAAAATTATAAATTTTATTAATATCTTTATTACTATCTTTATTTTTTTGTTTTACTGGTTCATTTGTTTTTTTGGAACAGCCGATTATTGGTAGTGTTATTAATCCTAAAACAGCGGTTATATTTAAAAATTTCATAAAATTAACTCCTTTATTTTATTTTTTCAATATATATATATATATATATATATATATATATTATACAAAAATTCTTAATATCATTAGAAAGATGGCAAAACCGATTAAAAATTGAAAGGTATAGTAAAAGGCGGGTACTGTTTTAAAAACTGGGAAAATTGCGGTTGAAAAGGTAACTGTTGCTTTTGCAATAATTGCTAATGGCCGTAAAATTGTAATGATTTGCGAAGCCGTTAGCATTCAATTAATCATTTTGATACCAGCATTTTGAATGGCACAGCCAATGTCATTAAAAGTAGGGATTCATCGTCCAGAATATTTACAATTTGCTGGCGGAATTATGTCATCTCATTCCGAGTTAGTTGAACCATCAGGTATAAACGCTGTGGAATTAAGGACATTAAAGTCATAAATTTTAAAATTATAATTAGAGGTATTTGTTTTATGGTACAAAGGAAAAGTTAAGGTAAAAATATTAATGCCATAGCGAATATCAATGTCCGTATTGAAGTAATTAATGCTGTTAGCAGTCTTACTGGTTGGCAAGGTAATCAGTTTATTGTCGTAAGATTTAAGAACATTAAATTCAATTTGATAGATACTGTTATTATTTTTAATAGCATTAAAATTTTCTTGGTGCGTTTTTTTATCAAAAGTAAAAAAATAACTTCTTAGTAATAATTCTGAGTCTCCCATAATATTTACTAAGTATTTTTTGGGATAAAAAGTAATTAACGAACGATAAAAGAAACCAATTTGAATAAAATAGTTCTTGTTATAATTATCTACGCCTTTAAAATCAATTTCGGTATGAGTTTTTTCGTCCATATCAAAAGTCGCATAAAATAAACTGGAAAAGAAATTGCCAAGAATTTCATAGATTTCGTCAAAAACATTTTTGTACTCGCTGTTGTTAATACTAGGAATGTTGTTTTTAAAATAAAGGTAAATGTCATTTTTTAATTCAGGATCGTATCTCAAAAAACTAAATTTAACATTAAGATAATTTAAGGTACCAAAAAGATACTTAATTAAGTAATAATCGTTAGCATTTGCAGTGGCATATTTTCAGATTTCACTTTCACCGTGTAATAATTGTAAATAGTTATTACCCGCAATTAAGGTTTTATTAAAAGCTTTAATTTTCAAAATATTTGTATTAATTTCATCTTTACTACTAGAAGTTTTGTGATAAAAATAGCTTTCGTTTTTAAAACCATGATTTTTAATGGTAAATTCTTTGTAATACCCTTTTTCTAAAGTATTAATGAAATTAAATACTGGTGTTCAATAGAGATACGAGTAATTAAATTTATCAAAATCACCACGGTGAATCATTAAATAATCAAGGTTATCAATAACATCGCTGTATTTGTGATTACCGTCAAAGTTAATAGTTGTTTCTGGTAAATCAATATCGGTGCTATCTTTTTTAATTTCAATTTCAAAATCATTTGTACATATTAAACTGTAATCTGTTATATTATCATCTTGTTTGTAGTCATTTAAAATTGTGCCTTTTGCTCTGATTGTTATTTTTTTATTGATTACTCATTCTTTCTTTCCTACTTTGGTTCCATATGTAGTTATTAATTTTTGAATTTTTTGTTGTTTACTCTGATTATCAGAAAATTCTGATCGTATAAATTTGAAAGTAAGATTGTTTAAATTTTTTAATTCCGGTAACTTTTCATTTAAATCGCTATTATCTTTTTTATTTATATTGACTTCTATAAGTCTGGTTGTTGTCCAAGTTACGAGGTCACCAAAATGAAATCTCACCTTTTGTAAGTTTTTGATTTCAAAATTATAAATTTTATTATTTTGTCTTTTATTTCTAATTAGTGATTGTGTTGTCATTTCATCATTGTTAATGTTTTGGGAAATGGTAAAAATATTATTGAAACTAATAATTAGCACGGTAAATATTTTCATAAACATTTTTATCACTCCTTTTTAAAATATTTTATTTTTCATTGTTCTTTTTTCTTTAATTTTTTTAATAAGTCACTCAATACCACAATTTATAGTTACAGCTATTGTAATGCATATATCTAAATATCCTAGTATCATAAGTGAAATTAATGCTTCAAATTTTTCATATAATAATTTCAAATAATTAATTTCCAATTTTAAAAATGGAATGAAAAAGATAATAATTATAAAAATGTAAGGTAAAATTCTCCATCAATATTTTTTTAAAGAACTAATTAATTTGTTTGATTTCATTTTTCAAGGCTCTTTTTGCTTTAATTTTTTGAATAATAAAGCGGATTAATTTTTCAAATTTAATTGCAAAATATATTGCTCCGCCTCATCAAAAAACAAATATTCCTGCCAGCATAATACCACTATTGAACTTTCCAAAGAATTTAACCATCTCTTCATTCATAAAATTATTAAATTCGTTACTTGTTCCGGTTATTCATTTAGTATCGATTGCTGTTAATGCACAAATTAATAAGCTTATAAAGATGAAAATGATACTTAATGCTATTTTTAACCATTGCTTTTTAAAAGAATTTTTAATTCTTAATTTTAACAGCGCTTTTTCTTTTGAATTATCTTTTTTAAATAATTTTACTAAAAGTTTTTTCATTTTAATTCTTCTTTCATATTTTTTATCGTCCTTTAATCACAATAAATAAGGCAATAAGTACACAAGTAACGCCAAGAATGGTAAAGATTGGATGTTGTGAAAATGTTCGTGCCATTGGTTTAAACAGTTCTAAAATTGTTAAATTGCTAGTAATAAACTTTTTAAAATTGGCAAGGCCTTCGCTAATATAGTTCGTTAAAGTTTCAAAATGACTACCAGCTAATAATCCAAGAACAGTTATTAAGATAAAAATAATAATTAGTTTAAACATCGTTAGTTACCTTGTTTTATTTTTTTATTTCTTTGTTTTCAATTAATTTTATTTGGATTTATTGGTTTTATTTGTTTTTTAACTTTTCCTCACGCACTTAAACGACCACTATTTTTAACGGCATATTGGCGTTGCTTTTCTAAATTAACTTGTTGACTGCCAAAACCAAGAATAATTGCCATAAGAAATTCTACAGCAAGCGTTAAGAATAAGGGAAATATTAGTTGAATTTTTGTTCCCGGCACTTCAAGACTTCAAATTAAATCAAAAACTTTATAAAGCATTTGGGCAAGAAAGTCGGCCATTTTTGCGAGATTTTCCATTTTTTATTGTTCCTTTTCTTTCATTTTTCTTAAAAATTTGCTAAATTTATCCATTTTTAAGTATTCTAAGTCTTCTAAATCAATTGCCGTATCAGTATAGTATTTATCTTCATAATCAGGATTTACTTTTGAATTTAAGTAATCTCTTAAAAATGCTAGGTAAAAAGAATTGTAAGTATTAAGTATTGGTAGGGGAATTTTTAGTTTAAAAAAATAAATATCAAGTTCAGGAATATCCCGGTATTTAATGCGACGACCCTTTTTACTATTTTTAGCATCAATTAAGGTGTTTCGTCAGCGTTCATATTCTTCAATGCTAGTAAAGGTGCCATAGATGACTTTTAAGTAGGGTCGAAAAATATTAACGGGTTTTTTACGAATGCCCACAATCACATTATTGGCAATATCACGAACTTTAACTCAAATATGTTTATCTCTTTGACCGCTAGCAAGCACAATATGACCGAAATGCCGTGCCAGAGCGAAATATTCTTGAATACCGGTTTCTTCATTTTTGGTATTATTTTTTTCTCAATCAGTTCCTTCTAAAAATAAATTGGTTTCATCTCACAAAAGTAAGGTTTTGTCTGGCAATACCGGATAATCAAAGTCTAATAATCCCATATGTCCTAAACTTAATTTTTGAGTTTCTAGTAATGGAAAGGTTGAGGCGATGTGATATTTCTTCTTTTTTAGTAATTTTGATGCGTATACTAGAAAAGCGGTTTTTCCAGTTCCCAATGAACCTATCACAATATTTAATGGTGAATTTTTTAAGAAATTAATAACTTTGTTAATTTGTGTTAAATTACCAATTTTAAAAAGGAAAATTAAAATACAACCCGCTAAAAATAAATAGCTCACAATGTTTTTAAAATAACCGTTGTAAATATATCAAATTGCTCCGCAATGTCATAAAATTAAAAATGAGGTGCGATTTAATTCAATAAAATGGTTATTTTTTTCTATTATTCATTTGCAAAATTTCATCTTGCACCTCACTTTATTTTTTTGTTAGCGTACAGCTCCAAGTAATTTTTCAAACATTTTAAAGCAAATAAAGAATATTGCCAAAATAAATGGAAAAATGAATATTCAGTAGTCAGCAAAGAAGTTACCGACTTGTGGCATATTAACAGCAATAATTTCTCACATTTTAGTAAACGCTGTTATAATTGCATTTCACAATTTAGTCATCGCGTCACTAGCTGTTATTTTTTCTACTGTTGCTGGTGCATCGGCCAAGAAAATTCCAAACATATAATCACCCCCTTTCTTTTTAAAACATTCATCATTTATATTCAAAGTTTTTCTTAAATTTGTTAAAACCACGATTAACCTTAACACGATTGTGTTTTTTCCTAATTAATTTTGAATTTCTTTGTGAATGCATCACAATTTAGCTTCGCGACATTACTTTTGCTTCTATCTAAATACTGATATGGTTTTTCAAAGTAGCATTAGAATAAATCACACCATAACTGCTGTCAAGAATCAAAAAGCAATGTTTGCTATTAAAAGTCAAAGTGGCTCTTCAGTTAAATTAATTTCTTTACCACCAGTAATATGAGCTGGAATAGTTGTAATTTGAATAAATAAATCTCAGAAAGTTTGTTTAATTTGTTCTCAATTAAATTCTTTTAAGTTTATTGTCATTTTTTATCTCCCAAAAATCATTTTTATTGGTAAATACATAATTGAAATTAAGGCGAAAAGAAAAGTAATGATAATAATTAATCCGGCAATAAACGCAACTTGTGCAGGCATTTTTTCTATCGGAACAAACAGTTCTAAGAATTCCATGATAATTTTTCAAAACATTATTTTTTATCCGCGTTATTGTTTTTTGAATTAGGAGCTTTAACTCATTCTTCAAAGCGAGCAATAAATACTTTTTCGTCTTTTGTAAAATTACCAGTATTACTTTTAATGGCATTTTTATATTTAATTCGCATTTTTATTTTGGCATAAATTTTATAAGCAAAATATGCCAATAGCATTATGCAAATGATAATAAATATTATTCCAATCGCAATATTCATTTTTAAACTCCTTTAAAATAGTTATAATTTATATCTTTTTTGTTGTTTTCTTTTTCGGCAATGAAGAAGCCTAATAATTCTTGGCCTTTAATTAACTTGGTTTCTTGCTCTTGTTGATTAATTGAAATTACTTGATATTTACTATCTTTTATTATTCCGATGCAAATTGAATTTTCATATTTTCCTTTATAAACAAATCGCTTTGGAAACCAAATACCGATTTGTTCACTAAATCACGGAATTTTTGGGGCTTTAATAAGCATTGCGTTTTGTGTTTCTTTTAAGAGATATTTCTTAGTATTTAAGAAAATGTTTTCAATGTTTTTCATAATAAATTACCTCTCTTATAAATAAACTAAGTTATATTAACTAAGTTGTTAGTTAACTTAGTTTTTTAAACACTTATATATCGCAGATTTAAGTGTTTAACAAACTTTGTTACTGAATTTTGTTTTTTAATTAGATAAAGATTTTAATAATTTTAAACTTAGCATACCCCTATATAGAAATTTTTACACTTTAACATCCGCATCCTACCCTTGGAACTAATTTAATAGCGTGTATATTTTTAGGAAATCCACCCATTCATTTTTTTATTGCAAAACGAAACAAATTGCTATAGTTAATAGGATGTTATCTATTAACTGGTAAACTTCTTTTGGTTATGGCGACCACCCACAATTTATCGTGCTTTAATACATACCAACATTATTAATTCACTTGTATTTAATTTTCAAAGAACAAATTTTTAACATCTTATAAAATAAAAAGACAATCATTGCTGACTGTCTTAATACTTATTCAAATCTTTTCCCACCTAACAAAACTTTATGCGTCCGGCAAAGCCGATTAAAAATTGAAAGGTATAGTAAAAAGCTGGTACCGTTTTAAAAACTGGAAAAATGGCGGTTGAAAAGTTAACTGTTGCTTTTGCAATAGTTGCTAACGGGCGTAAAATTGTAATGATTTGTGACGCTGTCAGCATTCAATTTAGCATTTTAATACCAGCATTTTGAATGGCACATCCAATATCATTAAATGTTGGTATTCATCGTCCGGAATATTTGCAATTTGGTGGTGGGATTAGGTCATCCCATTCTGAATTGGTGGAACCATCAGGGATAAAGGCTGTTGAATTTAACACATTAAAGTCATAAATTTTAAAATTGTAGTTAGAGATATTACCTTTGTGATAAAGTGGAAAAGTTAAGGTAAAAATATTAATACCGTAACGAATATCAATATCGGTATTGAGATAATTAATACTGTTAGTGGTCTTGCCGGTTGGCAATGTGATCAGTTTATTGTCATAGGATTTAAGGACATTAAAATCAATTTGATAAATGCTATTGTTGTTTTTAATGGCATTATAATTTTCTTGGTGCGTTTTTTTATCAAAAGTAAAAAAATAACTTCTTAGTAATAATTCTGAATTTCCTATAACATTTATTAAGTATTTTTTAGGATAAAAAGTAATTAACGAGCGATAAAAAAATCCAACTTGAATAAAGTATTCCTTGTTATAGTTTTCTACGCCCTTAAAATCAATTTCGGTATGAGTTTTTTCGTCCATGTCAAAAGTAGCGTAAAATAAGCTGGCAAAGAAATTGCCAAGGATTTCGTAGATTTCATCAAAAATATTTTTATAATCGCTGTTGTTAATACTAGGAATGTTATTTTTAAAATATAGGTAAATATCATTTTTTAAATCGGGGTCATAGCGTAGAAAACTAAATCTAACATTGAGGTAATTTAAGGTTCCAAAAAGGTACTTAATTAGATAATAGTCGTTAGCATTTGCAGTATCATATTTTCAGATTTCCTTTTCATCGTGTAATAATTGTAAATAGTTATTTCCAGCAATTAGGGTTTTGTTAAATGCCTTAATTTTAAGGACATTATCGTTGGTATCTTCTTGTTTCGGAATGACCATTTTAATCGTATTTGTTCCTTGCAATTGTGTACTTGTTTCAGTTGCAGTAAATTTAACGGTGAAGGTTCTGTCAGCGACATTGTCTGTTGTTAAATCAAAAGTAGTGCTATCGTCTAAGTAATTGTTGTCATTATCTTTAATTTCTGTGTTATAGTCGGTGCCTTCAATTGCATTATTTACATTAGCAAGATTGTTAATTACTTCATTAAGTCTTTTTTTAATTTTTTTGATAACTTCAATTTTGGTTGCATTTGTCGGGTCAATTATTTCTGAGTTTGGTAAAATAGTTGAGGTCTTGTGATAAAAATAACTTTCTGCTTTAAAACCATGATTTTTAATGGTAAATTCTTTATAATAACCTTTTTCTAAGGTGTCAATGAAATTAAATACGGGTGTTCAATAGAGATAAGAGTAATTAAATTTATCAAAATCACCACGGTGAATCATTAAGTAATCAAGATTATCAACAACATCGTTATAGTTATGATTGCCATCAAATTTTGTTGTTGTTTCTGGCAAATCAATGTCCGTACTTGGTTTGGTTTCTAATTTTGCTAAAAATTTTTTAATATGAAATTTGTTTGAACCAGGATAACTATATTCTTGTATTGTTATTTTTACATCTTTAATTTTTTTAGCAGTATAAAAATATTCAATATTTGTTTTTTGAAAATCTTTATCAAAAAATTCTCTTTCTTCTGGGGTGCTGTTTTCTTTTTTATAATTATAAATTTCTTTAATTTCTTTAAATACTGGTTCATTGGTAAAGACAGCAAACCCTCTAGTATTTTCTCCATAATTTTTTATTTTCAAAGGTAATTGCTCTTTTACTGAATCAATATTAATATATACTGGGTCACTGCCTTTTTTATACAATGATTGTAAATAACTGTTATTTATTTCTGAAAATTTTAAGTCATATGTTTTATATTGAGTTTCTCTTTTATTTCTAATTAGTGATTGTGTTGTTATTTCATCATTGTTAATGTTTTGGGGAATGGTAAAAATGTTATTGAAACTAATAATTATCACGGTAAATATTTTCATAAACATTTTTTATCACTCCTTTTTAAAATATTTTATTTTTCGTTGTTCTTTTTTCTTTAATTTTTTTAATAAGTCACTCAATACCACAATTTATAATTACAGCTATTGTAATGCATATATCTAAATATCCTAGTATCATAAGTGAAATTAATGCTTCAAATTTTTCATATAATAATTTTAAATCATTAATTTCCAATTTTAAAAATGGAATGAAAAAGATAGTAATCATAAAAATGTAAGGTAAAATTCTCCATCAATATTTTTTTAAAGAATTAATGAGCTTGTGTGATTTCATTTTTTAAGGATTTTTTTGCTTTAATTTTTTGAATAATCAAGCGGATTAATTTTTCAAATTTAATTGCAAAATATATTGCTCCGCCTCATCAAAAAACAAATATTCCTGCTAGCATAATACCACTATTGAACTTGCCAAAGAATTCAACCATCTGTTTATTCATAAAATCATTAAATTCGTTACTTGTTCCAGTTATTCATTTAGTATTCATTGCTGTTAATGCACAAATTAATAAACTTATAAAGATGAAAATGATACTTAATACTATTTTTAACCACTGCTTTTTAAAAGAATTTTTAATTCTTAATTTTAATGGCATTTTTTCTTTTGAATTATCTTTTTTAAATAATTTTCCTAAAAGTTTTTTCATTTTAATTCTCCTTTCGTGTTTAAAAATTTTTAATTTTTGGTTTTTAATTATTAAGTCTGATTTTTGATTAATATGAATAGTATTTCACTTTTCTAATTCTAAAATTTCTTTATTTTTTTCCATTATTATGTATTTAAGAGTATTAACACTATTTTCTAATATGACATTAGCAATTTTTAATTTGTCATTCTCTGTTTCTAATTCTTGTTTTTTAGTTCATTTTTCCATTTTTTTACCTACCTTTAATTACAATAGACTTCTTGCAAAATTAATATGATAATTATAATTTTTAAATTTAAAATAAATATAAAAGTGTTATTAAAATAATTTTTAGATTATTTTTACAAATATTTTGTCATTAAAACATAATAAAAATTATTATTTACAATAAAAAAAGACTGAAATTTTAAATTATCAAATATATTTAAACTAATAGTTGTAAATTATAAATTGAAGCTATTAAATTAAATCTTAAAGCAAATCTTTTTCTACGATTTCGATATTTTTCACTAATAATTTTAAATTTTTTAAGTATAGCAAAAACATTTTCAATAACAATTCTCATTTTTGAAATTCGCTCATTATTTTGCTTTTCTTCTTTATTTAAAGGGTTTTTCTTTGATTTTCTTTTAGGAATTAAAACATTATGATTAATTTTTTGTATGCCTTGATAACCTAAATCCACTAAAACAGTTGTTTCTGGTAAAAATTTAATTTTTGAATCTTTTAAAATTTTAAAGTCATGGTTTTTACCATAAGAAAAATCAGAACTAATAATTTTTTTACTATCTTTTTCAATTATAACTTGTGTTTTTATTGTGTGTTTTTTCTTTTTTCCTGAGTAGTGCTGTTTTTGTCTTTTTTTGGGCGTTGGATTTGGCTTTCAGTTACATCAATTATAACAGTCTTATCTTTGAAATAATCTTTTAATAGTGATTTTTGACCAGTAAGTTGTTGAAAATTAGGGTGTTTTATTAAAGTGTCTTCAATTCATTTGATATTTCTATAACAACTACTTTCACTAATATCATAACTTTTTGCAATATGAAAATAAGTTCTATATTCTCTTCAATATTCTAAAGTCATTAAAATACGATTTTCTAATGATAATTTATTGGTTCTTCCGCGACGAAATCTCTTTTTTAATTCTTCTATTTTTAAAATTTCTAGCATTTTATTAAAAGTAGTATGTTTAATACCAGTTAATCTTAAAAAATTTTTATCACTTATTTGATTATTTTTTTTAAATTTCATTTAAATTCCACCTTTTTATTAAAAACAACAATTCAATTATATTTTAAATTAATTTTGCAAGAAGTCTAATAGTTATAATTTATATCTTTTTTGTTGTTTTCTTTTTCGGCAATGAAAAAACCTAATAATTCTTGTCCTTTAATTAATTTGGTTTCTTTTTCTTTTTGATTAATTGAAATTACTTGATATTTACTATCTTTAATTATTCCAATGCAAATCGAATTTTCATATTTTCCTTTATAAACAAATCGCTTTGGAAACCAAATACCGATTTGTTCATTAAATCACGGAATTTTTGGTGCTTTAATAAGCATTGCGTTTTGTGTTTCTTTTAAAAGATATTTTTTAGTATTTAAGAAAATGTTTTCAATGTTTTTCATAGTAAATTACCTTTCTTATAGATAAACTAAGTTATATTAATTAAGTTAGTTAACTTAGTTTTTTAAACACTTATATATCGCAGATTTAAGTGTTTAACAAGCCTTGTTAGTAAATTTTGTTTTTTTATTATTATTAGATAAAGATTTTAATAATTTTAAACTTAGCATACCCCTATAATAGAAATTTCTACACTTTAATATCCGCATCCTACCCTTGGAACTAATTTAATAGCGTGTATATTTTTAGGAAATCCACCCATTCATTTTTTTATTGCAAAATGAAACAAATTGCTATAGCTAATAGGGTGTTATCTATCAACTGGTAAACTTCTTTTGGTTATGGCGACCGCCCACAATTTATCGTGCTTTAATACATACCAATATTATTAATTCACTTGTATTTAATTTTCAAAGAACAAATTTTTAACACCTTATAAAATAAAAAGACAATCATTGCTGACTGTCTTAATATTTATTCAAATCTTTTCCCACCTAAGAAAACTTTATGCGTCCTTATTAATTATTATTAAATTTTGACTAAATATATATTAATTTTATATTTTTACTTACTTAAATCTATTATATTTATTTGTTACAGCATTACCTTTATAGTTAATTCAACTATCATCATTTTTATTATTATATTTATTTCATAATGAATTTTTATATATTTCTTTTCTGATTTCTATTTCTGAATTAATGCTTTCATTAATGTAATGTAATACATTTAAGTTGTTTAAATTTGCCATTCTTAAATGTAATAAGTTATTTAAATTCTTATGATTATATATTTTTGCTCCATATCCTAATTGTTGTTTTATTAAATGTGATACATCACTTTCAATGCTACAACCGATATTTCATTCTAAATTTTGATTATGAATACCATATTTATTATTACTGAAATAATTACTCGCCTTTTTCAAATTTGTTTTAATATCTTTATTTAATTCATTTTTAGCAACATTACGAATGTTTTTGATTAATTCTTGATGATTTCCATCCTTATATAATTTAATTCAACTATTTAGTGTTACTTTGCGATTTTCAAAAATAATATTAAATGCCGTTTGTTTTAATTTTTTAATAGCGTGATAACCATCTAAAATATATCTAACATTACCAAAACTATTGGCAATTTCTCTAATTCAAGTATCACCATCGCCACAAACAATTATTTTGTCATAATTAATATTTACATAATGTTTTTGTAATTCCTTAATTAATAAATCACGATAATCCATCGTATTTATTCGTTTACCAACTTTTAACATTAGAAAATGACCTCGTTTATTTTCTAATTCTCTACGAGCATTTTTGTATTTTTTTTCTTTATGTCCGGTATGAAAAGTAACTAAACGAATTCTTTGGTCTTGTTTAACTTTATGGTCTAATGTCGCTAAAAATGTCTCATCTAGTTGAATATATAAATCCTTATTTTTAACATCAATTCTAGTTTTAGTTTCTTTTTCTGCTAGTTGAAAATATTCAGCAATATCATATTTATTTAAAATATTCGAAATACTAGCTTTTGAAATATAACAATGATTTAGAGCATCTAAAACATCACGATACCTTTTACCATCACCTAAAAGACTTAAAACTTTAAATTGGACATCAAAATAAATGCGTTGTTTGGGCAGTAAACCAATTTCTTTATCTAACAAACATACATATTCAAATTTACCTGATTTTTGATTTCAATATTTATATCGGCGTCGTTTAAAAATAACTTCACCAAAAATTGTAATAATTGTTCTTCATGCAAAATGAACTACTTTATAACCTTGTTTTAACCGATAATGATATTTATATAAGTATTCATCTAATTTTTCGTATTCATTAGCTAGTTGTTCACATTTATTAATGTACATATTTTTATGGGTTGTAAATAAACTTAATCAATGCTTGTTTTCTAAGGTTTTTACATTATTATTAATTTCTAACATAAAAAATCACCTTTCTTGGTAGAGTAATTTTAACAAAGTTAAATTTCGTTAACTTATTTTTCTTTTTTAAAGATAAATGTTTTTCTAGAATTAGTATTTAATATTTTGAAAAAATAATAGAAATTATTATTTGATAGTTTATAATTAATTTGTATTAATTAGACTGTACAAATTTGAGAAAGGATGTTGATTGTTCGGTAAATTTTATTAATTATTAAAAATTCACGAAAAGGATTTGATTAACATGAAAAAGTTACTTAGTTTATTAAGTACAATAACAATGGCGGGAAGCGGAATATCAGGCATTGTTGCCAATAGTCCTTATGAAAAACAAGAACAACAAACTAAATTAGAAAACATAAATTATAAAAGACAAAAACGAAACAATAATGAAAATAATAAAATAAATAGAACAAAAATTGTTATTAAAACAGGTGGGCACATTTTTTCTTCGGGTGTGGTTTTCAACAGTAAATTATATTTTGGTTCATGAGATGGTAATGTTTATGAGTATGATCCAGCAACAGGACAACAAAAAATTGTTATTAAAGCAAATAGTATTGTTTTTTCTTCGGGTGTAGTTTTCAACAATAAATTATATTTTGGTTCGCATGATCACAATGTATATGAATATGATCCAGCAACAGGACAACAAAAAATTTTGATCACACTAAAGGATGAAGTTCTTTCTTCGGGGGTCGTGTTAAATAATAAATTATATTTTGGTTCAGGTGATCATAATGTATATGAGTATGATCCAGTAATAGGCCAACAAAAAATTGTTATTAAAGCAAATAATGTCATTCATTCTTCTGGCGTGGTTTTCAACAATAAATTATATATTGGTTCACATGATCACAATGTATATGAATATGATCCAGCAACAGGACAACAAATGGTTATCATTACAACAAAGGGCGAGATTTTTGCTAGTGGAATTATTTTAAATAATAAATTATATTTTGGTTCAAAAGATCATAATGTATATGAATATGATCCAGCAACAGGACAACAAAAAACTGTCATAAAAACAGAAGAAGGAATTTGATCTTCTGGTGTGGTTTTCAACAATAAATTATATTTTGGTTCAATAGATCACAAAGTATATGAATATAATCCAGCAACAGGACAACAAAAAGTTGTCATTACAACAAATGGAGAAATTAAATCTTCTGGGATAGTTTTCAACAATAAATTATATATTGGTTCAGGAGATCACAATGTTTATGAATATTCAGCAACAGGACAACAAAAAATTGTTATTAGAACAAATAACTGAGTTGATTCTTCTGGTGTGGTTTTCAACAATAAATTATATATTGGTTCAGGAGATGGTAATGTTTATGAATATAGTAATTACTATAATTTAGGACAAATTAATAATGATTCTGATAATACAATTTTAAATGAATTAAATTATTTAAATCCTGATTTAGATATTTCACTATTAGAAATAGTTAACAAAACAAATAATTCAGCGATAATAAAAGAAAAAAATAATAGTAATAATAAATATTTTGGAGAAGTTATTGTTAATTATAAAATTAAAAATAAAGATGAAATTAATGATATTAATTTAAACGAATTAATTAAAAGAGCAGTATTTTTTAAGTTTCGAGATGAAAATCCAAATTTAATATTTAAAGAAATAAGTAATGTTAATAGTAATAATTTAAATTTTTCAAATACTGAAATAACAAAACAAGAAAATTCATTTTTATGATCTAATGTTCCTAAAAATGTATGTTCTGATAGAGAAATTATCAATAAAACCCCAAATACAAGATCATTTAATGTACCCGCTTGTGAATATAATTCAAAATCAAAATTAGTATTTCAAATTACAACAGGATTAACTAAAACAAAACAAGAAAATAAATTAAATGGTTGAAACATAAATTCTGATGATGAAATGAAATTAACAGATTTTACAAATATAAATAATAAAAATTCTGAAATCATTAATGTATTATCAAATGAATTTGATTTATCAAACACAAATAAACAAGAACAAGAAATGATTTTAAGTATTTTTAAGGAACCCGCTGATAAATTTGAACTTAATCCCAATGAAAAATTAAAAATTACTTATCCAGTAAGAATAATTATATCTAAAGTTATATTAAATTTAAAACAAAAAATTACAGGAAATATTACTGCCAAAATAATTGATGATAACAATAAAGAACAAATAATTACATTATCAATTACAAAAGTAATGCAAATTTTACAAAAATATAGTTTATTACCCAATGAAATTACTATAGATAAAAATAATGATAAAATAACATTTAACGGTGGCGCATTTTTTTCATCAGAAAGAGAAGGGCCGGTAAGAACAAATACAGTTACTACTATAGTATAAGGTTTTATAAAAACGATATTAGCCTATTTAGAACAATAACTTTAATTAAAACAAGCACAACAAGTTTAAATTTCTTGTAAAAATAAAAAATGTTCAAACCAGTAATTAACTAAAATTACTGGTTTTTATTCTGACAAAATAGAAAGAAGAAAAAATTAAAAAATTGTTTAGTTAATTCAAGGGGCTTGTGATCATAGAAAGAGCCTGTCCAAAATTCTGTGTCTCGATAATTCATTCTGAATTATACTTAAAAGAAGGAGAACAGAAAATGACAAAAAAAATAAAAAAAGAACCTGACGCAATTGATAAAGTTGTTGATTATTTTTTAGAAAATATTGATAATCCACAAGATTTATTTAAAGGCAATACTATTTTTCAGGAATTTACCAAAAAATTAACTGAACGAATGTTAAATACGGAAATTAAAGATTATCTTGAAACTGATGAGAATCATAATAAAAGAAATGGCAACACACAAAAAACCATTATTACTAAAAATGGTTCAATCGCAATTGATGTACCAAGAGATCGAAATAGTACTTTTGAACCAGTAATTATTCCAAAAAGACAAAGAAGATTTGATAACTTTGATCAAAAAGTAATTTCTTTATATGCAAGAGGAATGACAATTTCTGATATCAAAGCACAATTGCAAGAATTCTATCACGGAGCAGAAATTTCAGAAAGTTTAATTAGTCAAATAACTGATGATGTTATTGAAGAAGTTAAAATGTGACAAACTAAACCTTTAGAGAAGATTTATCCGATTGTTTATTTTGATTGTATTGTTGTTAAAGTAAAGCAAGATAAACGAATAATAAATAAAGCAGTTTATCTTGCCTTAGGAATTAATTTAGATGGTTTAAAAGATATTTTAGGAATGTGAATTAGTGAGAATGAGGGAGCCAAATTTTGACTTAATAATCTTACGGAAATGAAAAATCGTGGGTTACAAGATATTCTTGTTGCTTGTAGTGATAATTTAACTGGGATGTCTGATGCAATAGAAGCTGTTTTCCCAAAAACACAGCATCAATTATGCATTGTTCATCAAATTCGCAATAGTTTAAAATTTGTTCCTTACAAAGATCGCAAACTTGTAGCTAATGATTTAAAATCAATTTATACAGCAATTAATGAAGAAATAGCGTTAATTGCTTTAGATCATTTTTCAGAAAAATGAAATAAAAAGTATCCACAAATTACTAAATCATGAAAAAATAACTGAAATAATTTAATAATTTTTCTTGAATATCCTCAGGAATTTAGAAGAATTATTTACACAACTAATGCGATTGAATCTGTTAATAGTCAATTAAGAAAAGTCATTAAGAATAAAAAGATTTTTCCTAATGACGCATCAGTTTTTAAAATATTTTATTTAGCATTTCAAAATATGGTTAAGAAATGAACGATGCCAATTCAAAATTGGGGTAGTGCAATTTCACATTTAATGATAAAATTTGAGGACAGAGTGAATTTAAGTTAATTACTTAGAGACACAGTTAATTGTACAGTCCCCATAGAAAACTACCTTTATAGGTTAGTGATTTTAACAGTTTTTAAATTTAGTTATTAAAGGTTTAACCTTCAATTTTTGTTATTAGTTGTGTTCAAGTAGGATTTCTTAATATTGTTACTTTTAGATTAAAGATTTCCTTTTTTTGAATATTACCGTTTTCAATTTCTTCATACTTGATATTAAAGTTGAGTTTTGTAAGTTCATCAAGAATATTTTCGTTTTTTGCATGGTAATTATCTATTATGCTATGTATTGTCTTTTCGTTAATTGGAGATATTGTATCAATTTTTATTCAGTTTGGCATATTTTTTGGTCATTGTTGTGTATGTATATATAAATCTCATTTTATATCAGTTTTAGGTTTTTCTCATCTATTTTTTACTAAGTAAACAAATCCTTTTTTTAAGTTTAATTCGTATGATTCATTCTCAATTTGTAATATTGGTTCATTTGCTTTTTTAGAACAACCAACTATTGGTAATGTTATTAGTCCTAAAACAGCGGTTATATTTAAAAATTTCATAAAATTAACTCCTTTATTTTGTTTTTTCAATATATATATATATATATATATTATACGAAAATCCTTAAAATCATTAGAAAAATGGCAAAGCCGATTAAAAACTGAAAGGTATAGTAAAAGGCGGGTACCGTTTTAAAAATTGGAAAAATGGCAGTTGAAAAGTTAACTGTTGCTTTTGCAATGATTGCTAATGGTCGTAAAATCGTAATGATTTGTGAAGCAGTGAGCATTCAGTTTATCATTTTGATGCCAGCATTTTGAATGGCACAGCCAATGTCATTAAAAGTTGGTATTCATCGTCCAGAATATTTGCAATTTGCTGGCGGAATTAAATCATCTCATTCTGAGTTGGTTGAGCCATCAGGTATAAACGCCGTGGAATTTAAGACATTAAAGTCATAAATTTTAAAATTGTAGTTAGAGATATTGCCTTTATGATAAAGCGGAAAAGTTAAGGTAAAAATATTAATACCATAGCGAATATCAATGTCGGTGTTAAGATAATTAATATTATTAGCAGTGTTACTGGCTGACAATTTAATTAGTTTATTGTCATAAGATTTAAGAACATTAAAATCAATTTGATAAATGCTATTGTTGTTTTTAATGGCATTATAATTCTCTTGGTGCGATTTTTTATCAAAAGTAAAGAAATAACTTCTTAGTAATAATTCTGAGTTTCCTATAATATTTACTAAGTATTTTTTGGGATAAAAGGTAATTAATGAACGGTAAAAGAAACCGATTTGAATAAAATAATCCTTCTTATAGTTTTCTACACCTTTAAAATCAATTTCTGTATGAGTGTTTTCATCCATATCAAAAGTAGCATAAAATAAACTTGCAAAGAAATTGCCAAGAATTTCGTAGATTTCGTCAAAAACATTTTTGTAATCGCTGTTGTTAATACTAGGTATGTTGTTTTTAAAATAAAGGTAAATGTCATTTTTTAATTCAGGGTCGTATCTCAAAAAACTAAATTTAACATTAAGATAATTTAAGGTACCAAAAAGGTACTTAATTAGGTAATAATCGTTAGTATTTGCCGTATCATATTTTCATATTTCACTTTCACCATGTAATAATTGTAAATAGTTATTACCTGCGATTAAGGTTTTATTAAAAGCTTTAATTTTTAAAACATTCTTATTAATTTCATTCTCACTACTAGAAGTCTTATGATGAAAATAGCTTTCATCTTTAAAACCATGGTTTTTAATGATAAATTCTTTGTAATAACCTTTTTCTAAGGTGTTAATGAAATTAAATATTGGCGTTCAATAGAGATAAGAGTAATTAAATTTATCAAAATCACCACGATGAATCATTAAATAATCAAGATTATCAACAACATCGTTATAGTTATGGTTGCCATCAAATTTGGTGGTTTTTTCTGGTAAATCAATATCGGTTGATGGTCTTATTTGACCTTCAATTTTTGTTATTAGTTGTGTTCAAGTAGGATTTCTTAATATTGTTACTTTTAGATTAAAGATTTCCTTTTTTTGAATATTACCGTTTTCAATTTCTTCATACTTGATATTAAAGTTGAGTTTTGTAAGTTCATCAAGAATATTTTCGTTTATTGCATGGTAATTATCTATTATGCTATGTATTGTCTTTTCGTTAATTGGAGATATTTTATCAATTTTTATTCAGTTTGGCATATTTATTGGTCATTGTTGTGCATGTATATATAAATCTCATTTTATATCAGTAGTAGGTTTTTTTCATCTATTTTTTACTAAGTAAACAAATCCTTTTTTTAAGTTTAATTCATAAGTTTCTTTGCTTTCTCTTTTATTTCTAATTAGTGAATTTGCTGTTGTTTTGTCATTGTTAATGTTTTGGGGAATGGTAAAAATGTTATTTAAACTAATAACTATCACGGTAAATATTTTCATAAACATTTTTATCCTTCCTTTTTAAAATATTTTATTTTTCATTATTCTTTTAGCTTTAATTTTTTTAATAAATCACTCAATGCTACAGTTTGTAATTACCGCTATTGTAATGCATATATCTAAATACCCTAATATCATAAGTGAAATTAATGCTTCAAATTTTTCATATAATAATTTCAAATCATTAACTTCCAATTTTAAAAACGAAATGAAAAAGATAGTAATCATAAAAATGTAAGGTAAAATTCTCCATCATTATTTTTTTAAAGAATTAATGAGTTTGTTTGATTTCATTTTTCAAGGCTCTTTTTGTTTTAATTTTCTGAATAATCAAGCGGATTAATTTTTCAAATTTAAGTGAAAAATATATTGCTCCGCCTCATCAAAAAACAAATATTCCTGCCAGCATAATACCACTATTGAACTTACCAAAGAAATCAACCATCTGTTTATTCATAAAATCATTAAATTCGTCATTTGTTCCGGTTATTCATTTAGTATCGATTACTGTTAATGCACAAATTAATAAGCTTATAAAGATGAAAATGATACTTAATACTATTTTTAACCACTGATTTTTAAAAGAATTTTTAATTCTTAATTTTAATGGCATTTTTTCTTTTGAATTATCTTTTTTAAATAATTTTGCTAAAAGTTTTTTCATTTTTATGTATTTAAGAGTATTAACACTATTTTCTAATATTACATTAACAATTTTTAATTTGTCATTTTCTATTTCTAATTCTTGTTTTTTAGTTCATTTTTCCATTTTTTTACCTACCTTTAATCACAATAAATAAAGCAATAAGTACACAAGTTACACCAAGAATGGTAAAAATTGGGTGTTGCGAAAATGTTCGTGCCATTGGTTTAAAAAGTTCTAAAATTGTTAAATTGCTAGTAATAAACTTTTGAAAATTCGCAAGGCCTTCGCTAATATAGTTTGTTAAAGTTTCAAAATGACTACCAGCTAATAATCCAAGAACGGTTATTAAGATAAAAATAATAATTAGTTTAAACATTGTTAGTTACCTTGTTTTGTTTTTATTGGTTTTATTTGTTTTTTAGCTTTTCCTCACGCACTTAAACGCCCCTTATTTTTAACCGCATATTGGCGTTGTCTTTCTAAATTAACTTGTTGACTACCAAAACCGAGAATAATTGCCATAAGAAATTCTACAGCAAGCGTTAAGAATAGAGGAAATATTAATTGAATATTCGTTCCCGGCACCTCTAAACTTCAAATTAAATCAAAAACTTTATAAAGCATTTGGGCGAGAAAGTCGGCCATTTTTGCGAGATTTGCCATTTTTTATTGTTCCTTTTCTTTCATTTTTCTTAAAAATTTGCTAAATTTATCCATTTTTAAGTATTCTAAGTCTTCTAAATCAATTGCCGTATCAGTATAGTATTTATCTTCATAATCAGGATTTACTTTTGAATTTAAGTAATCTCTTAAAAATGCTAGGTAAAAAGAATTGTAAGTGTTAAGTATTGGTAAAGGAATTTTTAGTTTAAAAAAATAAATATCAAGTTCAGGAATATCACGGTATTTAATACGGCGACCTTTTTTGCTATTTTTAGCATCAATTAAGGTGTTTCGTCAGCGTTCATATTCTTCAATGCTCGTAAAGGTGCCATAGACGACTTTCAAGTAGGGGCGAAAAATATTAACGGGTTTTTTGCGAATTCCCACAATTACATTATTGGCAATATCACGAACTTTAACTCAAATATGTTTATCTCTTTGACCGCTAGCGAGAACAATATGACCAAAATGTCGTGCTAGAGCGAAATACTCTTGGATACCGGTTTCTTCGTTTTTGGTATTATTTTTTTCTCAATCAGTTCCTTCTAAGAATAAATTGGTTTCATCTCACAAAAGTAAGGTTTTATCTGGTAATACCGGATAATCAAAGTCTAATAATCCCATATGTCCTAAACTTAATTTTTGGGTTTCTAGTAATGGAAAGGTTGAGGCGATGTGATATTTCTTCTTTTTTAGTAATTTTGATGCGTATACTAGAAAAGCAGTTTTGCCAGTCCCTAATGAACCAATCACAATATTTAATGGTGAGTTTTTTAAGAAATTAATAACTTTGTTAATTTGTGTTAAATTACCGATTTTAAAAAGGAAAATTAAAATGCAACCTGCTAAAAATAAATAGCTCACAATGTTTTTAAAATAACCGTTGTAAATATATCAAATTGCTCCTCAATGTCATAAAATTAAAAATGAGGTGCGATTCAATTCAATAAAATGGTTATTTTTTTCTATTATTCATTTGCAAAATTTCATCTTGCACCTCACTTTATTTTTTTGTTAGCGTACGGCTCCAAGTAATTTTTCAAACATTTTAAAGCAAATAAAGAATATTGCCAAAATAAATGGGAAAATGAAGATTCAGTAGTCAGCAAAGAAATTACCGACTTGTGGCATATTAACAGCAATAATTTCTCACATTTTAGTAAACGCTGTTATAATTGCGTTTCACAATTTAGTCATCGCGTCACTAGCTGTTATTTTTTCTACTGTTGCAGGTGCATCGGCCAAGAAAGTTCCAAACATATAATCACCCCCTTTCTTTTTAAAACATTCATCATTTATATTCAAAGTTTTTCTTAAATTTGTTAAAACCACGATTAACCTTAACACGATTGTATTTTTTCCTAATTAATTTTGAATTTCTTTGGGAATGCATCACAATGTAACTCTGCGACATTACTTTTGTCTCTATCTAAATACTGATATGGTTTTTCAAAGTAACATTAGAATAAATCACACCATAATCGCTGTTAGGAGTCAAAAAGCAATGTTTGCTATTAAAAGTCAAAGTGGTGCTTCGGTTAATTTAATTTCTTTACCACCAGTAATGTGGGCCGGAATAGTTGTAATTTGAATAAATAAATCTCAGAAAGTTTGTTTAATTTGTTCTCAATTAAATTCTTTTAAGTTTATTGTCATTTTTTATCTCCCAAAAATCATTTTTATTGGTAAATACATAATTGAAATTAATGCGAAAAGAAAAGTAATAATAATAATTAATCCGGCAATAAACGCAACCTGTGCAGGCATTTTTTCTATCGGAATAAACAGTTTTAAGAATTCCATAATAATTTCTCAAAACATTATTTTTTATTCTCATTATTTTCTTTTGAATTAGGAGCTTTAACTCATTCTTCAAAGCGGGCAATAAACACTTTTTCATCTTTTGTAAAATTACCAGTATTATTTTTAATGGCATTTTTATATTTAATTCTAATTTTTATTTTGGCATAAATTTTATAAGCAAAATATGCCCATAGCATTATGCAAATGATAATAAATATTATTCCAATCGCAATATTCATTTTTAAACTCCTTTAAAATAGTTATAATTTATATCTTTTTTGTTGTTTTCTTTTTCGGCAATGAAAAAACCTAATAATTCTTGTCCCTTAATTAATTTGGTTTCTTTTTCTTTTTGATTAATCGAAATTACTTGATATTTACTATCTTTTATTATTCCAATGCAAATTGAATTTTCGTATTTTCCTTTATAAACAAATCGCTTTGAAAACCAAATACCGATTTGTTCATTAAATCACGGAATTTTTGGTGCTTTAATAAGCATTGCGTTTTGAGTTTCTTTTAAAAGATATTTTTTAGTATTTAAGAAAATGTTTTCAATGTTTTTCATAATAAATTACCTTTCTTATGAATAAACTAAGTTTTATATTAACTAAGTTAGTTAACTTAGTTTTTTAAACACTTATATATCGCAGATTTAAGTGTTTAACAAGCTTTGTTAATAAATTTTGTTTTTTTAATTAGATAAAGATTTTAATAATTTTAAACTTAGTATATCCCTATATAGAAATTTCTACACTTTAATGTCCGCATCCTACCCTTGGAACTAATTTAATAGCGTGTATATTTTTAGGAAATCCACCCATTCATTTTTTTATTGCAAAACGAAACAAATTGCTATAGCTAATAGGATGTTATCTATTAACTGGTAAACTTCTTTTGGTTATGGCGACCACCCACAATTTATTGTGCTTTAATACATACCAACATTATTAACTCACTTGTATTTAATTTTTAAAGAACAAATTTTTAACATCTTATAAAATAAAAAGACAATCATTGCTGACTGTCTTAATACTTATTCAAATCTTTTCCTACCTAACAAAACTTTATGCGTCCTTCTATTTCTATTAAAAAATCAGGACTATCTAAAAATATTGTACTCCTTTGACGAAAATTAAATTTTTTGCTTTTATATTTACAACAATCCCCTCCTGTACATGTATAAGCGTGCTCATCTGAAAATTTATTATCACTTATTATTATAATTTTATCTTTACCTAATTTAGAGGTTAAATACCCTAATTCATAAATAACATTTATATTATTATAACTTGTATTTACAATTGCTAAATCTGCTTGATCCATTTCTTCTTCCAGTTGATTATCTTTTAAACCCGAATAAGGTTCTTCATCAATTCTTATTGTTCTTATTCTTTTCTTGTTAAACAAATACTTTTTTATAGAAAAGTAAATTTCATTATTACTTTCAATATATTCCATTGCAAAAAAACATTTTTTATTACTTAATAATGAAATAATTTGTTCAAAAATTTTTTGTATATTTTTATTATTTTTTGAAGTTATTTCCACCTTTCTACCTTTTTTGCCAGAATGCAATTTAATATATGCGTCTTCATGTGGCAAGTAAATTTGTTTTAAATATTCTCCGAAATTCTCTACATTATAATCTTTAAAATGTTCTAGTAAAAAAATATGTTCTATTTCTGTACAAATAATAGTCACATAAATCTCCTTTATTTTATTTAGCAACATTTAAAAAGTTATTATTTTAGAGTACCGACTTTTTGAATCTTTTTTGTTTTTTAACATCTACCGTTAAATCAATTCTAAACTTAAAATAAATGGGCCCTACGGCCACCCCTTTTCAGGACATAAGTATTTCAACTTATGAACTCTTTACAGTCATGACTATAAGTTATTTTCATTATAACTTTTTTTATGTTTAAAAGCAAGATTGAGTGAGTCTGGGAGGGTTGACTTTCACAAAATCTGCGTGTATAATCTAGTTGTTTATTAAATTAAAAAAATTACGGAAGTTCTTTCAATAAAGTCAGGGTCCCCAAGGTCCTGCTAAACGCGGACCCCTAACAGGTTGAAAAGCGGTGCCGAGATTTTTTGTAAGCTTAATAAAATTCTAGTATATTGACGCTTCGTTTGTGGAAGCAACCCGACCAGCCGATAATTATCAAAATTTTATATATTCTTTAAAATTACAAAAACAAAAAGAGACCTTTTTACAAGGTCTCTTTTTAGCCCCAATTAATTAAATTTATTTTTGGAGGATAATAAATGCAAAAAAAAAAATGAATTATTACAAGTAAGTATATTACTCACTTTAATAGTATTTACTTTTGTAGGAATAATTTTAGGAATAGTAGCTTATAGCAGAAGTAACAAATACTTTCTAAAATATAATGGAGAAACCGTTTACTGCAATAGCACTATATGAGCAACTAAAATTAATGAAGGAACTGATAGAGAAAATATAAGTTTAACTTGTGGATATAATAAACATGATAATTCATACAAAAAATGAGACGGAAAATATCCTAAAAACTATTTTATCATTTAAAAGGAGACTAATTAATTAGTCTCCTTTTAAATTTCTATTAACGAGTATGAACTAAGTTTATTATTAAATAAATTAACATCATTAAACTTAATGATATTATTACCACTTGTTATTATTTCAAAATTATATTTTCCAACTCCAAAAATAGATGATATTTCTAATCGCTTAAAATTTTTTAATTCTGATTTCAAAATAAATTTGCAAGTATTAGTATTATCAATACTATTAATCAATTCGTTTCACTCTAAATTACTTAATAAATCTTCTAAATCTTTGCCATATAAATTCATAACATTGTTTAAATTTGACTTATTTATAACTAGTCTTGTAAGATTTTTACCATAATTACCATCCGCAAGTTTTATATCCTTTGGTAACAAACTGGGAATATCGTTTGGTTCTAAACTGTTAACCAATGGTAGTCAGTTA
Source organism: Spiroplasma endosymbiont of Clivina fossor (assembly GCF_964031115.1). GTDB lineage: Bacteria > Bacillota_I > Bacilli_A > Mycoplasmatales > Nriv7 > Nriv7. The sequence goes on from NZ_OZ035006.1 coordinate 1,017,845, forward strand.
TATTGATTATCATTTAATTTAAATAATTGATTTTGTGAAATATCTTTGCTAATAAATTTTATTTCATTATTTTCAAAATTAAAATATTCTGATTTTAAAATAACTTCTACATCTTTGAATTTATAATACCCATCCTCTTTCACCGGAACTGAAATGAGCTCAAAATAATAAGGCAATAATAGTTTGTAATCATCATTTAAGCCCATATTTATTGACAATTCAGAAAGGATGTATTCAGAAAGCATCATAATAATTTGTTTAAATATTTGTACTGAAGGATGTTTTAATAATTTTGGATTTTCAAATTTTCAATCTTCAAATAAGTTTGTAATAACTGTTTCCGCTTTTTGCCCCATGAACTTATTTTCTCTTAATTTTGCAATATCATTTAGTGGAGTATTATCAGGATTATATGTTGCATATTTAAAATTTGTTCGGTAGTTATATGTATAATCTAACATATCTAACAAAATTCTTTGTAAGCTATCAATCCTAAATATTTCCTTAAATTCTAATTCCACTACATCATAATTTTTAGTTAAATTATATGAGGTAGAATCTAGACAATTTGGCTCAAGCCCACCAATAGCACCCGGTAGAGTGATTGTTTCATTTAAAATAATATTTTCTTTTAATAAATCCACGGGTAGGCAACCAACGGGTACACTCTGATATTTTTGTGTATTTCTAGTAATATGCATTGATGTTACTCTTGCATCAATAAAAACTTTTTTTCTTGATTCTGTTCCGCCACCAACCGTAATCAAATCTAAAGCACTTTTCTCATTAAAAAACAATTTTGCTTTTTCTCATGCTAAAACTTGACTAGACATTCATTGTTGCAATATTCTAACTTTTGGTTCAGTTTCAATCGGCATTGATAGCATTGGTAACATAACCTTGTCATTTTCTATAAATAATCGTGGATAACCCTCCACGCCGTTTACTTCCCCGATTAATTTAATATTTCCAAATAAAGCTTGCCGTGGAAATTTAATAGTAATTGCTTTAACCTTTGTATCTTCGGGCAATTGTTTTTGAATACGAACAATAATGGGATTAGAACCACGAACTTTAAAATCTTGCACCCGTACTAAAACTGTTTCCTTGGTTACCTTAATTGATTTTGGGGCATAGCGTTCGGTGTAAGAATTTATAATATACAATTCATCCAAATTATTTTCGTTTGCCGGTTCACCAATAGAAACAACATGAAGATTAAATTTGCCGTATAAACTTTCATCTTGAAAAATTATAGTCTTGGCATCGACCATAGTATATTCAACACTATTATCTTGAATATTAGTAGCATTGCGAGCATCTAATTCTAAATTAAAGTCACTAACTTCATAAGCAATCGTTTTTTTAACTTCTAACGGGTCAATAAAGCCAATTTTAACAACATTGGGAGAAAAGTATAAATTAGGTTTATTTGTGTTTTTAATCAGGTTATTTAAAGGGTAAATATATAATTCGCGTTTTCTTGTTTTGTTATAAATTGTATGCAAGTCAGGGTCTGATTGTTCGGTGTAATTTGCAAAGTCCAGTGGAGTATTATCAATTGCATAATCACGATATTTTGTTTCATTTTCTTGACTTGGTTTAGTCTTCCAATCCGCCATTTTCTTGTCCTTTCATATCAATATTATTAATTTCTTTACCAATTGTGGTCGTTACATTCAAATTGACTTTGATTGTCATTTTTTCAAGTTCTTTTGAAATAAAACTGTTACCATTCAAGTCGCGGTCAAATTTAAGTAGTAAGTAAATAAAGTTTGCATGGGCTTCTTCTCGTAATAATAATTTTTGCTCGAGCATATTGTTAGTTTGAATATTAACCGCAGAACTTTCTTGACGAGTTTGTTGAGCCCCTTTATGAATTGCAGGTACATGCATTCCAATCCGTTTATTAATCTCGGTCACATTTCAATCATATAAATAAGTTAATTCTTTTCCTCTAAATTGACCATTAATAGTAGAAAAGGGTATTGGATTTTGTGCTTGATCATAATTCATGACTAAAACATGATTTTTAATAAAATCATCAATAATCTTATTTACATTTTTTTGAACATTACCAACAAGTGAATTTGTATTAATAAGAAATCTTGTGGCGTTTAAAATCGCATCTAGAATGCTTTGTTCATAAAAAATATCTAAAGCTTTCAATTTATCTTCAACACCAGCGATGTCAGCACGCTCACTTGGTAAATTAGAAAAAATTGCAATTGGTATGTAATTAATTTCTAAAACTTGGTTAATATTTAATTTTTCATTATTGCGTTGTTTTTCAAAATCATTAACTTTTATTATTGTTTGCTCCAATTTTGAAGTGCCATTATTGTCAACAATTTTTTTAGTGCTTAGTTCATAAATTTCACGCGTAATTTTTACTTTGCTGTTTTCTAATTGGTAAGTTTCGTACATGCGTAAATTAAGATTATTTTTCTTATAGTCGTCGTAAAAAATTGTACATTGAATTAAATTTCCCAACACATCATATTCTCGCTCTGCTACTCGTATGGGTTGAAAGTTCATAATTCCTTGATTTAAAAAAATTAGAAATGCCGAAACACCAATATCGCTAGCTCGTTTCTCATTAATCCAGTTTTTACTTTGAAAATCATTTTTATAAAGTCATGCTATTATTTTTGGTGATAAATCTTGTTGACTAATATTAATTTCCAATTTCTTAGGAGTTAATGCATTAGCCATAGTGTCAGACACATACGATTTATAATAATCTTCATGACCAAAAGGGGCAAAACCATACATTCGCAAAATTGATTTTTCCATTTCGCGTTTTTTAACTAATACATTAGACTTCTTGCAAAATTAATATGATAATTATAATTTTTAAATTTAAAATAAATATAAAAGTGTTATTAAAATAATTTTTAGATTATTTTTACAAATATTTTGTCATTAAAACATAATAAAAATTATTATTTACAATAAAAAAAGACTGAAATTTTAAATTATCAAATATATTTAAACTAATAGTTGTAAATTATAAATTGAAGCTATTAAATTAAATCTTAAAGCAAATCTTTTTCTACGATTTCGATATTTTTCACTAATAATTTTAAATTTTTTAAGTATAGCAAAAACATTTTCAATAACAATTCTCATTTTTGAAATTCGCTCATTATTTTGCTTTTCTTCTTTATTTAAAGGGTTTTTCTTTGATTTTCTTTTAGGAATTAAAACATTATGATTAATTTTTTGTATGCCTTGATAACCTAAATCCACTAAAACAGTTGTTTCTGGTAAAAATTTAATTTTTGAATCTTTTAAAATTTTAAAGTCATGGTTTTTACCATAAGAAAAATCAGAACTAATAATTTTTTTACTATCTTTTTCAATTATAACTTGTGTTTTTATTGTGTGTTTTTTCTTTTTTCCTGAGTAGTGCTGTTTTTGTCTTTTTTTGGGCGTTGGATTTGGCTTTCAGTTACATCAATTATAACAGTCTTATCTTTGAAATAATCTTTTAATAGTGATTTTTGACCAGTAAGTTGTTGAAAATTAGGGTGTTTTATTAAAGTGTCTTCAATTCATTTGATATTTCTATAACAACTACTTTCACTAATATCATAACTTTTTGCAATATGAAAATAAGTTCTATATTCTCTTCAATATTCTAAAGTCATTAAAATACGATTTTCTAATGATAATTTATTGGTTCTTCCGCGACGAAATCTCTTTTTTAATTCTTCTATTTTTAAAATTTCTAGCATTTTATTAAAAGTAGTATGTTTAATACCAGTTAATCTTAAAAAATTTTTATCACTTATTTGATTATTTTTTTTAAATTTCATTTAAATTCCACCTTTTTATTAAAAACAACAATTCAATTATATTTTAAATTAATTTTGCAAGAAGTCTATTATCATCTTTGTCATTAAATCATTTTTTAGTAAACCGTAATGGCATTATTTACTCTCCAATTCTTTAACTTGTTTTTTTAAAATTTCAATTTTTTCAGAAATTAATTTTCCCAAAGGAACAAGTCCTAGAGTAATAAAGTTTAAAAAATAAATTAACATTTTCAATCAAAATAATTTTTTAGGCATTATTTTTAACTCCTCGTTTTGGTTTATTAATATTAATCTCGTTTTTATTAGCGTTATTATTTTTAATAGCAACAACCATATCAATCTTATTATTTATAATCATTAATTTGGTATCAATTTTATTTAACGCTTCTTTATTTTCTTGCTCCATTTTTTTCGCCTCCTTTTTTGTTTTTAAAGCCGAGATTATTCCCGTAATGCCAGCCGTTCCACCCAAACCGCCAATAATTGCTGTAAAAATACTTGCTACTGTTTCTGAATTCATATGATACTTTCTCCTCTCTTATTTAATTTTAGCCCCTAGGCCCACATAAATATGAGCTATTAAACTAGTATTTTGTGGGCGGGTTTCTAAAATATCAGTTTCATTTTTTTCTGTTTCGGCTGAAAAAAATAAATAAATTTCTTCCGGGACCTCTTTTGGTCAAGCATCCAAAATAAGTGAGGACTGCATAACAATATCAGAATCTTCCGGCGTGTGGGGCATTGTGCCCACATTTCACCCTGTTGTTGAAAAAAAATAATTTTTTTTTCATTTGAAAACAAAAGAAGAATTGGGTTTGTCTAATTTCGGAGCCACATAAATCGGATGAATGTGGTGACCGACATTGTCATTTTCTGCGTTTAAAGGATTGTCTTTTTTGTGTCGCACAAAATCGCCCTCGCGAAGGCTAGGCGTCACCAATTGACTGCCGTTGGCAAGAATGACGGTGTATGCCTTTTCTGAAAGTGGCAGTCAACCCTCTTCCAATTTTTTTAATTGAGAAAATCAAGCAATCGCTCCAATTAACGATTTTTGGATATTTTGAAAATTTTGAAAAATCAAATTTAGTTGCTTTTGTAATTTGGCAGAAAAATCAGCTGTTGTAGCGTGCGTATAATCGCCCTCTTGAGGATTAGGTTGTAAAGCATTTGGTGGTAAAGTG